>JBCBVA010000093.1:0-15351 GCA_039817825.1 Cyanobacteria bacterium J06642_12 | reverse complement strand
GCTATTTGAGCTGTGATACCCCCGATACCCCGTAGCTAGCTGCGGGGTCAACGCTAGTCAGACGTTCTATTCATTGCTAGAGTACAGCAGGTTCTATGATTCTGGATGTTTTCGATCGCAGCTTGAAGGTGGCGATTGTTCACGAGTGGTTTGTGGATTACTCGGGGTCGGAGAGGGTGGTCGAGCAGCTCTTGCACTTGTTTCCGCATGCCGATTTATTTGCGGTTGTAGAAAACTTGCCTCCGGAGCTGAAGGCATTTATTCAACACAAGCCGGTGCAGACGACCTTTATTCAGAAGCTGCCGTGGGGAAAGCACAAGTATCAGCAGTATTTGCCGTTGATGCCACTGGCGATCGAGCAGTTAGATCTGTCGGCGTACGACCTCGTTCTATCCAGTGCGCATGCGGTTTCAAAGGGCGTTTTGACTGGACCGGACCAATGTCATGTCAGCTATGTTCATTCGCCGATGCGGTATGCCTGGGATTTGCAGCATCAGTATTTGGCGGAATCTGGATTGAGATGGGGACCTAAAGGGTTATTGGCACGGTATTGTTTGCACAATCTGCGCCAGTGGGATCGGCTGAGTGCGCAAGGGGTGGATTACATTGTCGCAAATTCTAAGTTCATCGCTCGGCGAATCCAAAAGGTGTATCGACGTCAGGCCAGTGTCATTTACCCTCCGGTGAACGTCGAACGATTTGAGCTGAATTCAGACAAGCAGCGGGATGATTACTACCTGGCCGCTTGTCGGATGGTGCCGTACAAGCGGATGGAACTGATTGTGGAGGCGTTTTCTCGCATGCCCGATCGTCGGTTGGTGGCGATAGGCGATGGTGCTGGTTTGTCGCGGGTGAAGGCGCTGGCGGGGCCCAATATTGAGGTGTTGGGATATCAGCCGGCCAACAAGCTTGTCGAGTACTTGCAGCGGGCAAGAGCATTTGTGTTTGCGGCTCAGGAGGATTTTGGGATTACGGTGGTGGAGGCTCAGGCATGCGGTACACCCGTCATTGCGTATGGGGCTGGCGGAGCGCTGGAGACCGTAAACGGAATTGAGAGCGATCGTCCTACGGGAGTGTTGTTTTCCGAGCAGACTGTGGACAGTATTGTTGCTGCGGTTGAAACGTTCGAGGCGATGTCATTTTCTATCCGGAATTGTCGGGAGAATGCTCAGCGGTTTGGAATCGAACAATTCAGGCGGCAGTTTGCAAACTACGTTGCAGACTGTTGGACAGATTTTTGGACATCCTCCTAGAGAGACATTGCTTCCAAACCTATTGCAGTAGTGGTAGATGTTCGGTTGACTTGAAACTGTCTCTTGCAGGGGTAAGGCATAATGGTGAGATTTTTATCCCTGCTGCAGTCGACCCATTGCGAGTGTGTCGAGCCCCTGTAAGCTTGTGCCACGTTGCGCGATCGAGTTTTTGGCTTGGAAGAGAGGCGGCAGAAGAGATTCCTGTAAGCGTGAGGGCTGTTACATGGCTAGGCTGCTGGCAAAGAGTGCGTTGATGTGTGTTACTTCCGTAAGCCTAGTTGCAGTAGGTGGGGCTAGGATTGCTGATGGTTCGAGCGGTCATGTCCGACCGCTCCTGTATAAGGAGTTTGTAGGGCCTGCGTTCCACCAGGCTGATGGCCGAGATCGGCAGTTGTTACCGAAGCCGAGCCCTGTCAGTCACTTGAAATCTGCTGATGAGGGATCGATACTATCGTCTGAAGACATGGCTATTTTCGAGTCGGTATCTCGGTACGCCACCGAGCGCAGTCTCGAGCGGGAAACGATGGGTGATTCGATCCAGTCGTTGGCCGAATATTTTCTGGGGTTACCGTATCAGGGACATCAACTCGACCAAAGCGATCGCGAGGTCTTGTCGGTTAATCTGCAGACGTTTGACTGTGTCATCTTTGTCGAGACAATACTGGCACTGGCGCAAAACTTTGCAGTGCAGGATTACTCGGTCCCGACCTTTCTTGAGAGCATGCAAGCCCAGAGATACCGCAATGGAGATATCGACGGGTATTGCAGCCGGTTGCATTACTTCACCGATTGGATTCGAGAAAACGAACGCCAGGGAAGGGTCAGCGATATTACTGCTGAACTGGGGGGGATTGCGGAGCAAAAGCAGCTTGATTTTATGACCTCACATCGTGAGGCGTATCCCCAACTCGTTGATAACGACGAGAATTTCCGATGCATTGCTGAGATGGAAGCTGCACTCTCTCCTGCAGAGCTGACCTATATCCCCACTGCCGAGATTCCCGGGATTTATCAGGAACTTCAGGCAGGAGATATCATCGCGATCGCCACGTCGCTACCTGGATTGGATGTCAGTCATACCAGCTTTATTCATCGGTCCGAGGATGGCCGTCTGGGCGTCATTCACTCGGATATTTATGGCGTTCAGATCGAGTCCGACCTGCAACAGTTTATTGAAAGTGCTCCCAACGCGATCGGGGTGATTATTGCTCGACCAACCCAGCCAGTTGTCTGAACGAGCTAGCCGCTCTCCACTCAGCACAGCTCCACAATGCCCCGATCTCCATCTACTCTAACTCGCTGTCCGTCGCGAAGCCGGACCATCGCTTGCTCCACATTCATCACTGCCGGAATATTGTATTCGCGAGCCACAATTGCTCCGTGCGATAGCTGTCCCCCTACTTCTGACACGATGGCTACAGCATTAACCAACAGGGGAGCCCAGCCTGCATCGGTATACGGGACAACAACAATGGTGTCGGGTTCGAACGTATCGAAGTTTAACTGCCGACAAATTTTGACTGTTCCCTCAATGCATCCACCGCTAGCGGGAATTCCAGACATGAATCCATTCATGTATGAACTGATGTTATTGCTTGAGGTAGTGTCTGTAGCACTGGTATTTGCTGGAGGCAGGCGGTTGCCGTAGACCACTGTAGGAATGTGGCGTTCGCGATCGCTGTCCAACTGCTGACGACGGCGCGCGATCAGTGGCGCGATGCCATCCGGCTCCAATGTTCCGTTCACCCAGGCTTCGACTTCGGTCAGCTGCAAGAAGAAGATATCTCCTGTTTGTTGCAGGGCAGACTCAGCGATTGCTCGACATTCGAGCTCGACAAACGTCCAGCGCAAATGGGCCAGTAGTTTGGCGTATACCTCGTCAATGGAGGCTTGCACGCTAGCGCGCTCTTGGCATTGGCGTGCTCGCCATTTCTGCAGCGGATTTTTGGGTAGAGAGGACCGTCGGGGAGCACTTTCGGGCCGCTGGGTGAAGGTTTGGAACAAAGCCAAGATCGTATCGGGCTGCTCGCTCCAGGTAGGGACGGCAATGTCAGTTCCAGCTTCACTGAGATATCCGTAATGCTCCAGCCAAGCGTTGAGCTGCGATGCTAGCAGGGGATGTTCGGATAACAATGCTTCGATCGTTCGATCGTTGCTTGAGCGGCTGTCTCCATCCTCGGTTGCCGGGAGGCTGCTTCGATACCGAGCTGCTATCTGGGCTAATTCGCGTAGAGCTGCCAGTTCTGGAGCGGTGCTGTCAGTCAACCAGTCCTCTGACACTTTAAACAGTGACTTGCGGATGGCCAAGCCAATCGGACCGAGGATGTTGTAATAAGTGGCCGGAACTAATGTTTCACGGATGGAGTCAATGTGCTCGAGCAACTGCGCGGGACTGAGGGTGCCGAGAGCAGTGGACTCTAACCGAGCGATCGCCGGTTGGAAACGTTCTTCGAACTCTTGATGGAACTCTTGAACTAGGTGGCCCTCCCTGCGCTTCAACCTCAGTAGGCCAGTTAGATTGCGAAGCGTGCTGGCGAGTGGGGGGCGTCCCATCTTCTGCCCTCGCAACAGGAACTCTAATCCCTGTTCGGGCAGCCCCATGCGCCTGAAAATTTCACCCAGTAACGTTGCGTTGAAATAGGCGTGAGATCCCAGCAATGTTGCCGTTTGAGAGAACTCCAGATCGTCAGCTCGATTCCCCAAGACTGCAGAAAAAATGGTTCCCCATACACCGCAGGTGAGGGGTTGATTGATAGACCAGGTGAGCGGATGGATGGCTCCAGGGATCACTTCTGCGGCAATCGTCCGAGTCCACACCGGTTGCAATGTCGAAATGGGACGACTTTGGACAATCCAGATGCATTCTCCATCCCAAATCCACTCCACATCTTGCGGTACCCCATCAAACAGGGCTTCGATGCTCAACACTGTGCTCGCTAGCTCGCGCAGCACATTAGCTGGCAAGAGGGCAGCAGCATCGCGATCGCTTGCCGGGCCCGCCGCTTTCAAGTCATGTTCGCTCCAGTCTTGAATGGTTCGAGGTAACTCCCAATGGAGGGGAGTTTCTGTTCCACCCACAACTGCTTCTGCTCCTCCAGGGAGAGCTTCGATCGCGATTTGGTCGGCCCCATGCAACGGATGGCGACTGAAGGCTACCCCCGACACCCGACCGTCCACGTAGCGTTGCAGCAGGATGGACATACCAGCATCGGCCAACCCGCGTTCTTGGCGGTAGGCGACAGCACTATTATCTCCGTAGGAATTACGGCAGACTTCAATTGCGGCCTTTAGTTCGGCGGCCGATCTTACGGGGCCAACCGTGCGGTACTGTCCTGCTGATGAACTCTTGTCTCCGTCTTCTCCAATGGCGGACGATCGCACCATCAGCGGCTGGGCTGGGCTGGGGGCCACTTGCGCGATCGCATCGGGGTCTAGTGCGCAATTGTCGAGTACGCGATCGATGGAGATGCCCCACCCCTGTGGCACCTGGATGCCGTGGCGTTTTAACCGAGCCAGTCGTGCTGCTTTCGCTCCGTATTGTTTGGGGTCAAAGGGGCGATCGAGTGAAACTAAGGCCATCGCGTCATCCCTCTGCTGCAAATCAATCCACACTAACAATCCCACTAGCCCTAGAGCCACCCAACGTTCTGCAAGAGTTTTTTCCAAAACGGTGACCCAAATGGCTCCGCTGGCGCAGCCGATGCGGGCCGCCCATCGGCGGATGCTGACCGGCTTGGCAGTTACCTTCCCCGCCAATACTCTCAGGGGCAGAGCCAGCGCTTTACCGACAAGCAATACGGTTAGGCCGGTTAGCGCGGAGGATACTACCACTGCCGGAGAGTACACCAATGCTCCCCACGACACATTCGTAACGCCCCCTCCGTTGGCGATCGCGTAACGTCCTACCACCAGCGGAATTAATACGCCCACGTGTGTCGCGGGCCAGTCAGCAAACAGCCACCGAGCGATGACAACCGGCACAATTCCGCGAGCTATCTCAGCGCAGACAACCGCAACACCGATCGCGGGCCCCATCTGCTTAAACGTGGCCGCAACGCTGACATTCCCTGTCCCCACCCGACGTAGGTCCTGGCCCGAGAGAACGCGCACAATCCATAACGGCAAGGGGAGGCAGCCCAGCCCAAACGAAACCAGGACTAATCCAGCCAGCACCAGCCATCTACCCAACTCCTGCATATCACCGCCGCCAACTCATGGCTTCATTGTGATTGCAAGCTCGGAGGCGAACCAGCCGTGCGATACTGGCTAAAAGTAAACATTTACAAAGTCAGGATTGGTGAACCGATTATGATGTTTGGTGATATCCCAGCAGCTCCCATCATCCTTGGCATTGTGGGATTTATAGCTGCGATTTCCTTGGGCTCAATTGCTTGGTACAACTCCAAGCGTCCTGCGGGTTGGGAGAATGCCGAACGCCCTGACTACATTCCCAAGGTGGGTGAAGACGAGTAGCGATTGCGCCCGGAATGCGACATTGCAAGGGGAGGTTACCTGGACTCTTTAGCAATGGAGAGATGGCCAGTCATCGAGATGGCCAGTGTCATCGTCACGCGCTCTATATCCATGTCGTAATTTGTTGCATATCCCGATCGTTTCGTCTACTCGGTAGGCAATTGTGCCTGCAATCTGTGTTTGAGAGCTTGGACAGCGATTGCGTTTATTAAATTGATTCGGTCGAAAGCGTATTGCAGTAGACTAGTAAGGCTGTACTGGAATTGTCCGCACCATGCACAATCCCTCCCTGCGAGAGCAACCCCTTGGCATGAGAGCCCCAACCGTTCCGACTAACGACACCATGTCAATTCTGGATTGGCTGCGTTCTGAGGGACGATTGATTGAAGCCAAGACTCCCGTTGTCGAGGAAAAGCGACCTCAGGAAGAGGACATCAGCGTTTTGCTGGGTGAAGAAGAGAAGTATGACGATGAAGAGTAGGTAATACCGAACCCATTTGCCAATAGTAATTTTGGCATCGGATGCTGCTTGTCCTTTTCAGCCACGACCCCCTTACCAATAGCCAAAGCCTCTAGTGTTTGCTGGAGGTTTTTGTCTGCTGAGGAAAACCGCCCTGAAAGTGCTCGATGTTACCCCACACAAGCCTCCGTTTTCGTGTCAAGATGTTTAAAGTCCAGTATTCCGATCGGAATAGGCGGGTTTATGACGTTGCACCTCACTCCAGACCAGAAAGCGCAGATTCGTTCTCATGGCGAGAGCGCGTTTCCACAGGAGTGTTGCGGCCTGCTATTGGGTGATATCGAGCTGCAGGATGGCCAAGAACATAAGCTTGTTAAAGGCCTGTGGTCAGTGGATAATACTTGGGATTCGGTCGACAACCCTGTGGCTGATGGCGAATCTATGAATCGGCGGTTCTTGATCGAACCGGCTGATTTCAAGCGCGGTTACGATGAAGCCCGCAAGCAGGGGCTGGGGGTTATTGGCACCTATCACTCTCACCCCAATCATCCTGCCATCCCGTCAGAATTCGATCGCCAGCACGCCTTCCCTTGGGGCTATTCCTGCGTCATCGTCAGTGTTGCGGACGGTAACGCCGCTGACCTGCGCAGTTGGGTGCTAGATGAGAGCGATCGCTGTGTTGAGCAGACCATTCAGAATCGATCGGACAGCGAGCAACCCTCATCCGAACGCTTAGGGGATCCTTCTGAAACCACAACAGCAGCACCCGAAGCCGGTCAACCGGTGAGGGTCTAATACAGATTTTTGGGATGTGACCTACCCTGCAACTTCTGATTTTGGGACCAAAACTGTTTACTCTTAAAGAGTTCGACAAACGTTTGCACACTACTTTCGCGATCGACCGATTCCTATCATGGCTGTAAAAGTTCTGATTCCAACCCCGCTGCGTGCCTACACTGGCAACCAAGACAGTGTGGACCTCGACGGCAACACCGTTGGAGAAATTCTCGATAACCTCACCAATACCTACTCCGATCTCAAGCGCCATTTGTATAACGAGAACGGCGAATTGCGAAATTTCGTCAACGTGTATTTGGGGGATGAGGATATTCGCCATCTGGAACAAGGGAAATCCACCCCTGTCACCGGAGATGAAACCATCAGTATCGTTCCTTCCATTGCGGGAGGTTGCTAACTCATGTTGAACGACACATCTAACATCGAGCTATCTCGGGACGAGATGGAGCGGTTCTCGCGCCACTTGATCCTTCCAGAAGTCGGCCTTGAAGGTCAGAAAAAATTAAAAGCTGCTAGCGTTCTATGCATCGGCAGCGGTGGCTTGGGGTCTCCCTTGCTGCTGTATCTGGCCGCTGCCGGTATTGGTCGGTTGGGCTTAGTGGATTTTGACGTAGTTGATTCCTCCAACCTGCAACGTCAAATCATCCACGGCACGTCCTGGGTGGGTAAACCCAAGATCCAGTCTGCGAAAGATCGCATTCTGGAGATTAATCCTTACTGCCAGGTAGACCTGTACGAAACCCGCCTGGAAGCCAGTAATGCTCTAGATATCTTTGCCGACTACGACATTGTGGTGGATGGCACTGATAACTTCCCCACTCGCTATCTGGTGAACGACGCTTGCGTACTTACTGGCAAGCCCAACGTTTACGGCTCCATCTTTCGCTTTGAAGGCCAGGCTACCGTCTTCAACTACGAAGGTGGCCCCAACTATCGCGATCTCTATCCCGAGCCCCCGCCCCCCGGTCTAGTACCTTCTTGTGCCGAAGGCGGCGTACTGGGTATTCTCCCCGGTTTAATCGGCGTAATTCAGGCTACTGAGACGGTCAAAATCATCCTGGGTGAAGGGAACACTCTCAGTGGGCGTCTACTACTGTACGATTCCTTGAACATGAAGTTCCGGGAACTGAAGCTGCGCAAGAATCCTGCCACTCCGCCGATTACCGAACTGATTGATTACGAGCAGTTCTGCGGTATTCCTCAAGCAGCGGCAGCAGAGGCTGAGGGGAGTGACGAGATTCCCGAACTGGACGTCTCCGATTTGAAAGAGCGGATGGATGGAGGCAAAGATTTTGTCTTGATCGACGTTCGTAATCCTCACGAGTACGACATCTGCAATATCGAAGGCGCAGAGCTGATTCCGCTGTCGGATATTGAGAACGGTGATGGTGTCGATCGCGTGCGCGAGCTGACGAATGGTTCCGAGCTAATCGTGCACTGCAAGAGCGGTATGCGTTCGATGAAGGCTCTGAAGGCGCTGCAAACTGCCGGAATTAAGGGTAAGAACCTCAAGGGTGGCATTCTCGCTTGGGGAGATGCCTACGATCCAACCATTCCTCGATATTAAGCTCTGTCTACTGTATTGCTTGGACTCCAGCCCAAAAAACTTAGGGCTGGAGTCTTTATTCTTAGGTGGAGTATAAGATTTAGCATTTTCCTCAAAGTTAGTGGCGATTAGGGCGCGATCGAGCCTTTAGAGTGATAGCTGGAGTCTTTTGTTAACGGTCTTATGCTCAAGCTTTACGGTGGTGCTCGCAGTCGTGCGTCGTTGGTGCAGTGGTATCTCGAAGAGAGCGAGGTGGAATACGAGTTCGTGCTGCTGGATATGTCTGTTGGCGAGCACCTCAATGATGAGTATAGGGCGGTCAACGCGTTTGGCAAAGTGCCCGGTCTAGAGGATGGAGACTTCAAGCTGTGGGAGTCGGGTGCGATCCTGTTGTACGTGGCCGAAAAATATACTCAGGAGCTGCAGAGCCCGGAAGCACGGGCGATCGCCGCTCAGTGGGTGTTGTTTGCCAATGCCACCCTTGGCCCCGGTGTGTTTATAGAAGCCACTCGGGAAAAAGAGTTTCCTCGCTTGATGGAACCCTTGCAAGCCATTCTGTCTCAGCAGCCATTTATGCTGGGGGAGCAATTTTCTGTTGTTGATGTGGCCGTCGGGTCGTATCTGTTCTACATCCCCTTCATGCTGCAGTTGGATTTGAGTCCGTACCCGGCGATCGATCGCTATGTCAAAACGCTGATGCAGCGACCTGCCTTCCAAAACACCCTGGGTCAACGCTAGTAGGAGACAAGATATGACGGGGAGATGTCCTACCCATAGGATGTTCAGCAATATTGTGTCGCAGGAAGTTGTTCCGGATTGTTGACTGTTCTAATACGCGTTGTAGGAGAAGAAGTCCCAGCGAGGTCTCTAGACGATTCGTTTTACGTTTAATTCAATTGAACCACTGAGTAGACCGAGAAAACTACTCAATAATGGGTTGTCCGAACAACTGAACGCCGTAGACTTGATCGCCAGACGACACAATTCCATAGCCGAAATGGGTGTAGTTGGCCGAGAGAATATGGGTGCGGTGGCTGGGACTATCCATCCATCCCACTTGGAATTGCTGTACAGTTTCCGGGCTAGCATTCGCATCGGGGCCGCTTATGGTGAAGATATTCTCTGCAACAGCAATGAAGGAGCCACCGGCAATTTCCACTCGGTATCCAGGTAATGCCCCGTCGGGATCGGTGTGGCTGAAATAGCCCCGTTCCAGCATGTCCTCTGCGTGCAGTTGGGCAACTTGCATCAACACTGGATGGGCTGAAAGGGGTAAGAGTCCTTGACGGTTGCGATCGAGATTGACCATCTCCAACGCAAGCTGCTGCAGGTTCATTTGAGCTGCAACAACCCTGGTATTGCTGGGCAAGACATCAAAATGCTCGTACAGCGAACCTCCCACCCAGTGACTGGTGAGAACGCTTGTCACCCCAAACAGAATTGAGGCTGCTCCTACGCGTTTGCGCATTCGTGTTATTGCTCAATGGTGCTGCTCTCAACTATAGAGAGCTCCAACCCTAACCGGCAGGCCGTTTTGCTCCAGAAGCAGTTCTTCTCAACGCACTGTTTTGCACCACGATCGGTATGTTCGTTGCAGTGTGACTTCGTTAAGGCGATCGCCAATCCGCTATGGAGAGTTCCTTAACCATTGTTCCTTGCAAATTATGGCTTTGAGTTTTCCTCAGGCTCTAGGCATTAGAGCAGATTGTCATAGACGTCAGTTCGACGGAGCTACTTGAATCCGATTTTTACTTCCGATAGAGATGGCAGACTTCATGCGCGCTTCAAACCGCTCGTAGCTGCGATCGAAGGAATAGCGATCGCCTAACCATTCATAATCTTGCGAGGTAATAGTGCGAAGCTTATCTCGTTGAGCAGTCGTTAGTGTACTATCTCTGCCGGCGAGCGAAGCCGTGTTCTGCTTTGGAAATGTCACCTCGTATCCCAGTCGTTTCGAGAGAAAAGCCTGAAATTCCGCCAGGTTTTCAAGTTCGAACACGTGGTTGAATGCGTCCAACTGAGGTCCCAGATGCCAACTGTATGGGTAGGTGTGCATGCGGACAGCACGGGACACCATCCTGTAGGTAGAGAAATAATCAATATATTCGCCGAAACTTGGATTGGTGGGTACGTCTTCTAGCCACAAATCGCGACTTTCCCGACGGCGAGTGAAAATTTCTTGGTTAGCCTTATTTTTCCAAGCAGAGTGAAAGCGAAATATTGGATCTCTGACCACGGTCACCGTGTCAAACCCTGCTGGAATGTCACCGGCCCTAACAAAGCTGAGAGTTTGGTAGCCTTCTCGGTCATGGATTCCCGTCTGATTCAGAAGTTTACGAATCCAACGGGTTATGCCCTTTGGCTTGGTTATCTGCTTGCCAGTATCGAGATACCAGAAAAAGGACTTGATCGTAGTACAGGCTACCTTTGGAACATCAAAATAAACTAACTTTGCTTTCTGAGAGAGGACTGGCATCCAGATTCTTATCCGTTTCTATGTATCAAACAGTATCAGAGCTTCAAATCGGAGCGAGAGAAATGGACGCAACCAATTTTAATTGCGAGCTCCCAAGTACCCCCATGCATAGGCTGCATCTAGCATTGACTGCATCACCGTGAATTCGTTCACAGCTGGAATGCGATAAACATCAAAGTAGGTCTCAACTGCAGGCCATTGGCGGACGGGCGGCGTGGATTGTTCGCGAAAAACATCAAACATCCAATAGTCGCCGTACCCCTTTGGATCGATGGGGCCGTAGACCGTAATGCCGGGTGGAGGTGACTCACCCATCATGCGCTGATCGACCACGAGGGGATGCTGCGGGCTACGAATGCCTAATCCTGTAGTGAACGTCATGTTGTCTGGGTTAGCTCCAGCAGAAAATTGGCACGCCAAGACGGCAGAACGTAGGTACTCGGGATTACCGGTTAATGAATAAGCTCGCAGGATGGTTGTTGCTTTGGGGGAGCCCAATCCGCCATTCCAGCCCACTTTCACTCCAGGGTCAAGTTTGGTCCAGCCATAGTCAGTTTGGGAGCCGTAGCTTGCGACGCGATCTGCTTGGCGAATAATGCTCTCCTGCAGGCGCTGCTGTACGACAACATCCACACTGTCAACTGGCAATCGTGCATACACAAAGGCCAGGTCTTGCAGAGCCCGACCGCCTTTATAGCGCCTTGCTGGATTATTTTCTGCTTCAGCTAGAGCTGCTAGAGACAGCTCGTGCCAGCTTGGATCGGCAGTGAGCTGATAGAACTCCAACGCAGCTAGAGACCGTTCCGTTTCAATAACAGCGCGGGGAGCATCCAGTACGTCGAGTCCTTGCTGGTGAACTTGCTCGGCGTATGTCATGGCACGTACGGCACTCTGGCGATAGTCCTCGACGCGATTGGGGGCGTACCGCTGCATGAGTCGAGCCGCTCTGGCCGCGACTCCCGCATAGATATAGCTTGACCAAGGCCCCGGAGCGTAAGCCATCACAGTTTGGGATTCTTGCCAACTGGCTTCTCCTCGTCTGGGGTGCCCGGCGGATTCAATTCCACCGCGAATTCCTCCGTCCTCCGTTTGCATGCGTTTGAAAAAATCAATTCCCCACAGGGCCTCGTCCAGTACGTCGGGGAGGTCGTTGGCAGACTCGGGCAAGTCGAGATTTAATGCTGTAAACGGCTCGGGGAATTGTTCGAGGAGCTCGAGCATACCCCGGGCCACATTGAGGTGTTGAATGCGCCGATCCCAGTCTCCAGCATCAAAATATCCTCCCCAAGCGTTGGGCACAATGTCATCGGTTTTGCCGCGCAGAAGGTTCTCAAAATTGCTAGTGTCCGTGCCCTTGGCATTGAGACCGTTTTTGGTATCCATGAGAGGGGTGGTGGAGTGAAACACCTGCAGGCCCTCATCTGGGTGGAACGGACGGGGCCGAGTGACGTCGGTGTAAGGTGGACCGAGGGCAATGCCGCTGCGCTGGTGGTAGAAGCCGCGAGCCGAGATGTAGAAGGCATCCAACCAGGTGCGTTCGCCTATATCAAATGGCAGGGAGCAACCAATGGTATCTACACAGAGGTGGTAGGTTCCCGGCCGAGTGATGGAACTGAAATCCAGTTGATAAACGTCGGTTAGTGCCTTTGGCTGGTTGGCGGGGGCCGAGCCGCGTAACTGGCGCAGGGCGGTAGTGCCGTTAAAAATTTGTTCGTTGGTTTGATGGTCAATGAGAGTGAAAGGCAGGCCCTCGGAATAGCTCAAGCCCCCTCCCGTTCCCATCCACGTGGAGAGAAAGCCCACTTTGACCGGATCGTCAGGGCGAAAACCAATTTGAGATACGTGAATGGCTGCGCTGGTTTGGCTATCGGGCCGGTATTGGAAGCTTATTGGGGTGTAGAGGTCCTGCGATCCATCGACAAAGTGGATGGTGTAGGAGCGATCGCTGTCTAGAGAGGATGGGAGTTGCAGGTATAGAGTGTGGTGCTGGGGATGTAAGTGTCTATGTTTGTTCACGCGTGCCATATCGACTGGCTCGGTTTTGCGGTAGACATTGATGGGTGCGAGTGATGTTTGTGGGGCCCCCGCTAATGACAGTCGATAGCTGCTGGGGCGATCGAGCCAATTGGTATTGAGGGAAGGAGAGGTATAGCTATCGAATGGGTAGAGAATATCGAGTTGGTGGCCAACGAGTGAACCGATCGCTCGTTGGCCTCGCATTAGCCAGTTATGCCGACGCTCGGTTACTGTACGGTCACCAGCTGAGGGTTGATAGTGAGTCTGCTGAGCGTACGTGACAGGGGGAGGCTCAATCTCCAGTGCGACGATCGACGGACTGACTGGATAGACTTGGGTGGCCAGTGAAGATTGGGGTTTGGCAATACGGGAGGTGGCGATCACCCAGCTCGCCATCAGAACGGCAATGATGGCGGCGAGCAGTTTTAGGTAGGAACGATTTTGTCCTCTCAACAGTGATATCCCGTGGCTAGCAAGGTAACAGCAATGGTGATTCGAGGAGGCATCAACCGTCAGGTCAATGAGTCGGTCACCAGGGGAGCAGCTGACGAACAAGCTTGACATACCGATCCTTTTGATTAGGTAAATCGGTACTCTGCTTGTAGAGATTACTGTCTAAGTAATCTAGAGGGTTGCGGCCAGATATGCAGTATCTCAGGTTGCCAGAAGGACGGCTATTCTTGACGGTTTCTTATTGTTGAGATCGGCTGGTCATGTGGGTATATCGTCCGAGACGTGATGCTAGGGGGTCATCACTGCCCCGTCAAAACACAACCAAGTTGCCAAACCGACGACTTTTTTTGTTGGATCGTAGCGACAAATGGTTCGTCAGTTGCGGCCAGTTTAGGCACCTGCGCGTTGAGGAGACGATTTAATGTTGCGTGGTTTGAGCCGGTTGATCCCCGAGGATGTTCGAGACTCTCTGAATGCCAATCCGACATTTCAATGGATCGTTATTGTCTTGTTGGTTTTTGTGGGGACTACCACAGCTGCTACTGGCATTAAAGGCATCAGAAATAAACGCATTAGAGGAAAATATGGCAGTGTAATTGAGGGAACTACCGCACAAGTTCTTGGGGTGGCATACACCCTACTTGGAATCATCATGGCTGGAGTCGCAATCTCAGTTAAGTTTTCTGGCTAAATGGTAAGAGCCCAATGCTGCAAGCAAGAGGGCGAATCAAGGAGATTTCCATCTGGCGAGGTAGAAGTTACGGTATCGTTTCGACGCATGCCTAGACTCAATATTGCAAGGCTGATTTTTCCAACAACGCTCTAACACAGCAAAGATGTGTTCATGCATTGACCACCTTCGAGTGAATATTGGAAAGCAATAGCCTTACAGAGTCAGGGACTTATCGCGTTCTGCACTCTGCTCTGGAGAGTTCCCTAGCCATTTTTCTTAACATATCGAGGCTTTGAGCTGTCTCTGCCCTACAGACCTTACAGCAGATTGCCATACCTCAATCTAGTGAGTCAGAAAATTTGTGCATTCGAACATGGATAACATCAGTTCGACTGAATACCGTTGAATACCGTTGATTTGGCGATCTCCGTACAGGTTTAATACTTGCTATGGAGTGGAAGTCTGTTTGAGAGCGATCTTAGATATAACTGTGAAGATCCTCATTTTGTCTTCAGGCCTGTGTAGTGGCATGCCTGCACTCTGGTACCTAAGCTCAAGTTGATGAGATTGCAAGATAACACCTGATCCATTTTTTTTGCCAAAGCGTAGCATCTTTCAGACGAAAGAAGTTTTGCCTCGAAAAGTTTGGATATCTTGCAGCTTTTCTACAGCAGTCCGTACAAGCGGATGGCGATCGCAAAATTGCTGACAGTATTTCAGCTATCTCGATCCCAGACTGTGCTTGGCTCCCTGATTTGATTGAGGGAGTAATCGCTTTATTTGCCATACTAACCGAGGAAATCACAGTGAAAATTCAACATCTTGCCCTGTTCGGTGTTGCATCCGTTTTGAGTCTGGCTGCCGTAGCCATTGTTCCGACTGGGTTGTCCGTTCAGGCTGGTCCTTGTGCCGCAAATCCCTGCGCTGCAGTCGATCCCTGCGCTGCGAATCCCTGTGCTGCTAGCCCCTGCGCCGCAAACCCTTGTGCTGCGAACCCCTGCGCTGCGAATCCCTGCGCTGCGAATCCCTGTGCTGCGAATCCCTGCGCTGCAAATCCTTGTGCTGCAAACCCTTGTGCGGCTCAATCAACCAATCCTGCAGTGCTAGAAACCCTTTGCGAAAACTTCCCTCTAAATTCTCAGTGCGCCAATCCCTGCGCTGCATCCTAATCTTGATGAAGGAAGGGTCAAGTTCTCCGGTGAC
>JBCBVA010000092.1:0-15555 GCA_039817825.1 Cyanobacteria bacterium J06642_12 | reverse complement strand
AATACTGTGCAAATCTATCTTTGCTATTTGAAACAAAACCATGCACAATCACAGTGCTTGCACGTTTGTGTACCAGATTGCACTGATGCATGTAAGTATTTGCGGATCGTATTTTGTCGCCGCTTTGGGAGTGGGTTAGTGAACCCACACAGTTGCACCTGCGTTTGTCCTCGCTTGGGTGCATGGGTCTAGAAGGAGTGTACCCAGATGTCTGCTTTTATTAATGACAGTCAATTGCCGTTTGCAGGATTTCTCGGTAGTGGCCTGGCAGAACTATCCACAACAGCTCCTGTTGCCTACGGCTTTGACACCAGTGCGGACGATCGAGGGGGCAACAATCAGTTAGACGGTGGAGTGAATCGATTGTCTGCAGAACTGACCGAGCTAGATCTGGTCGGCGAGCCTTCCCTTTACCCAACACCCAATCGTCCGTTAGTACCGTCCTCACCGAGTCGCTATTCCTCTCCTTCCTCCGTGTATGGCACGGCGGCAAATGCCGATGTGCTGCTCGGTCAGGAGCAGGGAGCAGGTGGTTCGACATATCGTGCTGTTGCCAGCACTCAATCCACAACAACCCAAGCCCAAGCGGATTCAGGCGAGGCGATCGTTCAGGCGGAAGACTATCGTCGTGGGGGCAACGGTATCACGTACTTCGACACTACTGCTGAGAATCTCGGGGGACAATATCGCGCGGATGCTGTAGACATCCAGAAAACCTCCGATTCAGGAGGAGGGTATAACGTGGGCTGGATTCGTCCTGGAGAGTGGTTAACCTACGATGTTGGTCTAGCATCCGGTAACTACGACGTGGTGATTCGTGCTGCAGCTAAAGGGAACGGAGGACGTCTCCAAGTTTCATCAGGGCAAACGACAGAGGACCTCCGCATTGGCAGTACCCGCAGTTGGCAAACCTTTCAGAACTTCACCATAGAAAACTTTCAGGTGAGCGATCGGCAGACTGAGCTGCGTTTAGATGCGCTGTCAGGACAGTTCAATCTCAACTACATTAAGTTTGTCCCATCGTCGTCCTCTTCCTCGTCTTCATCCCCGTCATCCCCTTCTTCTCCTCAACGTTCACCAGAAAGCCGCTTGCGGGTGGAGGCGGAAGACTACAGCACTTACTTCGACACCACTTCGCGCAACTTCGGTAAGGCCTACCGAAATGATGGCGTCGATATTCGGGCCAACTCAGGCTCCAGCGGTGGATTTAAGGTTATTGGAACCCAGCCTGGGGAGTGGCTGCAATACGACTTCAGTCCAAAGGTAGGAACCTATGACATTATTTTGCGCGCCTCGACAAATGCGAACGGAGCGAGGGTTGAGCTTTCGCTCGGCGACACTACACTGCCATTTGAGCTAAATAGCCGGAAAGGATTCGGACGCAACCGCAGCTTTGTGGCTAAAGGGATCGCGATTGGAGCTGATGTAGATAGCTTCCGTTTGGATGTGCGATCCGGATTGACACACTTGGATTACGTCGAGTTCGTTCCCCGTTCCACTAGACCGACCGGAACGGGTGGATCTCAAGGGGGAGAGAATAATGGCGCTCAGAGTAGCGAGGGAGGAAATGGTGTAGACGGTGGTGGCAGTCAGAATAGCGGGGGAGGAAATGGTGAAGATGGTGGTGGTCAAGGAGGGAACGCCGGTTCGGGATTGGGGAGCTTGCCACAGGGCTCATTTGATGAAACCTTTGGCTACGGACTGATCAATGCATCGGCAGCGGCCAGCTACGCTTTGGGAACCGAGATCTCCACAGGAGAGACAACAAACAGCGGCAGCAACAGCAATAGCCTGAACGCCATCAACGTTGCAGATGTGTGGCAGGCAGGAATTACTGGAAACGGACAAACTATTGCAGTTCTGGATACTGGGGTAGATATCCGGCATCGAGATTTGGCGGCAAATATTTGGACGAATTCAGGTGAAGTGGCAGGAGATGGCATCGATAACGATGGCAATGGATATGTGGACGATGTCAATGGTTACGACTTCACCGATTCCGATGGGGACGTGAGTGATGACAACGGCCACGGCACTCATATCTCCGGTATTGTGGCAGGTCTAAAGAATTCGTCCGGTATCACCGGCATAGCCCATGAGGCCAAGATAATGCCTGTAAAAATTCTCGACGCAGATGGGCTGGGCTACTTTGACGATATTGCCAAGGGGATTCGATATGCAGTGGATAACGGTGCCGATGTCCTGAACTTGAGTCTTGCGGTTGACTACAGCGAGAGCTCTCTACGAAATGCGATTAAATATGCTTACGATAAAGGTGCTGTGGTGGTTTCGGCTGCCGGTAACTACGGTGGAGATCGCCCACTATTCCCCGCACGATATGCCGATCGATACGGTCTGGCCGTCGGAACAGTTGACTCAAACAACCAGTATCAAAGCTATTCCAACAAAGCCGGGTCCTCACGTCTGGACTATGTTGTTGCTCCCGGTCAGAGTATTGTGTCCACAGCCCCTGGTGGAGGCACAGCCATTCGCAGCGGAACCTCTCAGTCAACCGCTCAAGTGGCGGGGGTTGCGGCACTCATTCGCAGCGCCAACCCCAATCTATCGGCCAAACAGGTGGAAGATTTGATTGCGAGAACAGCGAACTCGCAGGCTGTGAGCGTGTAATCTCAATAGCTCAACTTAAGCAGATTCGGGCTTGGGTAATGAGGAGGGGTGAACGATCAGTCGTGCCGTGGAATGGTCTTCCACCATCTCTTTGGTAATCGTGCAGGTAGTGATGTCTTGGCGAGAGGGGACTTCGTACATGATGTCTAGCATCAGTTCTTCAACGATCGCCCGCAAGGCACGCGCTCCAGTCTTGCGCTTGTGAGCTTCGCGCGCAATAGCTGCGATCGCGCCAGGCTCAAACGTCAACTCCACATCGTCCATACGCAAGTACTTCTTGTACTGCTTGACAATGGCATTTTTGGGCTGAGTCAGGATCGCCTCCAACGCCTTCTCGTGCAGCGGTTCTAATGTGGCGACAACCGGAATCCGACCGATAAATTCGGGAATCATCCCAAACTTGACCAAATCTTCAGGGGATAGTTGCTTGAGGGTATCGCTGGTGCGGGTCTCGCGGGGCACCGTACTTTCCCCTTGCTTGATAAAGCCCATCGACTTGCGACCGGTGCGCTGTTCGATCACCTTATCCAAACCGACAAAGGCACCGCCGCAGATGAACAGAATGCTGCTGGTGTTGATTTGAATGCAGTCTTGATAGGGGTGCTTGCGCCCTCCTTGGGGCGGAACGCTGGCCACCGTTCCTTCCAGCATTTTCAACAGCGCTTGTTGGACACCCTCACCAGAGACATCGCGAGTAATGGAGGGATTTTCGCTCTTGCGAGCGACTTTATCGATTTCGTCGATGTAGATAATGCCTCGTTGGGCTTCTTCCACATCTAAGTCGGCCACTTGCAACAGGCGCAGCAGAATATTCTCGACATCCTCTCCGACGTATCCCGCTTCGGTCAGGGTGGTGGCGTCTGCCACAGCAAATGGGACTTCTAGCATGCGAGCCAAAGTCTCTGCCAACAATGTTTTGCCGGAGCCTGTGGGGCCAATCAGCAAAATATTAGATTTGTGAATTTCAACGCCGTCTTCTTCTAGAGACTGGGCTGCTTCCGTACTCAGTCGCTTGTAGTGGTTGTAGACCGCTACCGATAATACTTTTTTGGCTTGTTCTTGACCGATCACGTACTGATCGAGATAGTCGCAGATTTGTCTTGGCTTGGGTAGCTGAGCTAGAGAAGGCAGTTCTCGGGGCGGTCGTTTCTCTGCATCTTTGCGGGCAGGAGCGGCAGCAGGTTGGGAGCCTCCATCGTACAGCTCCTCATCCAAGATTTCGTTACACAAATCTACGCATTCGTCGCAGATGTAAACCCCTGGGCCGGCAATTAACTTCCGAACCTGCTCCTGCGATTTTCCGCAGAAGGAGCACTTGAGGTGGGAGTCATACTTTGCCATGAGCCCTACAATTTGCCAGTAGCGTTAAGTAACCGCCTCCATCTTGTCTGCAGTGAATGCGACGTGAGCCCCTATAGTGACTCGGGATGTTAGCGGGAACAACACTCTAACATTAGCTCCGATTTTCAGTGGGGGCGGTAGACTCCCACAAGACTTCAAACTACTTAGTGTCTGCTTCAAGCATGGCGAGACCACCGGTGCTCTGTCGATCTAGCTAAGGACATTCACCCCAGCATCCTGCCAATCTGAAACAAGTTGGCCCTGTTTCGTTGTGGTCTGTCACAAAACCGGAACATCTACACCTCAGTCTTATTTGGCGTCAGATTCATCCGTTGCGCTGACATCAACAGTGACCTCTGATGCCGGCTCTTCGGTCTTATCCTCGGCAAACTCGGCTTCCACAACGTCAGATTCAGTGAGTTCTGCAGGCGCTTCCACTGCATTGCCATCTTCGTCAACCCAGCCAATTGAGTTTTGCTCTTTCAGCCATCCGAAGACCTTCTCAGTGAGCAATTCCTCCTTGAAATATTCTTGTACGCGCTCGACGGACACTTTCTCTTGACCGCGATAGTTATTTAAGAAGTCTTCAACTTTGACCTGTAATTCAGTGTCGCCAACTTCGATCTTTTCTTCACGCACGATCGCCGATAGGGTGAGGGTGCGACGCAAGCGGGAGATCGCATCGGGACGAGTGCGTTCCTTCATCTCCTCCATCATCTTGTCATTCACAAACTGGCTGGGGTCCAGCCCCTGCTGGCTCAGTTGAGACAGGCTTTGGCGAATGAGGAATTGAATTTCACGATTCACCAACGTTTCCGGCAGCTCTACCTCGACGGATTCTACGATGGCATCCACTAACGCTTCATCCCCAGCAGTGAAGGACTGGCTGTCGGCTTCGCGAGTAAAGGAATCGGTCAAGTGTGCCTTGAGGGCATCCAGAGTTTCGAATTCGCTAATCTCGGCAGCAAATTCATCATCCAGTTCGGGTAATTCCTTGGACTTGATTTCGTGCAGAGTAACGGAAAACTTGGCCTCTTTACCGGCAACGTCTTCATTGGCATAGTCTTCGGGGAATGTCGCATCAACTTCGCGGCTCTCTTCCGGTTTCATACCCACCAGGCCGGAGACAAAACCAGGAATGAATTTGGATTCATCCATATCCAGTTGGAAATCGGTGGCTGTTGCCCCCTCAATCGCTTCATCGTCATCGGCCTTGCGACCTTCAAAATCTACAATCGCCACGTCTCCCATTTCCAGCGCTCGATCCTCGATCGGAACGAGTGTTGCTCGCTGTTGGCGGTAGCGATCGATGGTTTCGTCCACCTGCTCGGATTTGAACAGGGTGCGAGTCGCCGTGATATCTAGATCGGTGTACTTGCCCAGCTTGACCTCCGGCTGAACGTCTACGCTACCGGAGAACGAGAATTCGGTCTTGGGGTCAAATTTCGTCAGCAGGCTGTCCATACCGCCATCGATTTCCATCTGGCCGATGGCCTCGATGTCAGCATCCTTAATGGCATTCTCAACCGAATCGTTAACCAGATCTTCTAGGGCAGCTGCTTTGACGCGCAGGGGACCCAGGTACTGAATCACCATGTGACGTGGAGCCTTACCGCGGCGAAACCCCTGCAACTGGACGTTCCGAGTCAAGTCACGCACAGTTTTTTCGTAGGTCTTTTTCACCCGATCGGCATCGATGGTAATGGTGAGATTCACCTGGCTGCCGGGGCGTTTTTCCTGGGTGACTTGCATGGAACGTCTTCAGATGAATATTTACAGTGCGACTAATTATCCTACATTACTTGCCGCATCCCTGTAAGGCGTTGTGGCTTTTTGATAGTGCGCTAGGGTTTGTTCCGAGGTCGATCTCCCTCATCCCCGGCTTGTCTGCCAATGTGTCAGCAGCGAGCAGAAGGCTCACCCCCAATACTCTCGTTGTATTGCAAGACAGCTATCCAGCTCTTCTAGAGTTGTCGAACTGGTGCTTTTGAATGGCTGTTGTTGTCGAACTGACTGAGTACAAGCCTCCAGAGACAGAGCAGGCTGTACGATGGCCACACAATCCAGATTGCAAAGTCGTACCTACAAATCGAGGAATCTACCGCCCCCTTCAGAGTTTTCTGGAGAAAGAGGCTCGCGATCGCGGCGATCTCCGCTATTTTCTAATGGGGTTTCGCGGTTCGGGGGCTCGCTGTCTTCTGGAGTTTCGGTATCGCTAGGCGAGTCGCTGGGCGGATTTTTGCTGGATAGGGGACGATCGTCATCCTCTGGCTGACTGGGCGCAGATTGTCCGGGAGTCGATTGACTGGGAGCAGTATCGAGGGAACCGGATGACGGCTCGCCAACCGAGATGGCCGCACGCCGATCGCCCCCAACACCAAATTCGGCCAGAGCCACAGCCACCTGGGCACGAGTTACGGGAGCCTGAGGCTCGAAGTCCTCCAGCGGGCCAAACGCACGACGAATGTTAGAGGCATCTCCTAGTGTAAAGTCCGAAGCAATGGCAGGAATGTCTCCGGCACGAATATCGGAAGCATCGGTGAAGGCCCAGTCCCGCTCTACATCGGCCAGTGTGCCTTGCACGTTATCGGCCCCTAAATCCAGTGCAACCTTGATGGCAATTAAATTCGCACGGGAGAGTAGATTATCGGGCTCGAATTCGCGATCGGAGCGCATGTCGACAATACCGGCATTGCCCAACGCCTGAATGTGGGGAAATTCAGGCAGGTCTTCAGGGACATCTAAAAACAGAGGGGTTTCGCTATCGTCAGCCAGGGGCAGTTGGCGCTCCGGTTCATCAGCATAGAGTTCGTTATATGCCAGCATGGCCCAGCGAGCGAATTCTTGGCGGCGAACACTGCGGTTGGGTTGAAACTCCTCAGTGTCTATGTCGGCAAACACATCTAATTCATCGAGAGCTGCGATCGCGTTTGCGGTCTGCGTATCGACATCGAGGTCACGAAATCGACTCTGTCTGGTGGCATCAGGGGAGCCATCGTCGGGAGCTATCGAGCCACTATCTGCATCGATCGAAGACTCCGATGAGGGGTCTTCAGGGTCAATAGGAAATTCGGGGTCGTTGGAGTCGGGAGTCGTCGCCCCCAGATCGCCATTATCGGGGGTTAGACGGTCTTCTAGATCGGGCAGATCGCCGGGATTAACGCAGTCATCGGGATTAACGCAGTCTTCAGGAGTAACAAATTCTCCGGAATTCGTCCCGTCTTCGGGACTGGCAAGGTCTTCAGAATCCAGAGGAGTTTCTGGGTTGGGACGATCGGGTTGCTGTGGAACCGCTGGAGCCACCGCCTCTTCCAGCGCTGTGCCAAACGGAGTTCCCTGACAGGACGCCAGCAAAATCAGCAAGGCAAGCAGGCTAAAGTACCAGGGGGCAAGGGCAGGAGGACGGTGACAGCGCACAAGGAATTCAGAAATCTGTGTCTCCAGTGTTATCCCGAAGGCTGCTACTTGGCCAGGTGGTAATGCGTGAGTTAGGGCATCTTCACTTGGGAAGCATCTTCTGGGCGGCTAGTTTTTGGAGAGCACTCTTCCTTCAGGCACAACCAATAGCTGTTAGCGATCGCCAGCACCATCCAAGTCACGACGTTGAGCTGCCCTTCAAAGATCGGCGTATCCAGCAACCCCGCCAGAAAATATCCACCCAACGCTAGGTTGATTCCCAGGATGAGAGCACCGCGTCCTTCTTGTCGTTCCCAGCGCCAAGCTTGCCATCCACGCCAAACCACCCATACCCACACCATCACAAATGCCGCTAGGCCAATCGCTCCTCCCTCTGCCATCACAGACAAATACATATTGTGGGCGTGGTTGAGCGGAAACTCGGGGGGTGGCACTTGCGCGTTCCACTGGCCGGGAAAGCTCTGCCAACCCCAGCCCACCAGTGGCTTTTGGGCGATCATGCGGGTCGCTAATTGCCAGCCCTGCCAGCGGGTCACCATCGAAATATAAGACGGAGACCCCGGCTGCACCGAGTCAGCCAACCGCTGCCAGATTGCAGTCGGAACCACTGCCCGCAACCCATCCACATTGGCGGCGGCGGCAATGGGCATGCTCAGCAACGTTCCCAATCCAAATAGCAAGCACCACCAGCGTTGAATCGTAAACCCGAGCCCTAGAACTAGCACTGCCACCAACCAGCCATTGCGCGACTCGCTCAGCACCAGTAGCGGGACTCCTAACCCACTTACCAGTAGTGGTGTAGCCCTCTGCAGCCATCGTGGCAGTTCGACAGGGCGATGGTGCTCTCCCCACAAACCCCAAGCTAGCGCCAACACTACGACTAAATAAATCCCTAAACTATTGGGGCTGAGAAATGCCGAGGTGGGTCTGGGGGCGTGCTCGTTATTCAGACTGACGTATAGGACTCCCCCCAGCCACGACCAGCGTCCTTGCCAGCCCAGCAAGGCTTGTCCGAGACCGAGGAGTGAAAACCCGATACTGGCAGAGCCGATCGCCCACACAAACCTATAAATACGCTGCCGCGATCGCAGCACTTGAGACACGAGGGTAAAGGCCAGCAAAAAGGGCAAATAATTAAATACCCCCACCCAACTATCACTGTCTCCCGATGCGACCGTAGTGATCGACAGCAACGTGGCCGCAACTGTCAACATGCGGTGAAAGGCGCGATCTCGACGCCAGCCCGTTTGAGCGATCGCGAGTCCGGAACCCGCCAGAGTCAGGAGCGCAGATAGGGCGAGGCTGACAGGCAACACGAGCATTGCCGTTAACAGCCAGGTGTCTCGGTATCCCCACCATTGCCAAACAGTCAACGGTGATGGTGGATCGTCGTTGTGCAGGTGGGGGGGCGACGACGCGCGATCGTCCGGTAGCCTCAGGTTCAACGGTCAGCGAACCCTTGCCTACAGTTGGTCGATTTCCGAGCGCAGTGCTTCTAATTCGTCATCGACCTCCTGCTTGTTCACTTCTACAGCCACCTTGTCGGCCATCTCGGCCCCCAGATCGACTGCAGTCTGAGACCCTTTCGGCAAGGCCGCCGGTTCGGGAGCGGCATCCAACTGCATCTGCAGCTTCATCGCTTCCAACTCGTCATCGATCGCTCCACTGCCCGATTCCAAGGCAGCAAACTGGCTTTCTAGCGAGTCACCAGCTAAATCGGCAACCGCCGCAGACTCAGCTTCTAGAGAATCGACTTTCTCTTCCATACGCTCGAACGCGGACATGGCAGAGGTGGTATTCACCCGACCCATGACCTCGTTAATTTGCTGGGAGGCTTTGGCGGAGCGCGCCCGCGCAATCAGCATATCTTTCTTGGTCTTAGCTTCGGCAATCTTGCTCTCCAACTTCATCAAGTTGTTTTTGAGCGAGGTGGCTTGAGTGGACTGGCGATCGAGCTGCTGCTTGATGGAATTAGCCGTTTCCTCAAATGACTTTTTGCGAACCAGCGCCTGACGAGCCAGATCTTCCTCGTTATGCTTGAGCGCAGTTTGGGCCTTGCGCTGCCATTCGCGCACCCGTTCGTCCGCTTGCTGGTACTTGCGCTCCATGTTCTTTTCGCTGGCGATCGCCTTGGCGGTTGCCTGTCGCAACTCCACCAAGTCTTCCCGCATATCTTCAATCGTCTGATTGAGAATCTTTTCGGGATCTTCCGCCCCGCTGACTATGGCGTTGAGGTTGGCCTTTA
This sequence comes from Cyanobacteria bacterium J06642_12, assembly GCA_039817825.1. GTDB lineage: Bacteria > Cyanobacteriota > Cyanobacteriia > Thermostichales > PCC-7336 > PCC-7336. The sequence goes on along the minus strand of JBCBVA010000092.1, from coordinate 5,924 downwards.
CAACTCGGCTGACGCGATCGAACAGTCCCATGGGTTTCTTCCCTTATCTCCAACGGCAGTCATCACCAGCCTCTAATGTATCTCCACTGCTGCCTACCATCCAGGTCGATCGCACCAGCTCAAGAGTTCCATTGTGTGCTGTCATGTGTCTCGCATAATGCAGTCTTCACTCAACGGCAATATTGCCAGCCTTAACCCAGCCTTCTAAGCCAGTAGATTCTTGGCGAACCCGCTGCCAACGTCCATCGTCACTGCGCTCCAGAATGGTGGCAGTGCTATCAAATGGAATGCCACCCACATAAGTAGAATCTAGGCTTGGGGCAGAGCGCACTGCTAGCCCCTGTGGCCAGGTCACGCGACCACTCGGAGTTCCGCTAGTCTCCACGGTCGGTACCCGTCTGGCGAGCTCGGGTGGGGTAGGGGCTGGGGCGGTCGCTTGATCGTCGCGGTCAGGGCTACCTGAATCAGCAATAGTGGAGTCGTCACCATCAGTGTCAACCAGCGCTGCAATGTTGCCCGCTTTGACCCATCCCTCCGTCCCGGACTCCAGACGGATTTTTTGCCAAGCACCGTTATCGCTCAGCTCCAGTAACGTCACGATTGCATTAAACGGCACTCCACCAATGCTGCTGCCACCGTAATTGGGCTGCGTTCGCATCGCCAGCCCGCCTTGCCATGTCACCCGTCCGCGATTGGTATTCACAGGTGACGTCTCATCGTCTCCAGTCTCAGATACGGCACTCTCAGATGCGGACTCACCTGTGGGCTCATTGTCGGCTGACTGGGCTACAGCATCTTCTGGTGTTGAATCCGTAGAGCCAGAATCAAGTGCAATCGCGGGAGGAGCAGGAGCAGTTGACACCGTATCGCTAGACAGCAGTTCGTCCAAGGCCATCAGTTCCTCGACAGACATAAACTCATCTGGAGACAGTGGCTCCTCCGCAGTTGCCAGGTCTGCTTGAGTGGTTTCTGTATCGAGATCGCCGTCAGGAGCCTGCGAAGATTCAGCTTCAGCGCTGGAAGCATCCTCCACTATTTCGCCATCTGCCAGCGCAATCTCCTGGCGCTCTGCCTCGGCCCGTTGCAATTGCCGCTCTACTTGATAGCGCACTCGATTGGCTTCGAATGCTTTAAACAGAGCCAGTACCGTCGCAGCGATCGCCCCTAATGCCAATACCGTCGCGCCAAACGCAATCCGTCTGGCGCGTTCGACCCGCTGCAGGCGCAATTGTTCTCGTTCGCGATCTTGGCGATCGTGCTCGGCTAATTCCTGCTCTTTGGCGTCCAAACTTTCCTGCAGGAAGGCGATCGCGTCCTCAAACCCGTCCACATACCGAAACGACCAGGCAATGGTTGGCCGTTGGGTTTGTCGCCAGTGGAGAGCTAGTGATAACTCCGGGTCTTGCAGCAGTTCCTCGGTTCCCGCTCGATAACGCGCAGCCCGATCGACGAGCTGTTGGTAGTGACGGACGGATTCTTGCTCGCGATCGATCCAATCCGTTAGGCGCCCCCAGGTGCGCATCAAACTTTCATGAGAGATATCCAGTACGGTGTCTCGGTGTAAGGGATGAGGCGGCGGCGGCGTTAAGAAGGAATGTCCCCCATCTCGAAACCGGTTCACGACCTCCCGAACTTCGCTCTCCGACACCTCTGCAACTCTGGATATTTTGAATAGGCTTGTCGGTCTGCGGATCGAGCGGCCATCCTGACCGCGCTCGGTCAATCGCTGAAATAATAGTCGGGCAATCTCCTTCTGCCGCACCGTCAGCTGTTCGAATACCGCATCTGCATGTTGAGAGAGGGCCCCCGACATAGTGCCGATCGCTTCGTAATGGCGCACATCTACTGGCTCATCCGGCTCGCGATTGTTCTGCCAGTACTCCCAAGTGCGCATCAGGGCGTGCTGCAAGATCGACAGTCGATCGGGAGTATCCCCCATATCCGACAGGAGCCGATCGATTAAGCGAGGGGCGATCGCGCCGCCGACCACACCAACTGGCTCGGAAATCGCTGCCCGCTGTTGCGCCTCCGTCATACGGGGAACTAAGAACTGACTGTGATTCATGGCTTCCGCCAATCCGATAAACCGAGCGCAATCCCCAATAAAGTCAGAACGCATGGTCAGCACTACGTAGGCGGGGTACTCCTGCTGCTGCACGGCAGCCAAGAGTAGCGACACAAATGCAGCGGCTTCGCTAGCTCCTCCCCTCTTTGATTGATTGGATGTTCGAGCTTGAGTAGACCCTTGAGCTTGTGTAGACGGATCTTGAATGCGAAATAGCTCTTCAAAGGCATCCACTACAATCAGCACTTTTTCATTGGGCTGAAGCTGTGCCTGCTGAATCACCTGCAGTAACCCTTCAGCCCCCTGCTTTAGGGTTGCTTCCACAGACATTGCCAGTGCCATGGTCTCGTCCTGCGACTCCAGCAAATCGCCCAACACAGAGGGACGGCTGAGCCCCACAGCCAAGTTGCGTACGGGGGTTCCCCCTGGCCGCAGAATCACCGTTCGCCAATGGGAACCGTCTTGAAGGTGACCGCTGTAGATGGCAGGTAACAAACCGGCCTGGACTGCTGACGATTTACCGCTACCTGACGGCCCAACAACCGCAACAAATCGGTGTTGCTTGAGCCGGGAAAATAGTTCGTCAGCCAGCCCGTCGCGCCCGAAAAAGAGATATTTTTCGCCAAACTCGAACGATCGCAATCCAGGAAAAGGGTTGACGCGTGTCGATGCCTGTACCAAACCTCTATCCTCCCCAACCCCGATAAATCGCGAGCTGTAACTGCATGAGTTGTAACTGTATGAGCGGCAACGATACGAAAGGGTAATGTTGTGCGGGCTATCAGTCTACTGCTGCAACCCAACCGCAGAATTCCACCAGCATCGTGAGCTACAGTGAATCGACAGCGTAGTGCTAACGTATGGCGTCCATCTCGATGGTTGAACTTACCAGAACCTGCCTATTACGAGCATGCTGTCAGCGCCCTGTCATTCATGAAGCCGCATTGAATACAGTGCAACTTAGGCGTAGCGTAAACCGCCAGTTCCCTTTGACGGCGACGAATTCATACAATATTTGGTTTCGCCATACATGACTGAAGCAAATCCCCCCAGCAAGGAGCTCAAGCCATTCTCCCCATCCGAATGCGTCCAATAACTGCCGCCAAGAACTAATGCAGCTAAAAAATTTCGCTGATAGCAATCTCGTGTACGGTCCTGGAGGGATCGGGTAACAGTCTTGCCACAGCGACGCAATCGCAATCCTGCTGAGCGGGGCAGAACGAAACCATCAACCCCTTACAGGCTGGCGTATCTCAATCTCAGTTGTCCACCTCATGTATCCATTTGAGGGAATGACAATGATGCTTCAAATGTAGATATAGGGTTTGCCATTTCAGTTAGGACAAAGGTTGCAAGTCACAGTCGGGGTTGAACATAGCTGAAATGTCTGCAGTGGTGTGGCCACTGCTATACCTGTATAGATGCCTCAGTTCCCGGCCAAAATCGGTGCGGGATTATGGCTATCGAGATATTCTCGAAAGCTAATGGCGGCTTGAGATTGATAGCGAGAGGGACTGTGGATAATCTGAAGCGTGCGCTTTACTTCCATTCCTTCCACGTGCAATTGCTCTAACAATCCGGCGTCTAGATCGGCTGACACCGCTGTGCGAGACAGAAAGGCCACCCCTAACCCCACCTTGACAGCATTTTTAATCGCCTCTAGCGACGTCAGTTCCATCTCCACTTGAAACTTGGAAGCGTTAATTCCGTAGGCCTCTAGCGTAGAGTCAATCGCCTTGCGAGTAGTGGATTGAGGATTGAGAGAAATAAACCTGAGATTGTACAGATCTTCTTTTTGCAAATGCGAGGGGGGATCGAGGGCCAAGACGCTGGGCAGACCGCCACTGGTTTGTTCCACCAAAATGCGCGGATGGGCCCGCACCAGCACGAACTCATCGCTGGCAAAGGGAGAGACATCTAGCTGATCTTTTAATTTGGTGGGAATGGCTCCCCCCACAATCGCCAAATCGAGCTGTCCCTCGGCAACGCCACTGGCCACGCGGCGGGTAGAAAGCACCTGCAGTTGCACCGAAATTTGCGGATAGGACTTACGAAACTCACCGATGATGCGAGGCATCATATACGTCCCCACCGTCTGGCTCGCTCCCAATGCCAACGTTCCGCGCTTCAAGTCTTGGAGATCCACAAGAGCACGGCAGGCCTCTTCGCTCAGATTCAAAATGCGGGCGCTGTAATCCACTAGCAGTTTCCCCGGTTCCGTCAGCACCACTTTGCGGCCGCCGCGATCGAACAACGTCACCTCTAGAGCCCGCTCTAGACTTTGCACCTGCAAGCTAACGGCTGGCTGCGAGATGAATAGCTTGTCGGCAGCTTTGCGGAAACTGCCTTGTTCGGAGATCGCCCGGATAATGCGCAGTTGATCGAGCGTAAAAGGAACGTCAAACTCGGCCATTGAGGTGTGGGGGTAGTGGGGTGAATGCTAGGGAATGGAACGTTGGGCGATCGATAGTCAATTGCGAGCCTACCAATCATAAAACAGGGGCGCTGTCAGCGCCCCTTGATGAGTAAGTGTCGAGCCTCCAGTGGTGACCTCTCGTGTCAAACCTTGACTGGGGCTAGGGGGCTAGGGCGTTACCTCGCAACAGACTACCGATGGTTTTAGCGGTGATCTTCAGTTGCTTGATGGGGTTAGCAGGCACGACCGTCTTGTAGAGATACGAGTCGAACGTCAGCTTTTGTACGTCGATGTCGTCGCACATTTCCACAAAGGCTTCGCGAGCAGCGTCAGATGAGTAGAAAACGCGCTGCAGAATATCCAGCACTTTGTAGGTCAAGCCGTACTTACGGTCCCAACGCTTGAGATACACTTTCAAGTCTTTCTCTGTGGGGATGCGCTCGCCATTCTTGGATAGCTCGACGATGGTTTCTGCACAAATGCGACCGGACTTGGCTGCAAAGTAGATACCTTCACCCGAGGACTTGGTCACGTAACCGGCAGAGTCACCAACCAGTGCGGCACGGCCAACAACACGACGGGGACGGGGATGCTCGGGGATGGGGTGAGCTTCAACTTTAATCACTTCACCACCGCGAATCTTCTCGGCGGCGCGATCGCGAATGCCTTGCTGCAGCTTCTTGATGTCGGCTTTGTTCACCTTCATGGTGCCAGTGCCTACGGAGACGTGATCGCTTTTTGGGAAGACCCAGGCGTAGAAGTCGCTGGAGACGTCGTCGCCCACGTACATTTCGGCCAGATCTTCGTAGTAGGCCATTTTGTCGTCGGGGATGCGGATGCGCTCTTGGAAGGCGATCGCGTAGTTGTAGTCACCCGCATCGATCGCTTCGGCCACCTTGCAGTAGAAGCCGCCTGCGCCAATCACCAGATCTACCTCTAGGGAGCCCAGGCGATCAGGGGTATCGGAATCTTTGCCGCGCAGACTGTAATTAATGACGTAGGGTTGGCTGGTGTCAGAGGGATCTTTCGGAATTTCGATGTCGATAACGACAGCGTTAATCACTTTGGTGCCCAGCTCTTCTGCCCGCTTGCGCATGAAGCCGTCCAAAATTTCGCGGCGAGTCATGCCGATATATTCGTGGTCGCGCTCTACAGCGATATTGACCTCGTGATTGGAAGGAGAAATCATCTTCATGCGGCGCACTTTGCGATCGATGATTTCTTCGGGTAATTGGAACTCGTCCACCATGCACAATGGAATGGCACCACCGCAAGGTTTGGCGTTGTCCAGCTTGCGCTCGAACAAGTAGGTTTCAATTCCTGCTTTGGCCAGTACTTCGGCTGCGCACGATCCAGCTGGGCCGCCGCCCACTACAGCTACTCTCAGACTCAAGGTGAGTTCTCCCGTTTTGCAAAGTTTTGAAACAAACCCCGGCTAATCAC
>JBCBVA010000091.1:0-15632 GCA_039817825.1 Cyanobacteria bacterium J06642_12 | reverse complement strand
CCTAACCTAAATTTCGGTACACCTGTCTAAACGTATGATGGCAAGGTAAACGCATACTAAATCGGAAAGCTGAATCGCTGATTGTGTGGAGCGTTTAGACATTAATGCTTTGCCAATTAATGCATTGTCTGTTTGCCGATGGAACGGATTTAGTGGGTTTCAGTAGAGAGTTATTGAGCTTATTCTTAATTAATACGTTTGGTGGCCGAGCAAAGTCCTAACAGGCAAGGCTTGTGGGGTTCTTGAAAGAGTATGAGTTTGCCCTGCTTATGATAGGGAGCCTCTAGACGAGTCGGAGACTTTCCCCGATAATCATGGGGCTAACTTGACTCATGCCCGCCCGATTGTGACTATTAGCGTCCCGAGACTCGAATCCAAAGCTTGGCCCGGACTTATCCGTCAATACTGGGATTATCTTCCGGTGACGGACGCCACTCCGGTGGTTACGCTGCATGAGGGCAATACTCCGCTGGTTTCCGCCCCGGCGATCGCTGATGCCATTGGCAAACCCTGTCAGGTGTTTGTAAAATTTGATGGCCTCAATCCTACCGGTAGCTTTAAAGATCGCGGCATGACGATGGCGGTCTCTAAGGCGAAAGAGAAAGGGGCCGAAGCGATTATTTGTGCCAGTACGGGCAATACTTCTGCTGCTGCTGCCGCCTACGCAGCCAAGGGAGGCATGCGGGCGTATGTCTTGCTTCCCGATGGGTATGTCGCGAAAGGGAAACTGGCTCAAGCCTTGATGTATGGTGCTGAGGCGATCGCCATCAAGGGGAATTTTGACGACGCCCTAGCGCTCGTCCGTCAACTAGCGGACAAGTACCCGATTGCATTGGTCAACTCCGTCAACCCTTACCGGCTCAACGGCCAAAAAACCGCTGCCTTTGAAATTGTCGATGCCCTCGGTGATGCCCCTGATTGGCTCTGTATTCCGGTCGGTAATGCGGGCAACATTACTGCCTACTGGATGGGGTTTGCCCATTACAAGAACGCGGGCAAATCCACCCGCCGTCCTAAGATGTTTGGTTTTGAAGCAGAAGGATCGGCAGCAATCGCCTTCGATCGGGTGATTTCCGAGCCCTCTACCCTTGCAACGGCTATCCGCATCGGTAACCCCGCTAGTTGGAGCAAAGCCACTGCAGTGCGGGATTTAAGCGGCGGGGATATTGGCAGTGTCACGGATGCCGAGATTTTGGACGCCTACCGGCTGTTGGCTCGTGAAGAAGGAATATTTTGCGAACCTGCCAGCGCTGCGTCTGTCGCTGGATTGCTGAAATATCGAGACCGCGTGCCCTCTGGTGCCACCATCGTTTGTGTTCTTACCGGTAACGGCCTGAAAGATCCCACAACTGCCGTTGAGCATAGCAACACTGACATGCATACTGGAGTACCGGCGGATCTTGATTCTGTTGCTAAGGTGATGGGCTTCTAGCGATAGCGTATGTACGAAAAAGCCTTCTCTCCCCTCGAACCCTTGGATGAAATCGGCGAGGCTCCTCCGCTGCCTGATGCCGACTCTATGTTGCTGTTGTTAGACAGCAGCGACACCCCCCAGCGCATGCAGGCGGCACGGGCCTTTTGCGACATTGAAGAGCCCAAGGCGATCGATCGGCTAATCGAGTTGCTATCGGATGAATGTGCGTTGGTTCGAGTCAGTGCGGCCTATGCATTGGGACGCAACAGCGCTCCGAGAGCTGTCCAACCCCTCATCAATGCCCTGACTTATGACTGGAACGGCTACGTGCGTAAAGGTGCGGTATGGGCATTGGGCAATGCCAAAGATAGTCGAGCCCTACCGACATTAGCAGAGGTACTCAAGCAGGATATTACCGCTGTGCGATTGTGGGCAGCCAGTGCCCTCGGCCAACTGCCACTTCCGGCAGCTATTTCCCCTCTTTTGGATGCGCTTAGAGACGATCCGATCGCTGCTGTCCGCAGTAACTGTGCTTGGTCCTTGGGCCGAGTCCTGGGTGATGTGGGATTGGCTGCGAGTGACGCTAGCGAACAATCATTGCACCAGCGGGCGATTGCGACACTCATCTCAGCTCTCAATGATGAGGACAGCAGCGTCCGGGATGATGCTCAGGTGGCACTCCAACGATTGGGCGATCCAGCCGGTTTGGAAGCGCTGGCCGAGTTGGAAGGGGATTTTTTATCCGATTTCGGCGATGAAGCCTGATAGCCTGTCGGATGAAACAACAGGATAAAAGTCCTCCAGCATTGGGGATTGGGAGGGCGAATGCAGGGCGATTGACCCAACCTTCATGAATGATTGCCAGTTGAGTTGAGAGCAATACCGGAGATCGATCGCGTCAGTCTGCCATCCTCTTGCTGTTGAAACGGATCGGGTGGGGCGAGGAAATACGCTCTCAGTAAGCTGAAAACGCTCAGGATTAAGGACAAGATGACCGCAAACGCTAGGATGCGGCCCGTCCAGATGAACATCGGCGATCGCTTCCTCCCCGTGGGCGGGAATCCGCAATGGGGACACGTATCTGCCTTCATACTGGTCAGCGAGCCGCAGACCTTGCAGGGTTCTAATGCCATCCCGACACCTCGACAATCGCAATCTTGAAAACGGTGAGTTCAATCGCCCTCATTCCTCAGCTATTCTCCAACGTGCAGCATGAGAACCAAACGGCCCCTTCCAATTTTTAATCTCTAAGAGATGCCAACCTCTGACAGAGCGTTACGCCTCACGCCAGTTTCCCGCACCAACCGTTCTGTCGAGCTGGTGTTGAACAAGAGAGCAATCAACAAGAACGGAAACCTCACTGGGCTGTTAGTGGATTAAAAAGCGCAAACACTGATGTATAGCCATGCAAAAATGTTGCCCCCCCCACAGGGCCAATCTCTCCGTTGCAGAAAAAGCCCCCCATTGGTACCGTTCCTAGAGACTCCTCCAACACCTGAGTGTCGTGGTTGGGTTCCCCATACAGATATTCTCCTCGACCCAAGCAAGAGAACATCAGCGCCCCTGCCGGCATCAGAGCTAACCCGCGTTCCATACGCTCCTGGCGGTAGCGTCGTAACACCGCGTGCAAGTCTTCATCGGAAGTTTGCTTATCTCGCAGGTGAAACTGCAATCGCTGTCCCGAGCGCAAGCGATCGCCCACGGCTAGTGCCCCTGTCCTGGGGTCAATGCCAATGATGTTGCGGATCAAGAAATCTCCGGGTTCCGGTGTCTCCTTAAACTCGTCCATTACCATCCCGGCAAATAGGGAGGTGCGTACCAACTGGCGATCGGCCTCGTTCAAAGATTTGACCATGTCTTGCAGTGCCACCAGAGGAGGTCGTTTGTCTAACTGCAACACCACATTGCGTTCGGCCCGAGACACCTGCATTGTCTGTCCGATCGGTCGGCAGCCCTGCGCCACCACTGCCTCTACCGATATATTCCCCGACAGTGCCACTCCAACGGCTCCGTCACGATGCAATTCACCATTCAAAAATAGGGCATTCCCGTTAGGAGTTTGACCGCCACTTGCCAACCCTCCCACTGTTGTGGCAGATGGAAAGGCAAAATCTAGCCCTTGTAGCAATTCCGTGATGTTTGACGAGAAGGCATCCGCTAACAGAATGAAATGCGGTTTCTCACCCCCCGCCATCCCTAGAACTTGCTGCCAGCGATCGGGGGGAGAATCGGCGTCAGGGAGGTCATCAGCAGCAATGTGAAACGGCTGCACCTCTACCCCAGGGAGCTTGGCCAGGGTCAGCGAAATGGCCGGTTTATCTTCGATCTCCTGGCTATTGCCTACAATCCCCCCGCCCGAACAGCCGATCGCCACTGTTCCGAACGGAACTATTCCCTGCAGTAGCGGGGCAATTCGGGGATACTCACTGGCAAAGGCAGCCGAAACAAAGAAGAGGGCTAGGTCAACATCGACTGCTGTCAATTGCGGCACAGGGGACTTGCTCGCATCCTGTAACCGAGCTGTGGCCGTACTTACAACTTCGGTGAGTGCAGCCTCAAGAGAGGGGTTGGTGGAAAGTGCGTTGACCCACTGCATAGACGTACGGCTAACTCCAAACTGTTGGCTAGAACGATCTCGTAGGATCGCGAGGGTGATAGCTATTTCAGATAAGAATAAGCTGCAATCATGACAGCCCGCAGTCTCCCTGCTCTGGCCTGGTCTTCATCTAAGCGCTAGTCTTAACGGGTCTCAATTTGAATTGCATAGGCTATGGCACTCTGTCAACGCAAGATTGAACGTTAACGATCGCTGTTGACTGACCGCACTGCGATGCTAGAGATGACATCTCTCAACGTCAGCCCAGCCAACCCACCCCCAGATGAAATGCATTAAGGGCGTGCGATCGCGATTGTAATTGATGCCTCAAAAAATCAACAGAGCAGGACAGCTTGACGACCAATTCGTGTATGGCTTTACGTAAACCTCTAGGCAGTATTCTCAAGTCTATGTCCCTGGTTCGTCGGGCTGGAGCCTCCTGACCTCTCCCGACCTCTCCCGACCTTAAAGCGGTTTGCGATAGGGAGCCAGTCCCCAATCTTGCAGTGCCCCAAATTGCTGGTGCGCTGTCAAGTTGAAATGAAGAGGAGTCACTGCAATGTAGTTGTCCTGAATGGCGGCGATATCGCTGTCGGGAGCAGCGTGGGTGTCGATCGCTTCCCCCGCAATCCAGTAGTAAGTTTTGCCCCGAGGGTCCACCCGCTTTTCAAACGTTTCGGAGTAGTGCCGAATGCCTAGTGGTGCCAGTACGACTCCGCAAATTTCTTCGGCAGGGAGGGGAGGCACGTTGACATTAATTAATGTGGGATGAACGGGGAATGGTCGATTTGCGGTTTTATCCAGCCAGTCACGCACAAAATTGGCAGCCGGTTGAAACTCATCAGAGCTAAAGCTCGTTAGGCTAACGGCAAGGCTATTAATCCCCGCCATCAAACCTTCCATAGCTGCTGACACCGTACCGGAATACAGCACATCGCAGCCCAAATTGGCTCCGCGATTGATTCCCGACACCACCCAGTCAGGGGGTCGATCCAATAGCTCGTCCAAGCCGAGTTTGATGCAATCAGATGGCGTTCCTGAAGACGTCCAGGCACGAATGCGGTCGTCAAACGGAGCCCCCACCGCTTCTACTCTCAATGGTTTGTGCAAGGTCAGTGCATGGCCGGTGGCCGAGCGTTCGCGATCGGGACAGACTACGGTGATATCGTGCCCGGCCTGCGCCAGGGTATTGGCCAAACACAAGACTCCAGGCGAGTAGATGCCGTCATCGTTGCCAATTAGAATGCGCATGATTGAGAGAGAGTCGGGTTCGATATAAAAGCCAATTGAATCGTCGGCAGGCCGAAATCCGCCGTGCAGAGCCAGAATCGGGATGTGTGCTCGGCACACGCCTGGTGCCAGTCTGACTCCATTACAGTGCCACCCACGACAGCCTCATCTACGACAGCTTGAACCACGACAGCTCGATCCACTGCAACCCCAGTACCGCTCTTTAGAGTTCGTATATCTGGTTATCTAGCAGCAAATGCGTAATGCCTTTGTCTTGAAGTTGCTCGCGGGCAGTTGAGAGGAAGTAGCTGGGAAAGCCGATGACGCGATGCTTGTGGCGACCGCGATGGCGAAAGCGATCGGAAAAGCGACGAGCCACACGGTGGCTCTCAAATAGGGGCAGAGTCTTGGCCTCTGCTAGCTCGTTGGGAACATCCCCTAAATGATTGAATTCTTGCAGTGGACAGGTAGTGAGTTCTTGGAAGCGATCGACGACGGCAAAGCATTGACCGGGCAAATCCTCTTCTGCCAACGCCAGGATATTGATGGGGTCTTGTTGGGCGGGGGCAGAAAAATCGGGATTGGCTTGAACGGCTGAGTACCAAACGGGAGGCGGCCCAACGACTTCTACTTGCGATGGTTGTTCGTCCCACTTCCCGTCGTCATCGTCGTCATCGTCGTCATCGTCGTCATCGTCGTCATCGTATTCATTGTCACTATCGTCGTCATCGTCGCCGAACAACTCTGCCCCCAATTGCTCGTCATCTTCAAGTTCGTCGTCTCCGCTGTCATCCTCAATGCTGTCATCCTCAATGCTGTCATCCTCAATCCTGTCATCCTCAATCCGAGCGGCCTCGTATGTATCGGCGTCCGATTCCGGATCGTCCAATGCAGAGATAGGCCCGCTATCGTCGTTACGTGTTTCTACGACAGATGCTCCAGCCTCTGGTTGTGCCGAGGCTGCACTACTATCCTGCTCTGTGCCGTCTAGCTCAGTACTAACTGGCTCGGTATTGACGTCCAACAAAGACGGCTGAGCGACCTGTTTCCGCTTGCTAGGGCGTCCTCCTCGCTTCTGTTTCACTAACTGCTTATATTCGTCCCTTGGAATATCTTCTTTGAGAACCCGAGATGCAGTGCTGCTACTGATTCCAAACTGCTCTGCCAGCATCGACACCGTTACTCCAGGTTGTCGATAGCCATCCACTATTTGAGCGCGGGCTTCCGCAGTTAACTTGGTGCGAGCCATTGGAACCTCAACGAGCCATCTTTTTCTCTTGTGGACGCTCTCGGCAGAGAGGTGTGCGCCAGAAATTGTGAAACACGCACGTTTTCAGCGTCTCGATTGTACGCGCATCTGGACGCTGTGGGGGTGTTTCACAATTCAACGACAACGCCTAGGCGGCTCCCTCATCGTCAACTCTGCTCTCAATTCTGCTGTTCACTCCATCGTCTCCGATCTGACGGATGAAACAGCGTACACTCGTGGTGCGGTAAGTGCTGTTCGTGTCCCTCGAGATCGAAATTTCGTGTCCTCTCAATTACCAGTTTTGCCACCCGTTTCTCCACTGCAGCTATCCAACGTTGTGTTGAGAAGCCTGCAGGTCAATCTATCTGTTACTGATCGAGACAACATTCCTGAAGGACCACTGATTGTCATCAGTAACCATCGCAGCATTCTCGATCCGTTTGTGCTGATGGTGGCTTTGCAGCGAGATATTCGGTTCGCCTGTCATTTTTTTATGACGCGCGTTCCCCTGCTGAATTTGGCGATCGCTCGGCTTAATTGCATCCCATTAGAGCAACATGGCTGTTCGCAAGCCCCCTTCTTTCGTACCGCCTTATCCAGTTTGAGATCTCGGGAAACGGTGGGCATTTTTCCAGAAGGTGGGGCCTTAATGACCCGCCGCAGTACTCCCCATCACATTGCGGAGTTTCAGCCCGGATTCGCCCATCTGGCATTGCGATCGCGCCTCTCTTCTCTCGCTATCCTGCCCGTTGCTCTCAAGGTCCACCGCGACCTACCCCTACCCGATTTGCCCATGTCTGTCTTCCGCTGGTTCGATCCGGTTGAGCCTGCATTCCAAACCCGCCATCCTCACCCGGTTGTCCTCTATCGCAAAGCTACCGTGGCGATCGCTCCTCCCATTTGGCTTCCGCTGTCATCCCCCTACACAACGTCCTTCAATCCGGTACACACTGAAGGCGGAGCCTCTGCTGGCGATCGACATTCAGTTTGCGAGCGATCGCTGGACTTGAAACGGGATGCAGAAAGGCTCACTCACACAGCTCGCCGCGCCATCCAACAGCTATTGAACGAGTAATCTCATGCCCTTGACCTATCCTTCATATGCTGCTGGAAATGAACGTCCGCGATTGATCTACTTACCCGGTTTGGATGGCACGGGAGACTTGTTTTACCGTCAACAGGCGGGGCTGGATCGCGTGTTTGACGTACGCGCCTTTCGCTTTAATCAGTTGGTTGCACCTTCTTGGCACGATCTCGTATCTGCTGTTATCGATACCCACGTGCACGATCGCCCTGTCGTCTTGTGCGGCGAATCCTTCGGAGCTTGCTTGGCATTGGCCGTTGCCGATCGCCTACCAGAAGCCGTAGCTGGATTGATTTTAGTGAACCCAGCCTCTTCGTTTCGGCGCGCGTCAGTGCTGAGTTCGCTATCAACGTTATTAATGGCGATCCCGGAAGTGGTGGTGCATGCCAGCTCTGGGTTGAGTCTTAATTGGTTGTGCATTCCATCGCGGTTGGCTTCTACCGATTTAGAGCGATTTCAACAGGCGATTCAGTCGGTCAAGAAAGCCGATACCCTTCATCGTTTGGAATTATTGAAGCAGTTTGACATTTCTACCCAACCCCTCGAACACCTCACCTGTCCCGCGCTGGTGCTGGCCGGTCAGCGCGATCGCCTGCTACCCTCCGAATCCGAAGCCCGCCGTCTGGTCACTCGCCTGTCTGCTGCCGAACTCAAACTGCTGCCTGATAGCGGCCATGCTTGCCTGCTAGAACGCGATACGGATTTGGCTCGCATGCTGCGATCGTCCCTGGCTTTTGAACCCTTGCTCGCCTCTGGTGCCAATCTGGGATAGGTTCGGGGCAATTCAACAACAATTAAGACTTAGGCGACTATTACCCCCATGCCCTCCGGTCGCACTCACGATCGTATTACTCTCTACAGCCTGCCGTTGATTACAGCAGCAGCAGGTTTAGTCACGCGCAGTTCGACCGTGGCGCTGGCAGTTAGTGGAGCGTTTTTATTTGCTGGACTCATGTTTAGTGGCGACCTCGATACGCGATCGCACCAATACAATCGCTGGCTGTGGTTGCGCTGGATCTGGTTACCTTACAGGCGACTGTGCAAGCACCGTTCGGTGTGGTCCCACGGCCCAATTGTGGGCACAATTTGCCGGTTACTGTATGTAGGCTTGTGGGCGGTAGTGATGTCAGCGATCGCTCTCTATGTCGGTCACAGCTACGCTGATTGGCCTTGGCAACCCAAGCTTTGGTGGCAACAGGGGTTAGCCTGGCTGCTTCGACCTGCTGGAGAAACTGGGTTGGCCTGGTGGGGGGTCGTGGCGGCAATGGTCGTAGGGTTGGAGTTGGGAGCCATGAGTCATTCCAGTAGCGATTGGATTGTGTCGACCTTCAAACGATGGATATCCAGATGGCGGGGGACAGGTGGCTATGGAAACAGGCGTTTTTATAGAAACAGTCGGAGGAGGTCGGGGAAGCGATTTCGAGAGTAGCAGGTGCCTATGGTAAGGACTACCGCAGCAGATGATTGGCCGAACACTGCTTACAGAACGGAGTAACAATACAATCCGATCGTCAGTGATGAGGTCCCGGGGCTTTGTTGGAAGGTGAATTTGGCTGTCTACTCGATGGCACACTTCAGCTTCTGAAAGAGGACAAACTCGCCTTGAAATCGCCGTTGAAATTGCCCCTCAAGCGCCGTCAGAACTGGCCTTTGAATTTTTTGAGTAGTGTTCGCTACAAACCCTAGAAAAGCTGTTACACTAATGGCTCAAGTTTTTTGCCCATCTTTTTTGGCCACCTGCGATCGCCTGTCAAGGGTTATGTCGGTACTAATAATGTGGGACTCGTCTTCTGAACGTCTGGTAGTTGGAGACTGATTCGTGGCAACAGGTGGATACGCGCTGGTTGATAGTCTGCGCCGCCAGGGAGTGAAGCATATCTTTGGGTATCCCGGTGGCGCTATATTGCCGGTGTACGACGAGCTGTACCTGGCCGAAGAGAACGGCGGTATTCAACATTTCTTGGTGCGTCACGAGCAAGCTGCTAGCCACGCGGCCGATGGCTATGCGAGGGCCACGGGTGAAGTTGGCGTTTGTTTTGCAACATCCGGCCCCGGTGCCACCAATCTGATTACTGGATTGGCCACTGCGTTCATGGACTCGATTCCGATGGTGGCGATTACCGGTCAGGTGCCGCGAGCGGCGATCGGTACCGACGCATTTCAGGAAACCGATACGTTTGGCATTTCGCTACCCACCGTCAAGCATTCCTACGTTGTACGCGACACCAACGACGTCGCTCGGATTGTTGCAGAAGCCTTTCACATTGCTCAAACCGGTCGCCCCGGACCTGTTCTGATTGATGTTCCCAAAGATGTCGGTCTGGAAGACATTGACTATACTCCCGTATCTTCCGTTCGCCTCCCCGGCTACAAACCAACCGTCCGAGGAAACCCCCGCCAAATTCACGCTGCGGCAAAGGCCATGTTGGCCGCCGAGCAGCCTCTGCTGTACGTCGGTGGTGGGACAATCACCTCTGGTGCACATGCTGAATTGCAACAACTAGCCGAGTTGTTGCACATTCCGGTGACCACAACCTTGATGGGGAAAGGGGCGTTTGACGAGAATAATCCCCTATCGGTTGGCATGCTGGGCATGCACGGCACCGCTTACGCTAACTACTCTGTGACCGAGTGCGACCTACTGATTGCTGTGGGTGCTCGCTTTGACGATCGCGTCACCGGAAAGCTAGACGAATTCGCTTCTCGCGCCCACGTCATCCACATCGATATCGATCCGGCAGAAGTGGGAAAGAATCGCGGACCCGATGTGCCCATTGTGGGCGACGTTCGCACTGTTCTCAAAGACCTGCTGGCCCAGTTAGAAAAGATGGCGGTTAACCCCGGCCAAACTCAGCAGTGGCTCGATCGCATCGCTCGGTGGAAAATCGACTATCCGCTGGTGGTTCCCACCTACGACGGTATGCTGTCACCGCAGCAAGTGATTGACACCTTCCGTCGCCATGCACCCACCGCTTACTACACTACCGATGTAGGTCAGCACCAAATGTGGGCGGCACAGTTTTTACGTAACGGGCCGCGTCAGTGGATCTCCAGCGCGGGGTTGGGCACGATGGGCTACGGCTTTCCTGCTGCGATGGGAGTGAAGGTCGCCTTTCCACAGGAAGAAGTGATTTGCATCAGCGGTGACGCCAGCTTCCAGATGAACCTGCAGGAGTTAGCAACCGTTGCTCAATACGGCATCGGAGCCAAAGTTGCCATCATCAACAACCAGTGGCAGGGGATGGTGCGTCAATGGCAGCAAAACTTCTACGGCCAGCGTTACTCTCACTCCAATATGGCGTCCGGGATGCCCGATTTTGTCAAACTGGCAGAAGCGTTCGGTGTCAAGGGCATCATGGCTGACCACCCCGACCAACTCGACGATGCTATTCAAGCACTGCTGAAGGAAGATGGCCCCGTTCTGGCGGACTTCCGCGTTCGTCGCGATGAAGATTGCTATCCGATGGTGGCTCCCGGCAAATCGAATGCGGTTATGCTGGGCCTTCCCGATCGCAAGCTGGAGCTGGCATCCGAACTGATCTACTGCCCCAACTGCAATTCCAAAAATCCAGCCTCTCACAACTTCTGTGCTGATTGTGGGGCCAAGCTGTAGGCACCCTCAATCTCAACAGCGGTTCAACTAGCTGCCTGCTGTAACAATGGGTCTAGACTTTTGCTGCGGTTAAGGGCGTATAAGTCGTCGCAACCGCCGATGTGGTTGTCGTTAATGAAAATCTGGGGAACGGTTTGGCGACCATTGGCACGCTCTGCCATTGCTGCCCGTGCAGCATCGTCTCCATCTATTTTGTATTCAGTAAACGTCACACCTTTCATCCACAGCAGTAGTTTTGCCCGGATGCAATACGGACACGTTTGCCAGGTGTAGATTTCGACGGTCGCGCGAGCGTTGTCGAGCGCTTTGCCCAACAGTTTTTGGATGGCTGACATAACAACTGCAGAGGTAGAAGACTGTAGCAATTCCATTATGGAGCGCTCTCCCGAGCCCGGCACTCAAAGCTATTTTTATTAGGCGTGGAAATAGCCAGTCGCTGAGACACAAGAGCTACATCCCCTAATTTCGACTCAGTCTCAGAACGAAGCGCCATACGATAGATGGCTTTGCGGCGATCGCTACGCTGTCAGCAAACATCACACAAGTACATGGCTCGGAGACCGGAAATCCGCACTGTCTTGACCCCCAGTACGCTGCTTCAAACACGCACAACTAAGGCAGCGCAGCATTATGCTGGATAGAGCTTAGCTGGAGAGGGTGCCGATGGTTTTCGACTGGTTCCGTCGCAAGAAAAAAACAGATTCCGAGCAAACGTCGGAGAAAGCTCGCGAGGAACAGCCATCGCCTGAGAAGTCTGCTTCGTCCGAGCAATCTGCATCAGGTGAAGACTCGTCGTCTTCGGCGACAGCCCCTGCGAGCCAGGAGGACTACCTGGCGTTTGCAAAAGCGGCGTATGCAAATCTGAAGTCCCAGCAGGCAACGGCTTCAGCCGCACCGACGACTGAGGTGGTGGAGGACAAAGCCCCCCCGGACCCCACTACCGTTCCTCCTGCTCTCCCAGTCCTTCCGGACGAACCCAAGCCTACCGAACCTGTGGTTGCAACCCCAGCAGCTACGACTCCAGCAGTTACGACTCCAGCCGTCGCCGAACCCGAGATTACCGAACCTGAGATTCCCGAACCCGAGAGCATCGAGTCTGAGACTGGTGATTCTGAGGTTACAGAACCCGATACCGTTGCCGAACCTGAAGTTGCCGAACCTGAAGTTACAGAATTTGAGGCGACTGAAGTCCAGACGGTAGCTACCGAGTCTGTCGAGTCTGCAGCAGCAGAGTCTGGAACTGTTGATGCTGTTACCACTGCCGCAGCACAAGACGTCGAACCTGTCGCACCTGAAGCCCTGCCTCCTCAAGCCGAACCAAGCGCTCCGATCGCGCCTGCGCCGGAAGAACCCACTGCTGCTCAACTAGAGGCGCTGGCCGCAGCCGCAACGACTTCCGCTGAATCGGCTGCACCCAAGGCCTTTTTCGAACTGGCTCCCAAGGCATCTGAGCGTCTGGAAGTACTGGAAGCTGAGGCGATCGAGGAACCCGCTCCTGAAGAAGAGATTCAAGGTTCTACCGCTGCTCTTGATGAAGCTGCCCGTACCTTTGTCCCTGACTTCGACGACGGGTTTGTGTGGTCGACGGAAGTGCTAGCTGCCCAGGGGCGACGGGTGGACGAGATTACCGTCGAGGAAATTACCTGGCTGCAGAAATTGCGGCGTGGATTGGGTAAAACTCGCCTGTCGTTGATCAACCAGTTGAAATCGTTGGTGGGTAAAGGCCCGATCAATGACGAAGCCGTTGAGGAAATTGAAGCACTTCTGCTGCAGGCGGACGTAGGGATTGCCGCCACCGATCAGATTGTGGAAGCCCTGCAAAACCGCATGCGAGATGACGTGTTGCCCCCTGACGAGGCGGTTGCCTATCTGAAGCAGCTCTTGCGGGAGATCCTGTCGGTTGGGGAGCCTGACTTTGCCCCACGGGAAGACAACCTCAACATCTGGTTGATGGTCGGGGTGAACGGCGCGGGTAAAACCACCACGCTAGGTAAGCTGGCCCATTTAGCCAACAAGTCGGGCTACAAGGTGTTGGTCGCGGCTGGCGATACCTTCCGAGCGGCGGCGGTGGAACAGGTACAAATATGGGGCGATCGCGCTGGTGTTGAAGTGATTGCCAACCAGGGTCAAAATACCGACCCGGCTGCTGTTGTGTTTGACGCCATCACTGCTGCACAATCTCGCGAGAGCGAACTGCTGTTGGTGGACACTGCCGGACGATTGCAAAACAAGAAAAATCTGATGGACGAGCTGTCCAAAATTCGCCGCATTGTGGACAGAAAAGCTCCCGATGCCAAAGTAGAGTCTTTGCTCGTGTTGGATGCAACCTTGGGTCAAAACGGCTTGCGCCAGGCGCAGGTGTTTGCGGAGGCTGCCAATCTCAGCGGTGTGGTGCTAACAAAGCTGGACGGCACGGCGAAAGGCGGTGTGGCGCTGGCTGTGGCCAAAGAAATGGGCTTGCCTATCCGTTTTATCGGTGTGGGGGAAGGACTGGAAGATCTGCGTCCGTTCTCTAGTTACGAGTTTGTCGAAGCGTTGGTCAGTGAGTACTAGCCACCCTAATTCCTTACTGGCTGCACGAGTCATTCATGTTCAAACCGCGCCGCATTGAAACCTCCCCCGATTGGCTCGATCCAGATGGAATCAAGCTGTATACGGTTTCGGCCTCGGGCGATGACGTGGCACAGTCTCCGTACCTGTCTCAGCTCCAGTACGTTAAATCTCAAAAACGGATTGACTGGCCGCAAACCCCTGCATTTGTGGTTTTTCATGACGGGACAAACGCTGGATACCTCGTTCTTGCTTGGTGGGAAAATGACAACGAGCTGTTTACTTCGGTCTCGGTGCGCGAATCATCTAGCTGGGTTGTCGATTCGGACAAGTATTCCTTCTGTCTTTGGGATTTAGAAATCCTATGGGCTGAGAGGAACATCTACATCGAAACCATGTATAGTGGCTCAACCGATTTAGACGCTTATCGACGACAACGATTAAGCCGTCGCTGACACTTCAGTCGCTCGCGTCATAGCGCTTGCCATTTCAGCTAGGACAAAGGTTTCTATGCATAGCCAGGAAGGGGACATAGCTGAACTATCCGCAGTAGCCATGCCACTGCTATGCAAGTCAAGCAAGCGAATCTCTTTTTTGTGGCGGTGTCTAGTTTTGCATTGAACGATACTCTAGCTGAAGTAACACAACGATAGGAGCGCGCTAGTGGGCTTACCTGACTTTCAGATTTGCGATAACGATATTTCTTCTGAGGTTTTGGATGCCTACTTGCAGGAGCCTCTGCTGTCGGTAGATACCGAGACTATGGGACTGATCCCACAGCGCGATCGCCTCTGCACCGTACAAATGTGCGATTCTGCTGGTCACATTGTTGTATTGCGCTTAGAGCGCGGCATCACATCTGCTCCTAACCTCAAGCAATTGATGGAAGCCCCATCCGTGGAAAAGCTATTTCACTTCGCCCGTTTTGACGTGACGGCTCTCAAATATCATTTGGGCATCGACACTCAATCCGTGTTCTGTACCAAAATTGCCAGTAAGCTAGCCCGCACCTACACCGATCGCCACGGCCTCAAAGAGCTGATTCGCGAGTTGTGTGGGGTCGAACTGGATAAGTCTTCTCAGTGCTCGGATTGGGGGGCGGTCCACGAGCTAACCGACGATCAACTCAAATATGCAGCCAATGATGTACGCCATCTAATTCCGGCGCGCGCTCGCCTGATTCACATGCTGAAGCGGGAAGAGCGATGGGAACTAGCTCAGCGCTGCTTTGCACATATTCCCACTCGTGTCGAGCTAGATATCTTGGGATACGGAAATATCTTCAATCATCATTAGCATGAACGCGACTCCCAATCTAACGAGCTAGGTCCGTCCTAATTCCAGCAGAGCGATCGGGTTCGGGCTAGATGCCGCGAATCAATCGACTTTTGTAGATAGATAATTCATTGAACTGTCAATTAATTGTCAATACATATTACGTCTGCATCCCGATGCAAATAATTCCTCACAATTCGGCAAACCGTCAATTACGGTTCGCAAATTTCGACCTAGATAAAATCTACAAATTCTTATTATAGATATAGAGATCAATAGTGTTTCGTGGAGGTGCGCATGGCACTTGTACGTTGGCAACCATTCCGGGAAATGTCCAGCCTGCAGCGGGATATGAATCGCTGGTTTGACGATATGTTCACATCAGTTGCTCCTCTCGATAGAATGGGAGCGATGTTTGCTCCATCGGCGGAGCTTGATGAAACTGACACTGCTTATATTTTGAAACTTGAAGTTCCGGGAATCGATGCAAAAGATATCGACATTGATGTTACATCCGACACCGTCTCGGTCAGCGGCGAGCGCAAGTCGGAAAGTAAGTCTGACGAAAACGGTATGACTCGCACTGAGTTTCATTACGGCCAGTTCCGTAGGGTCATCCCG
>JBCBVA010000090.1:0-15749 GCA_039817825.1 Cyanobacteria bacterium J06642_12 | reverse complement strand
GATTAAAAAATAGAAATAAGCTCATTTTTTCATATCTAAGTTATTTTATGCAATTGAAATCTGCATTTAAATGCCTTGCATCAGGGTACAAATGCGGCATCGATCAAAATATTCAAATAGTTGAATCCATGATATCTAAGAAAGGAGCTGCCTCCAGGTTATATTATTTAATGCGTCATCGACTTGAGTACTTTATGTTAACAGGAGAACTGAAGGTTTAGTGTCAGATTAAAACTGTCTGCAAACACTGAATCTCAGCTTTGTGCGGGTAGTGCGCGGCACCTCGTAAGAGAGGAGTTAGATTCGAAATAAACAGTTAGATGGTTTTTGGCCTGACACCAAATGCAGTTATCGAGTGCATCGAATCTGAATCAGGACGTGAGCCAACATCTAAAAAAAGCCATGGAAAACATGTTCCTACTTATTCTTATTTTCATAAACCTAAATATGAAGTTGTCTGTTTTATCAAGGCGTAATTTGAAATGACATACTTGTGCAATGAATGCGTTGAAGCTTGCGTGAGAGTTGTTTAGGCTTAAAGCTACAAGTTGCCCTTTTTGAGGAAAACAGCTTGGTCTAACTGACGAGGTCTCCAGCTCCGGCACCAGCTTGGAAGCACCAGCAGGGGGATTTAGGAAAATAGAGGCTAAGCTAATGCGATACGGATTGCGGCTTCAGCAAAGGCACCTACCATGCAAACCCTGACCTTTGAGATACCCAGCAACCTTGCCCTCCACGTAACCCCGGATGAGTTTGCCGCGATCGCCGCCGTCAATCGCGACCTACGACTAGAGCGTGCTGCAGATGGAACATTAATTGTGAGTCCTCCTACCGGCGGTGAATCCGGCCATCGCAATCTCAACATCAGCATTCAGCTTGGTACCTGGTCAGAGGTAAACCAAACCCTCGGCATTGCCTTCGATTCCTCAACGGGGTTCGTTCTACCAAATGAAGCGATTCGTGCCCCTGACGTTTCGTGGTTGAGTCGCGAACGATGGGATTCTCTCAGCCAAGACGAAAAAGAAGGCTTTGTTCCTCTCTGTCCAGACTTTGTTATTGAGTTGCGTTCCAAGAGCGATCGCCTCAGCACGTTACAAGCCAAAATGCGCGAGTACATCGATAACGGTGCTCGACTTGGCTGGTTGATCGACCCTCAAAATCGAAGCGTGGAGATTTATCGTGGCGAGCAAGACCTAGAAGTTCTCGATAACCCAAGTGAAGTGTCTGGAGGAGAAGTCCTTCCCGGTTTCACTCTCAACTTGAAGCGAGTTTGGGGTTAGTCATCCACCACTAATTCTGCCAGACTTCGCCCTAAGCCTCCTTAGTAGCCGTAGACTTCTTGGCCGTAGTTTTCTTGGTCGTAGTCTTCTTCTTGGCTGTAGTTTTCTTAGTCGTAGTCTTTTTCTTCGCAGTCGTTTTCTTGGCTGTAGTCTTCTTCTTGCCTTTGGTTTTACCCTTAGCCGCCAATAACTCCACAGCCTGTTCGAGCGTAAACTCCTCGATCGCCGCATCCTTCGGCAACGAAGCATTCACCTTGCCGTGCTTGACGTAAGGCCCGTAACGACCGTTAAACACACCAATCGTCTCCCCATCTTCAGGGTGAGCCCCCAACTCGCGCACGGGTTTGGCAGTCGCACCACGACCGCGCTTCGGCTGAGCCAGCATCTCTAGAGCACGAGGTAGCTCGATGGTGAGGATGTCATCGTCTTTCTTGAGCGATCGATAATCTCCATCGCAGACAATATAGGGACCAAATCGCCCAATCCCCGCCCGAATACTCTTGCCGGACTCTGGATGCTCTCCCAACCGTCTGGGGAGCTGTAGGAGGGCGATCGCCTTTGCCTCATCCACATCCTCAGGCTTCATCGTCTTGGGCAGCGACACCCGCTTCGGCTTAGGATTATCGTCACTTACCTGCCCCTTTTGCACGTAAGGGCCATAAGGGCCGACCAACAGGTAAATAGGCTCGTTTTCTTCCGGGAAGGTGCCAATCTGCTCCGGCCCCTCCAACTTGGTTTTAATTGCCCGCTCCACATCCGCCGCCGACAAATCGGCAGGGGGCACATCAGCCGGAATCGATGCCCGCACATCCTGGTCATCTTCCCCCTTCACCTGAATGTAAGGGCCGTACTGACCGATGCGAATCTCGGTCTCCAGACCGTCCAACTTCACCGCCCGAGCCGTGCTGGGGTCAATGCCGTCCTCGCGCACCTTCACCTGGTGCTCCAGACCGTCATCCCCCAAATAAAACTGGGTCAGGTACGGCAGCCATTCCGCCTTACCCGTAGCAATTTGATCCAACGTCCCTTCCATCTGCGCGGTGAAATGGGTATCCACCAGCGACGGAAAATGCTCTTGCAGCAGACTGGTAACCGCAAATGCAGTGAAAGTGGGGGTGAGGGCATTGCCGATCGCCACCACGTAGCCCCGATCCTGAATCGTGCTGATGATGCTGGCGTAAGTACTGGGTCGTCCGATGCCTTCTTTTTCGAGCGCCTTCACTAGCGATGCTTCAGTGTAACGAGCCGGAGGCTGGGTTTCGTGGCCGTTGGGGGTAATGGTTTTGCAATTTGGAGAATCCCCCACCTTCAGCAGAGGCAGGATGGCTTCCTTGTCTTCCAACGCCGCATCGGGGTCGTCAGAACCCTCCACATAAGCGCGGAAGAAGCCGGGGAAATCAATTCGCTTGCCGGTGGACTTAAATTCCACATCTTCAACGGTCATGGTGACCGTGGTGTGGGTTTGGCGAGCATCGGCCATCTGGGTAGCAACGGTGCGCTTCCAAATCAGGTCGTACAACGCCCGCTCCGGGCCGCTTAATGAAGTATTGGCAGGAATTCGGAAGGTGGAGCCGGATGGGCGGATGGCCTCGTGGGCCTCTTGAGCACCCTTGCTCTTCGTGGAATACTGGCGGGGTTTGGGGCTGAGATAGTCCTTGCCGTACTTGACTTCAACGCAACTGCGGGCAGCAGCGATCGCCTGCTGGGACAGGTTCACCGAGTCCGTCCGCATGTAGGTGATGTAGCCCTCCTCGTAAAGCTTCTGGGCCGTGCGCATGGTGGTGCGGGCAGGCATGCGCAACTTGCGGTTGGCCTCTTGCTGCAGCGTTGATGTCGTGAAGGGGGGAGAGGGGCGTCGGGTACTGGCCCGTTCGTCGACCTTACTCACCGCCCAGGCTTTATCCCGCAGACGAGCTTGAATGGCTTCCGCTTGCTCGCGATCGAGTAGCAACACATCCCGACCAGCCGCAATCTGTCCCGTCGACTCATCAAAATCGCGACCGCTGGCCAGACGCTTGCCCCCCACAGAAATGGAGTCAGCGGTAAATGATTTCTTGGCGTGAGTCAGCTCGGCTTTCAGGTCCCAATATTCTCCCTGCTTGAACGCGCGACGCTGCCGCTCCCGCTCCACCAGCAGGGTAACTGCCACAGACTGCACTCGGCCCGCAGACAATCGGCGGGCAATCTTCTTCCACAGCAGCGGCGACAGGGTGTAACCCACCAGGCGATCGAGAATGCGGCGGGTTTCCTGGGCATGTACCAAGTTGACGTCAATATCTCTGCAATCATCCAGCGCCTTCCGGATGGCTTCGCGAGTGATTTCGTGGAACACCATCCGCTTGATGGGCACCTTGGGCTTCAGCACCTGCAGCAGGTGCCAGCTAATGCTCTCCCCTTCGCGATCTTCGTCTGTCGCCAGAATTAATTCGTCCACCCCCTTAAGGGCGCTGCGCAGTTCCTTAACCTTCTTCTGCTTATCTTTAGGAATGACGTACAGCGGCTCGAAGTTCGATCGCACGTTCACCCCAATGCGAGCCCAGTCCTCTTTCTTCACCTCAGCCGGAATTTCGGTGGCCGATTGAGGCAAATCCCGAATGTGGCCCATAGATGCTTCCACTTGGTAGCCACTGGGCAGGAAGCCTCGAATGGTGCGAGCTTTGGTGGGAGATTCAACAATGACAAGAGCGGTCATAGGGATTCGATGAGAGCGATTCGGAGGAAACGATGTGCGAGTTAAACGCGACTAGAGCTAAACGATAGTCGGGAATGCTAGCAACAGACAACTACCATATATACGATTCGTACACCACGAGTCTCTGACGATAATAGCCATAGAATGTCGGTTACTACATCTGGATGTCCGCGAACGCAGCAACGTTTTACAAACTCCGAAGCCAGCC
Source organism: Cyanobacteria bacterium J06642_12 (assembly GCA_039817825.1). Lineage (GTDB taxonomy): Bacteria > Cyanobacteriota > Cyanobacteriia > Thermostichales > PCC-7336 > PCC-7336. The sequence goes on along the minus strand of JBCBVA010000090.1, from coordinate 11,569 downwards.
CTCCCGCCGTTTTATGGTGCCCTGGAGACGTTTATGGTGCTCTGGAGATGAACCCACGGAATACATTAAGTCCATCTAATGATTCTGGTTCTCATCTACGACAGGCCGTCAGACTGAGGGTCGCCAGACTCACGGCGCGATCGCATCCCTGCAGCAAGGCCGTCCATGCTCGTGACACCGTCCATACGAGTGACCACACCGGTCGATCTCATAAGGCAATTCTGGAGATAAAGACCACCGAATGCCTTTAACAGAACACAATCAGCCAACCCATTAGCCGGTATTCCGCATCCCCGCTGCAATCCCGTTGATGGTGAGTAGGGCACCCCGCAGTAGCTCGGAGCGGCTGTGGCGGGAACGGGGTTCGTGCTGGCGCAGGCGCTTGAGCAGGGACACCTGTAAGAAGCCCAGCGGAACAATCGAGCTGTTGCGCAAGCGAACGGACCGCTGCAGTTGGGCATCTCCATCCAACAGATCTTGATGTTCGGCGATCGCCAACACCAATTCACGAGTGCGGCTCATCTCGGAAGAAATCCGCTCAAACAACTGCTCGTCGGTGTCCCGATTCTGGTCGGAGACCAACTGACGCATGTAATGGCGGGCAATTTGCATGTCCACCTTGGCCAGCGTCATCTCCACTTTCGAAATCACCGTCTTGAAAAACGGCCAGGTGCGGTAGAGGTGGCGCAAGTGCTCCAAATGGCCCTCTGGATTCTGGCTGACGTAAGACTCCAACGCGGTGCCAACGCCGTACCAGGAGGGCAGCAGGAAGCGGCTCTGAGTCCAACTAAACACCCAGGGGATAGCCCGCAGGCCGTCTAGGTCTTTTTTCTTGGTGTTGCGGCGGCTGGGGCGGGAGCTGATTTGCAGCTTGCTGATTTCCTCGATCGGGGTGGCTTCCAGGAAAAATTCCAGAAAGCCGGGGGTTTCGTACACCAACGAGCGGTACTCTTGGCGCGATCGCGTTGCCAGATCTTCCATGAGTTGCAACCAGTCCTCCTGACCGTCCCCGAAGGAAGACAGTAAGCTAGCCTGCACCACAGCGCTGGTCACCGTTTCGAGGTTGTACACCGCCGCATCCAGCAACGAGTACTTGGAGGCCAGCACCTCCCCCTGCTCGGTAATTTTGATGCGCCCCCCAATGCTGCGACCGGGCTGAGCCAAAATTGCCTCGTAAGCCGGACCACCACCGCGACCCACTGAGCCACCGCGACCGTGGAAGATGCGCAGCTTGATGCCGTAGTTCTCGGCCACCACCTGAAGCGCTTGCTGGGCTTTGTAAATCTCCCAATTGCTGCTCAGGAAACCGGAGTCTTTGTTGCTATCGGAGTAGCCCAGCATGACTTCTTGCAGGTCTTTTCGCGATCGCAGGTAGTCGCGGTAGAAGGGCAACTGGAACATCTCCTCCATCACCGCCGGAGCCCGCTTCAAGTCATCTACCGTCTCGAACAGAGGCACCACAGACAGCGATCCGGTGGCGGAGATGGGATCGTACAGTCCGGCCTCTTTGGCAAACAGCAGCACCTCCAACATGTCGCTACTGCAGCGGTTCATGCTGATGATGTAGGTGTGGCAGATGGGATGGCCAAACTCCTGCTGCAAAGCTCGAATGGTGCGGAACGTTTCCATCACCTCGATGGTTTTGGAGGAGACAAACGACCCATCGGGTTCCGGCTCTTCAGGAGGCTTGAAGCCGGGGGGAGTATAGGGCAGGGTGGGGCCGGGAAGTTCCGCCGGTACCAGCGGGCGACGGGTTTGTAGCTCCCGCACCAGCAAGGCGGTTTTGTCCGCTTCGGGCAAATCGGCATACGTGCCCTCGGGCAGCAGGCGTAAGTACCGCACAATTTCCGTCAGGGTTTTCTCGTGAATGCGGCTGTCTTGCCGCACGTCCAGCCGTGCTAGATAGAACCCGAATACCTTCACCTGAGCGATCAGTTGATCCAGTTGGCGGCAGTGCAGGTTGCTGCGATCGATGCTGGAGCGGATTAGCTGTAGATCCGCGAGGAAGTCTTCGGCGCTGGCGTAGCCGCTGGCGATCGCCCCCCGCCGCTGCACGGGGTCGGGATTGCGCAGTTGCTCGTTGCGATCGCGGGTCAGCTCCAGCTTGCGCTGAATGTAGCTCAGCTTGAGGCGATAGGGTTCCTGGCGAAACTTGAGAGCTAGAGATTCGTACACCTCAGGGAACTGGCTTTGATCCTGATCGAGTGTCCCTAACAGTTCGGAGTCCACATCGCTCCAGTGCAGGGAGACGCTCAACGCTCGCACCAGGCTTTTCACCGACTGGATGTACTTATCCAGCACTAAGTTGCGTTGGTAGCAGGCGGTTTGCCAGCTTACCTCTGGGGTAACTGAGGGGTTGCCATCGCGGTCCGATCCCACCCACGAGCCGAAGGTGCAGAAATCGAAACTGGGGGGCTCGACCGTGGTGTATTCCGCCTGCAGGGTCTGGGACAGGCGCTCGTGTAGTAGGGGAACCGCATTGAATAGCACTTCTTCAAAGTAGTGCAGCGTATAGTCCACTTCATCCAGCACGGTGGGTTTGAACTGGTGCAGCTCATCGGTGCGCCACCACAGCAGAATTTCCTCAAAGAGCTGTTGGCGCAGTAATTCCGCTTCCCACCCCACCGGATCTTTGAGGCTGTCGAAGGTGTCCAGCAGTTTGGAGAGCGATCGCTGCTTTTCCCGAATGGTGTGCCGCACAATCTCGGTTGGGTGGGCAGTAAACACCAAGCGAATGTCTAGGGCATGCAACAGCGACTGCAGTTGCTCGGCAGACACCTGTTGAGATTTTAGGTGGGTAAACAGGGCGTTAAACCGCTCGTTCTTGCGGCTATTGGCGATATCCATTCCAGGACTCGGCTCAGTCCCGTCAGCCCCATTCATGTCACCGCTATGGTTGGTATCAGAATTGTCCGCGTCGGAAGCAGAAGCATCATCAACCGTGCCGTAGCCGATGCGATCGCGACTGGTGCGCACCGCTTGGTCGTAGTGCTGCTCGGTAATGTTGATCAGTTGAAAGAACAGTGCAAATGCTCGGGATGCCTGAATGGCTTCCTTCAGCTCCAGATGAGTGATGATATCCAGCACTTCTTCCGCCGGATATTTCGGAGCCTGCCCCTCGGGAGAACACATTTGCCTCAACTGCTTCAGCAGATCCACCAATTCTTGGCCGCACTCTTGCAGCAAAACAGTTTCCCATAGCTGCTCGATCAGGCGCAGCCGCTGGGACAGCAACGGGTCGTTCGATACGATCGTCTGAGCCGGAGTCTCTGCCGGGGAACGGGTGGTCGCTACAGGATTGGGGACAGAACTCATGCTGGGGACTGGCTCCAGAGTTACGGCTAATCACAGAAATAATTCTAAGGCGCTCCCCCCCCAACACCGGGTCACCTGAACAAGATATTTCGCTTTATCCACACATTTATAGACATGTTTGGGCTTGTTGCGCCCGCACCCTACCCAGTGGATGACCAAATTCGTACCCCATAGAGAGAGCGATCGCTAGCGGACGTAAAACACTTCTACATCGGGACTGCTATCGCTCTCACTGTCTTCCAGTGTGGTCGAGCGGGCTAGGCGCAGTTCCTCCAGTGCTTCTGGGTCGGATGACCGGTCGGCTTCTGAGGCTTTGAGGCGATCGAGCAGTTGAAATGCGGATTGGGTGAGGCGATCGCAATTCTGTTGGGTGACGGCAGAAATCGTCAGCACGTCGGCACCGCAGGCCGCTTGCATCTGCTGCTGTTTCTCCTCCAGCTCCTCCGGCAACAGCGTGTCTATTTTATTGAGCACCACAATCTGCGGTTTCTCGGGCAGCCCGCGTTCGTAGGACTGCAATTCAGCCTGAATGGTTTGATAGCTGGTGACGGGGTCGGCTTCACTGGCATCCACCACGTGAACCAGTAAGCGGGTGCGCTCGATGTGGCGTAGAAATTCGTATCCCAGCCCCACCCCTTCGTGTGCCCCTTCAATCAATCCAGGGATATCCGCAATCACTACTCCATCCCCCGTTGGACGTCTAACGACGCCTAAATTGGGTACTAACGTTGTAAATGGATAGTTGGCCACCTTAGGGCGTGCCGAGGACAGAACCGAGATCAAAGTAGATTTGCCGGCGTTGGGCAGTCCGATAATGCCGATTTCGGCAATCAGCTTCAGCTCTAGCTGTAACTGGCGCTCCTCTCCCGGTTTGCCCTCCGTCATCCGTTCGGGGGCACGGTTGCGATTGCTGAGGAAATGGGCGTTCCCCATACCACCGACCCCTCCCTGAGCCACACACAGCACCTGTCCAGATTCGGTAATGTCGCCCACCAATTCATCGGTATCAGCATCAAACACGACGGTGCCACAGGGCACCAATATCTCTAAATCCTTGCCCCCTCGCCCGGTCATATTCTTCGGTCCCCCTTTGCCGCCATTTTCCGCCGCGTACAACCGCTGAAACCGAAAATCCAGCAGCGTCTGCAGATTGGCATCCCCCACCAACACAACAGAACCGCCTCGTCCGCCATTTCCCCCCGACGGTCCACCTGCCGGAACGTATTTCTCACGGCGAAAGGCCACCATGCCATCTCCCCCATCACCGGCTTTGACGGCAATTGTGGAGCGATCGATAAATTTCACGGCAGTCTCCTAGAACGCGAGCGAGAGAAAGACATAAAGAGCAGAAAACAATACCGGCAGCGAATCCGCAACTATTGATGTGTAGAACCGAAAGATCCTGGGAGGCAGATAGTGCTAATGGTCGTGGGAGTGGTTGTGTTAACGCACTGAGTAGCGATCGCAACTCGATGAACGAAACGATTCGACACGGGCTAACTAGCCTACTGCAATCCGAGTCGCAAGGTCTGCTTCTGAATTTGCTGCTAAGCAGTATCGGCGTCTTACAGCAGCCAGAGCGCCTCAACAGCAACACAAGCAACAGCTTTTCAGTCTTCATTCCTAACGATAGCGTTCACCGTTTCTCTAAGGCAGATCGTGCCATTCACAGACCTAAACATCCGTCTTTTTCTTAAAAAACTGACTGCAATCATGATTTGGTCTACCCCAAGCGGTGAATGGGATTTGAGTTGGGTCGCCCTTGAAACAAAGTGCGCTAGAGTTGCAAGCAATGCATGCAAAAGAGTGGAGTTTTGTGAATGACAAGTTCGACTCCGAAAGGGCACATTCTCATTGTTGAAGATGAAGAGAAACTGGCCAAGTTTATCGAGCTGGAGTTGGGATACGAAGGGTATCGCGTGTCGGTGGCCAATGACGGAACTGGCGGAATGATGGCCGCTCGCGAACAAGAGCCCGATCTAATCCTGTTGGATTGGATGCTGCCCGGGATTTCGGGAATAGAGATTTGTCGACGATTGCGCCAAACCGGCAACCGAGTACCCGTAATTTTAATGACCGCCAAAGACGATGTGGTCGATCGCGTCGAAGGACTCGATGCCGGGGCCGATGACTACGTAGTCAAACCTTTCAGCATCGAAGAGTTACTGGCGCGGGTGCGGGCTCACCTGCGGCGCTATGGCGGCCAGGGGGAAGGAAAACTCAGTTTCCTCGATCTATCCCTCGATCCGATTACCCGCGAAGTCATGCGGCGATCGGATGATGACGAAGCGGCAGTGCGTCGCATTGAGTTGACAGCCAAGGAATTCGACCTGCTGCGCTACCTGATGGAGCACCCTCGCCAAGTGCTCACCCGTCAGCAAATTTTGGAAAATGTTTGGGGCTACGACTTCATGGGAGACTCCAACATTATTGAGGTCTACATTCGATATTTGCGCTTGAAAGTAGAACAAGAGGGGGAAAAGCGCCTCATCCAAACCGTCCGTGGTGTGGGATATGTATTGAGAGACTAAGACGGCGATCGCTCGTTAAGATGCCGTCTGATTGAATGATTGCTTCAATTGAATCGGTTATCGGTGACGTGCTCTCCGGTAGCTTGCCGGTTGGCATGCCTTACACTGCGCTCTCTATGCTGAAATCCCTGTCGCTGCTTGCTTTGCTGCTGTTGCCTGTGTGGGTGCTGGCTCCATTTTCAGTTTCTGACGTTGGGGCTCAGGTCGGTGACGTACCTGCAGTAGAAGACGAGTTAGGACCGGCGGGAGGGGCGGGAGAGGAAGAAGAGGTAGATGCAACCGTAGGCCCTGTGGCCGAATCCGAACCACTCGATCTCTTCGATTTAGTCGATTTGGATGCTGCTGACCCAGATGCTGCTAACCCAGGCGCGGCTAACTTGGAAACTAATGCAGCGCAGGAAGAGGGTTCGGAACTGCCCGACCTGCCAGAAGCCACTCAAGCAGATGAACTGACAGGCGATGAGTTGGCAGAAGACGAGACGCCTGAAGAGAACGCGGAAGACACCGAGGCTGAAAGCGCTGGAGACGAAGCAGACACCAGCGAACAGGCAGATGAGGCGGCTAGTGAAGACACGGCTAGTGATGGTGTCGAGAGCGAGGAGACGGACGGTGTAGATGAACCAGTTAATGCACAATCTGAAGATATCGAGCCTGAAGATGGCGAACTAGAGGATTCTGCACTCGAGGAGACTGAAGGGGGCGAGGAAACAGCTGAGGCTGACGAAGAAGACGATTCAGGCTCTGGATTAGCCTCGGTCTCCACCATCCCGCTGCAAAGTAGCGTCGATCGCTTCGATATCGTCGAGCGCGAGGGGCAAACGTTAGTGGCAGTCGGTCTGCTGCAAGAGCAGTCAGTGGCGTTGGTCGATCTGGCGTCCGGCGAGATTGTGGCCCAAACGGGAATTGGCTTTGAGCCCAACACCGTCCGTTACGACCCCGTCAATAATGTGGTGTATGCCGCCGGTCTCAATTCAGATGGACTGGTAGTTCTGGAAGGGGACACCCTGGAGATCCGCAAGGGCTACGGGCTCGGGGCCGGAGTGCTGGATATTGATTTTGATGGGGAAACCGGACGGATTTTTGCCACCCACCCCAACCTTGGCAGCATCTCCATCATGCAACTGTCGGAGGAATCGGCCCGCACGCTGCCGGTACCCATGCCACCACTGGCGATCGCCTTCAATCCAGTCACCAACAACCTATTAATTACTGCCGATAACGACACCCCCCTGGGATTGCTGGTGCTGAATGCGGATAATGGCGAGCTGCTGGCCATGTTGCGCAGCGGCATCAAGCCCGAAGACATTGCCTTAGAGCCAGAATCTCAGCGACTGGTCGTCCTGAATTCAGGCACCAGCGACCTGACCGTATTCGACCGTCAATCTAGTGGAGAAGCCGTCCAAACTATCGGCCTCAACTGGCGACCCACCCGCGTTGCCCTGTCCTCCGACGGCCAATATGCCTACATCACCTCCCGCGACAGCAATCACCTCCAAGTGGCTGACCTAGAAACTGGCGAGTTGCAGGCGGTCTACGACCTAGGAGAGTCCCCCATCGGCGTGTCGTTCTTACCCACCGAAAACGGCCCCGCAGTGTTGGTGGCTGAGGCGGGAGAACCGCAACTGAATTGGGTGGAATTACCGGCGATCGATCCCGAGGCGGAAGTGGCGATCGCCCCCCGTCCCGATACGGGCAGTGCCGCAGGTCGCGTGGTGGATTTAGCGGGCAATCCCGTGTCTGGGGGAATTATTCGGCTCAAGAACCTGCGTGGAGATGCCCCTGACACCCAGCTCAACCTGTTTCCTGACGGCAGCTTCCTTATTCCCAACCTCCCCACTGGCGTCTATTTAGCGGACATTAGCGTACCGGGATTTCCCACCGTCAGCAGCCAAATTCAAGTGCGCTCCGGGTTTGTCTCCTCCACCCAAATTCAACTGCCCCCTGGACGCCCACCGGAAGACAGCATCGGCATTGGCGTCATCCCCGATCGCGAACCGTTCTCCGATGACTTGGCCGCCCAAGTGCATGCGACATTGCAAGACACAGCAGGCGATCGGCCGGTGGAATTGTTGATCGGCCCGATTGGGGTGTGGGAAGAGTTTCAGCAACTGGCCCCACTGGCAGAAGGGTTGGACATTATCGATCGCGACAACCGTTTCACCCCCGACCTCGACCGCCTCAAAGTCATTGGCAACAGTCTGGGATTGCGCTACATCGTCCTTACCCATATGGACATCTCGCGGGAATTCGACCGGCGCGGTAACCCGTTTCTCAACCTAGCCATCCGGTATTTTGTCCCTCAAGTGCCCGTCAACATACCGGACTTTACCCCTAACGAGCTGCGCAGTCGGGGGGTGATGATTGTCGTGGACTTGCAAGAGGACGAACCCGGCGATTTGGCAGGATATTACGAAGCATTTGATAAAGACGAAGTGGGGGGCAATCGCATGTTTGAAGATGCCGCCGCCGGGTTGTTCAGGCGGCAGGCAGAGAGCATGGTGCCCGATTTGTTGGAGCAGTGGCAAGAGGCCGGAGCCCCATTTTCATAATGCTTCTGAGCGAGGTGATTCGCTGGGGCCTGTGACCGTGAGAATTCCTGATGAGATGACATTCGTGCGAACTTACTCAATCGTCCAATCAATCCTCGTTCCCCTGGTAGCAGCCATTGCCGTGGGCATTGCTGGCCATCCCGGCCTAGCCCAGGAATCCAGCCCCACTCCAGCCCCCGAAGCCCCCGAGGGGGACACAGCAACGGTTCAAATCGAGAGCAATAGCCTGGGGAAAGTGGTCGGCCAGATCACCAATCAAGCCGGACAGCCTATCGCCAATGCCCGTGTGATTGTGCGAGGAGCGCGACGAGGAGATGTACGCACGGGGCTATTTCGACAAGCGGCCCAAACTGACACCAGCGGAACCTTCGAGCTGGATGGCGGATTACCCGGACGCTGGTTGCTATCGGTGCGCCATCCCGATTACGAAGACTTAAACGAGGAGGTCTGGCTATTTGGTGGCTTGACCACACCCGTAGCCGTGCAGTTATCCATTCCCATCCGTCCGCAGCCCCGCACCCGTTTGGGGGTCATTGGCGTCGGTACGCTGGCCCATACGGAATTTTTGTCGCAGCGGATGGCATCGGAGGCGGTGCGCCTGGGGCTAGTCCCAGAATCCAGCAACGTGTTGCCGCTGGATAATCGCAATCTGCAGCCCGTCTTAGAAGAGATCGGCAGCCCGCTGTTTGACATCTTGGAACACGATGAGATCGAACCGGAGGAGGTCAACCAGTTTTTCGATTTCTTGGGGTTAGAAGCCCTGGTGGTGGCCAAAGTAGACGTGCTCAGCCAGGCCACAGAAACCAACACCCTGAGTTTGCGATCGCGTAGTCGCTTGGAGCTATGGACGATTGACGATCGCGGCGAAGTGCAAGTACAGGAAATCGCCCGGTCGAAATATGACGCGGAGGAAAATGCCACGCTGAATGCGGCGGAATTAGAGCAGATTTACCAGATTCAGGTCACTCGCATGGCCACCGAGATTGGCGAAGAATGGACGGAGGATGGCGATGCTCCGCTGGCTCGATTTGAGGTGGAAGCGGACACAGAGGTTGAAGTACAACCCCGCACCACTCTGGATACAACTGTCGAATTGGCAATTCCGAGAGGGGCCAATCTTGTTGAAGATGCTCCGGCATTTCCCGAGCCGGTTGAAGAAGCTGTAGACAGCGGCGCTGATGGCGAGGCAGACGAGGGTGAAGCTGGGTTAGACGGAACGGACAATGCCGGTGGAGAAGAGCTTGATGCTGAGGGAACTGCGCCAGAAGACGTTGGGGCTGACGCGGAGTAGATATAGGCGGTCGCCAATCCAGTCTGCGCATTCGGTTGGAGCACTGGGTGGGGCGATCGGTATCGTACTGGCCGCCTGCAGTCCGTCCCCCCCCACTCCAACAGTCACCATTCTTGGCAGCATTACCGGTGATGGAGAAGCCACAATCGCCGAGGTACTGGCTCCATTTGAGGAGGCCAACGGTATCGATGTGGTGTACGAGGGCACCGATCAGTTTGCCACCGTTCTGATTGCTCGATTGACAGCAGGTAACCCCCCCGATATTGCCTTGTTTCCTCAGCCGGGACTGATGGCTGATTTGGCGCGGGAGGGGGATCTGATCGCGTTGGATGATGTGCTCAGTAACGAACAACTGGAATCGGCGTTCGATCGCCAGTGGCTGGAGCTGGCCAGTGTAGACGATCGCCCCTACGGCATCTGGGCACGGGCCTCTCTCAAAAGTTTGGTGTGGTACAGTCCACCGGTATTTGCGGCGGCTGGATACGAGGTGCCGAGTACCTGGGAAGAGCTGCAGGCTCTAAGCGATCGCATGGTGTCGGATGGCAATATTCCCTGGTGCATTGGACTGGAAAGTGGAGCAGCTTCTGGGTGGCCGGGGACAGATTGGGTGGAGGAATTTGTGCTGCGGCAGTCGGGGCCGCAGGTATACGACCGTTGGGTGAGTGGGGACACGCCGTTTTCCGAACCAGCGATCGCGTCGGCGTTTAGCTCCTTTGCGGAGCTGGTACAGGATGGCGATCGCGTGTTGGGAGGCGCAGTAGGAGCAATCAGCACACCCTTTGGGGATTCACCTGCTGCGCTATTTGACGATCCGCCGGGGTGTTACCTGCATCGTCAGGCTAGTTTTATCTCGACGTTTTTCCCCGATACGGTTGAACCCGGTCGGGATGTGGCTGTATTCCCGTTTCCTGCGATGAATCCCGAGTTCAGCAATGTACTGTTGGTGTCGGGGGAGCAGTTTGGCCTATTGAGCGATACGCCGGAAGCTCGGGCCATGATGGAGTATTTGACGACTGCAGAGCCCCACCGTATTTGGTCGCAGGCGGAGGGGTTTGTGTCTCCGTTTCGCGGAATTGCGATCGCGTCCTATACCGACCCGAACACTCGCAAGCAAGCGGAGGTTTTGGCGTCTGCAGACACACTGCGATTTGATGGCTCGGATTTAATGCCGGGAGAGGTGGGGACAGGGGCGTTTTGGGAAGGCATTATCGACTTGGCTAGTGGTACTGCGGACCTGGATACAGTTTTGGCCGACATCGATCGCCGCTGGCCGCAGGATTAAGTTAGCTATGTATGAATTCCCTTCTCTTCCGGATTGTGCCATTCAACAGAGTTCACCAAATTGACGTATTTCAGACGTCGCTCGCAGTGCTCCCATTCTTCCTGAGAACACTCAAGCTCTCGGCATTCAAACTCACAAACGGCATTTTCAGGTGGAACTGGAGTTGAGATCTGGTTCCAAAGGCTGGGAAATAATTCTTTGAGAAGTTTTTTCATTATCCCTCTCCAAACCCAAATCATTTAGCAGCCAATAAATCACTCTATTAGCCAATAACAGTATCGCATCAAAGAGTCTGGGCCATTCTTAGGCTGTAACAGAACTTCAATGGTTGGCGAGAGTGGAGTTGCTTAGTGCATCTATTCTATTAAAATTCAGAATTGTTTTGGAGCTGAAGAGTGTACTGTCTTCCAGTATCGAGAGACAACAACAATTGAACTTTGTTTATTTTTGTCGACAGCGTTGAATTTCATTTTAAGAGCAGGGAGAATTACCAGAACTTCAAGCTAGAAATAAACAACGGGCGTGATTAAACCCTATGAGTTAGTCTACAAGAGCGCCAATTAATATATTTATGCTGAGATGGGGGAACTGTTCCCCCATC
>JBCBVA010000089.1:0-15763 GCA_039817825.1 Cyanobacteria bacterium J06642_12 | reverse complement strand
TCGGGTTTGCTTAAGGTTGCATCTGACACTAACTATGACTCGATTTTGCGAAATTGTGCAAAAAACCTATTTTTTGGGATGAAAAAATAGGTTTAAATCTATTCTGGAGATAGAAATAGAGCGATGTTTGAGGTCAATCTCTGCTAGGACTCTCTTGCTTGTGCAATTGTCCGGCATGGCTTTTTCGAGCGATCTAGTGTTTTGTTAGGCTTATTGTTTGGGATGCCTTTTCTTGCCCTGCACTGTGCAGTCAGTCTTTGCTTGAGTGCCGATCTCTATGCTTTGCGTTGACAGGGCACTAGGTTCCAGATTCAGATCGCATGCTGCTGTGCGAGGTGTAGAAGTTCTTCGACTTCACGTTTTAAATGGCAACCGGAGCACAGTTCTAGATTGATGTTGTGTAGCGAACAGTGCGATCGCTACTGCCAATCTGTTGCAAATGAGGCATGGTGGGCACGTAGCTTGAAACACCGCTCGTGGATATCGGAACCAAGGAGCAAGAGACTGTGACGGAAGAAGCTCTCGCGGGTTGGAGACTGCTGTCATTTCCCCCCAGTACGGGATGCGCCCTGGCTCGCTGGGCAATGTTGCTCTACGGATTGGAGTTCAACGAAGAATGGCATACTGTGCCGTTTTTGCAACTTAAGAGTAAGAAGCTGGGGGCCCCCGACTCGTTTTTTCCAGTGATTTACAAGGGAGACACAGTTTTTTCTAGTAGCAAGACGGGCTTGGGATATCTGGAAACGATCGTGCCGAGCGATCGCAAGCTCGTCCCCACCGATCCCGAACAGGCCAAGTTGGTGAACGAGCTGTGGACAGACATTTTTGACACGCTGGGAGGTCAAGCTGGCCCCTGGGCGTATTCGTACTTATTGCCCATGCGCAACATCATGGTGCCGGTGTTTGGCGATCGCTGTCCGTGGTTTGAGAAAGCATTTGTGGCACTCCTTTACTCGACAGTTCGCGGCATGGTAGGGGGCGCGCTGGAGATTGGAGACGATACGGGAGCAGTGGCCATGCAGGCGATCGAGCGGATGTTTGCTCGGGTGGATGACCTACTGGCAGATGGGCGAGAGTTTTTGGTGGGCGATCGCCTAACGATGGCAGATATGAGTTTTGCCTGTTTGGGAGTGCCGTTGGTGTGGGCAGATGGATTTGATGGGGCGTTGCCGCCTTTGGACAGGACTCCAGCAGAGTTGCAGGAGACGGTAGCCGCCTTTCGCAGGCGTCCCGCTGGCCAGTTCATCCTCAAAATGTTTGACGTCTATCGGCCTACCCTAAGGAGAGACAGGGTTGAGTGAAGGGAGACGTAGTGGTGGAGTTGAGAATTGCAACGTTCAATATTGAAAACCTCGAATTTGACGCCGATTCCACCAATCCACCCTTGGCCCAGCGAATTCCCCTGCTGCGATCGCAGTTGAATCAGCTCAACGCCGACGTGCTCTGTCTGCAGGAAATACACGGTCAGTTGGATGAGTCGTCTGGCAAGCGCCGGTTTCTTGCGCTGCAGGAATTGCTGGTAGACACTCAGTACAGTGATTACCAGGCGCTCGGCACCCACGATCCCGATGGCGGCCCCGGCCAGGCTCTGGACTATCGCAATGTTGTGACGCTCAGCCGGTTTCCCATCACGCACGCGCAACAGTACTACAACGATCTCGTGCAGATGCCGTTTCGGCAAAACACTGCGCTCCCCAAGACTGCAGCACTCGGGGAGCCAGACGAGATCGCGTGGCACCGACCCTTCTTACATGTGGAGCTAGAGCTGCCGAATCGTACATCGCTGCACGTCATGAATCTGCACCTCAAATCTCCACTGCCTAGCGAGATTGAGGGGCAGCGAGCGGACGACGGAGCGTGGCAAAGTTTGGCCGGAAGAGCAGAGAGCGAGTTGCTGTCGGATATCAAACGAGCAGGTCAAGCATTGGAAGTCCGCATATTAGTCGATCGCATCTTCGAGCGAGATAGCAAGGCTGCAATCGTCGTCTGTGGAGACTTCAATGCCGAAATCGACGATCTCCCGGTGCGTACGATTGTGGGTCGTTTCTCTCGGGTGCACAATCCGCAACTGGTGGGTCAAGAACTAGCGGCGTGCGAGCAACTGGTCAGTGACGAGCAGCGATTCACGCACCTGTACGCTGGTCGACGGACAACTATCGATCACCTGTTGGCATCGCGATCGCTCTACCAGAAACTGTCCTCCTGCCACATCTTCAATCAAAATCTGCACGATTCAGCCAATCCCGATCGCCAGAATCTCAAGTTTCCCGACTCCGACCACGCTGCCCTACTGACGGTCTTTCAGATCTGATGTGCTGTTGGGGACATGGGGTATCCGAGATCGCAGAGAGCGCTCTTGCGAAAACGGATCGAAATCAAATGCGAACGATCTTGCGATTGCTGGCCTGAAGGAACGTGCGACATTGCGGACAGCGCTTACCCAAACGAGTCACAGACTGTTCGTGGCCGCATTTCGGGCATTTCCCTCGTGCAACAGACCATTGCAGCCAAATACCGAGGGTGGACAGCGACACCCACAGTACAGGCACGCTCCACAGCCAAGGGCGCGGTACTTGGGGCAACAGCACCATACCTGCCCCCACGGTCAAGGACAGCACGGTTCCCCAAATCATCCCACCCGCAATTCGCATCCCGTTGGTGTAGTCTTCGGGAGCCATAGCTTGAGTAGATTCAGGTTGCTGCTTCTGTTCGGCCACAATCGAGAGATATTTACAACACGACAACAGGGGGGCAGCCAATCGCCAGGCTGAACTTTCAACCCAATCTCGGGATCGAACCCTTCTGAACCCCCTCTCGACCTTACAGCGGTTTGCCATGCCGCGACTGTGACGTTCTCGGGCCAGCGATCGCAGTCTGGCAATTCCTGGGTCAGGGAAAAATGGCTAGAGAACTCTCGCTCGCTGATTGCTGAACGCTATCGAGCATTAGGTACGAGGTCTGGCTTTGTTGACCCGCATTTCGCGGCCCATCCATTCCGCACCGTCCAGCTCTTCAATTGCCTTGGTTTCTTCGTCATCGGACGACATTTCCACAAACGCAAACCCGCGCACGCGGCCGGTTTCACGATCGGTGGGCATGTTCACCCGCTTGACGGTGCCGTACTCTGCAAATACTTCAGATACATCGGCTTCAGCTGCCCTAAACGACAAATTGCCAACATAGATAGTCATCTGTAGGAATCCAAAATCTGGGGGAATTGTGGTGTCTGGTCACCCATTGAGCGCTAGCTCTGTCTGGCCATTGTTGTAAGTTGAGCCCAGTGAAACGTAGGCTGCATGCATGCAAAAACGATACATACGCGAGAGCCCAGACGCCTAAACAATCGAAAGGGTAGCATGACTCTAACCATCTATATGCACTGCCGCATACACATCAACCCTTGTATGGCAAAAAAACAGACGAGAGATGGCGATCGACGATCCAAACATCATTCGATATTCTAGATACACCCCATTGCGGTCAATCAAAACACTACGTGCTGCATTCCATCAACGACTTAATGAAGGCTGTGAAATCACAGCCCACCTGGAAAGACTTTCAGCAACTGGAAGTCATTCAACAGCTGTGGACAGAGATTGTCGGAGATGTGGTGGCGGCTAACTCAAAACCCATCCGTTTGCACCACGATGTTCTGACGGTGGCTACCTCTTCCCCCACATGGGCGCAGAATCTGGCCTTTCAGCGCAGCCTGATTATCAAGAAAATCAATCCGCACCTCACCCGCAAGATTTCCAGCCTCAAATTTCGCCCCGGCACCTGGCATCAGTGGAAAGCCTTACAAGAGCAAAGCGATCGCCCCAAACATCAGAGAGTGCGTACCCAGCAGTCAAGTATACCCAGAGCCGAAACCCCCAAAGAGGCCTTCGAGCGGTGGGCATTGAGAATGAAACAAGTACAGGCCAGTGAAAACATGCACCCGTGCCCGCGCTGCTATCGGCCCACCCCTCCTGCCGAACTGGAGCGCAGTTACATCTGCCGGTACTGCGCGCGCGACGATCGCCCTTGACCACTCAGTCTGAGATCTCGGCTCATACCGCTTCCAGCGCCTTTACTGACTCCTTTTGCATAGATGGGAGTCCACTTAAATTAAGGGGGAATGCAGATCGGAACTCCAAACGATCCGGCCTCCCAGTATCGTTGGGATAATCTCCTGCAGTTCTTGACTTGGTATGCGACGAATCATCACGGTCTGTCTGGCCCTTATTGCTCTCGGGCTGGCTACTACGTTTTTGTATGGCAGTTGGTCACAGCCACCACCCCAAACCAAGCTGGATTTGGCCCAAACGAATTTGGCCCTAGAAGCCGTGACTGTACTGGATAATCCCGACTATTCCAGCATTGCGGCTCCACTGCTCGATAGCGAGGGGATCTCGGTGGCGACGCAACGCTACGAGGAAGCGATCGCGGCATCGGCCAGCCGCCTAGCCACTACCCCACCGGCGGCACGATCTTCGGGGCAGCAAACCAGTCTGGACGAGCTGAGACTGCGGGACGGTCTGCTGCTGGCGAAAGAGGAGAAGCTAGTACAGGCGCAGGACTCTTGGAAGGCCATCCAATCAGAGACATTGCAACCTGTGGCCGGTACTCTGGATGCCGTATTTTCTGGTGAACTTTCCCAAATTGCGCCCAATGCCGAGCAACTGATTCAGGAAGAACTAGACGGTTGGTTCGAGTTTTTTGCCCTGCAGAACTTGTACGAACGACAACAGCGCTTGGATGTTCTGCAGGTATTAGAGACCCAACAAGAAGACGTTGCGGTTGGCGCCCTCAATCGTCTGTTGGTGTTGGCCGGAGGCCCGCTGTTGGGAGCGCTCGTCGGCCTCATCCTGCTGGTGGTGTGGGGAATTGGGATGGTGTTGGGCAAATGGCCCGCGTTGGGTGAACGCTGGTCGGTGCCGTGGGATATCGAAACCACTGTGGTGGTGATGTCGGTGTGGTTCATTGCCTACCTGCTGGTGGGATTGTTTGTCCCCGGTATTTTGGTTTCCCTATTGGGGGCGTCTCCGCGAGATTTAGGATACGTGCAGCAAGCGATCGCATTGGCCGTTACCTATGCGGCTGGGGCTGCTGTGGGATTTTTCATGGTGTTCTCTACCGCTCGCTCGTACCTACAGCGCTCGTCAGCTCCCAATCTGGATGTTTCCCCCAATCTGAATGCCCCCAATCTGGATGCAGCCAGCCTTGATGAAACCAGTTTGGATAAGGCCAGCGCAAGCCTTGAGGACGCTAGCGACCCTCAGTCTCCCAGTTCTATAGAAACGGGTGATGGGACGGCTGAGGAGCCGATCTTTCGGACGCAGCTATCCGGCAAATGGCCGCTGTGGGGGGTGGGGGGCTATTTCGCCGCTCTGCCATTGGTGGTGCTCGCAGGCATCATTGCTCAACAGCTTTTGCCTCAATCGGGAGGAGGCAACCCGATCTTGCCGATTATTTTGGAGAGTCAGGGCTGGGTACCGGGGGGGATTTTCTTGCTGGTGGTGTCGGTGATGGCACCGCTATTTGAGGAAACACTATTTCGAGGATTTTTGCTGCCGTCTTTGACCCGTGTCATGCCGGTGTGGGGGGCGATCGCCATTAGTGCCGTTCTGTTTGCCGTCGTCCACCTCAATGTCTCTGACCTGCTGCCCCTGACCACTTTGGGGATCGTGCTGGGGGTCGTCTACAGCCGCAGCCGCAACCTGCTGGCCCCCATGTTGCTGCACAGTTGCTGGAATGCAGGCTCGTTTGCCGCCTTGACGTTGCTGAGTAGTGGCAATTAATTCCAGTGGCAAGCTGTCTCGCCTATGGGGGGAGCACCGCTGGGCCATTCTTGTCTTGACCGCAGGCTTGCTACTGAGGGGGATCGCTGCCCTCTACTTACCGGCAGGGTTCGACGAGGCATACTACTACACCTACACACAGCACCCCAGCCTCAGCTATTTTGACCATCCTGCATTGGTGGCATTGAGTACTGGCTTCGGTCCCTGGCTTGTGGGGTCGGTTTCACCGTTCACGATTCGCCTCGGGCCGTTATTGCTCTTCTCCCTGTCGTTATGGCTGCTGTATCGGACGGGCGATCGCCTGTTTGGGAAACCTGCGGGCTGGTTTGCTCTCGTGATTGCCACTTGCAGTCCCATTTTCCAACTTGGATTCGGCACTCTCACCCTGCCCGATAGTCCGCTGATATTGAGCTGGACGGCATGTCTGTATATTGCCAGTCAGGAATTTTTTCCTCGTGAGCCGTCTCACTCCAATCAGGTCTATCGCCCCACAGCTCGATTGGCGATCGCCTCTCTCTTGGTCGGCTTGGCCTGCCTGGGCAAGTATCATGGGGCGGCATTGGGGTTCGGCTTAGTGCTGTTTTGCTTGCTGAGTCACCGCCATCGCCGAGCGTTGCTGTCGAAATGGGTGGCGGTGGGAGTCGTGTTGTTCGCGATCGCCCTTTCCCCCCTTCTAATTTGGAATGCCCAGCATGGTTGGGCGTCGTTTATTTTTCAGTTTGGTCGTGCCGCATCGGATGCCCCCTATCGGCTGGATAGCCTGTTGGTGACGTGGCTGTTGGGAATCGCGTACCTGTTTCCCACAGTGGGATTTCCGATGTGGTGGGCGATCGCTCGTGCCAGTTGGGTCACTTTTCCCCTCAGAGAACGCGCTCTAGGTAACAGCGATCTCGCTCTGCGATACCAGTTTTTACTCTGCGTCTCGCTACCCATCATCGTTGTCTTCACTTGGATGGGTGGCTATCGCTCGATCCTGCCCACCTGGCCCATGCCTGGATTCTGGGGCATCACACTATTGTTGGGCTCGCTGACCGCAGGTTGGTGGCGACGCTATCCCCGAGCTGTGTGGCTGTGGTTGTGGGGCAGTGGACTAACCACCAGCGTGCTGATGTTGGTGGCCACACTTCATATCGTAGCAGGAGTATTGCAATCCCCCAGTACCAATGCCCTACTCCCTCTGGTACCGGTAGACAGTGATGCTTCGACAGAATTGCTGGACATCGAGCAAATCCGCCAAGGGATCGCAGACTCCCCTGACTTAAGCGCAGCACTGGATGAGGCTGATTTTGTGGCTACAGGAGAGTGGTTCTTGAGTGGATACGTGGCGATGGCGATCGCCCCTCTCTCGGATGTTCTTATCACCTGCATTGGTCCCGATCCGCGAGGATTTGCCTACTGGGATACTCCCGATCTCTGGCAGGAGTCCGGTCTCTATGTCGCAACAGACCGGTTTGGCGGCTTGGACATCCTCCCCGAAAGCACCGTGCAAACCGTTACACCGGTTGGGAAAATTGCACTGCTGCGGGGCGGTGAAGTTGTGGAGCACGTTTCGTTCGATCGGATTACGCTCTCACCAGATATCTAGTCCGGGCTCTTCCCCTTAGCCTTCACCCTTTCACATACAGCCTCTCGGCAAGATGTTTGATTTGATGGTGCTTGTACTGCGTTTGTGACTGAGATGGGGACTGAACCACCCGGCCCGACATTTCGAATTGCCAGTACCTTCGATGACCTGCTGAAAGTGATGTCGGTGCGATCGATCGTGTTTATTCACGAGCAAAACTGTCCGTACGCGATCGAGGTCGACGGTCAAGACCATGCAGCCATCCATATTTTGGGAGAGCAGGACGGAGAACCGATCGCTGCCGGACGCATTCGTTTCTTTCATCCCTATGCAAAATTAGAGCGACTGGCCATTCGCCAGCAATTTCGCGGTCGCGGATATGGCCAGCAGTTGCTCGCGTTCATGATGGCAACGATTCGCGATCGCGGCTTCGAGCGCATGAAGCTACATGCCCAGGTGCAGGCTACAGAGTTTTATCGCAGACAGGGCTTTGCCATGCGGGGAGAGGTGTTTGTGGAAGCAGACATAGACCATCTGCTGATGGTCTATGAACCGGCAGGAACACTAGAGGAGTAACACGGTATGGGTAGACGGGGAGCAGGGGGGAGCAATGGCGGAGTGATGCGATTCCTGATGGGGCTGGCCATGATGATTGGTGGAGGCTATTTGTTTTTCAGCTCCATCACAGTGGTCAATAACTTTTCGCTGGGGTATCGCCTGTATCGAGTGGGCAACTTGAGCGTCACCAGCGGTATGGTGCTGATTCCATTCCTGTTTGGTGTAGGGATGATTTTCTACAACAGCAAGAATCTATTTGGCTGGATGCTGTCCCTCGGATCGCTGCTAGCGCTGACGCTAGGGGTGATCTCCAGCATTAGCTTTCGACTGCAATCGATGTCAGCTTTCGAGCTGCTGACCATCTTGGTGTTGGGAGTTGGCGGGATTGGGCTCTTCCTCAGCTCGTTGAGGGATGTGGACGATCTATAGCATCGCCAAGCTGCCAGCAAGCCGCTACAGGCTGTAGGGGGCTAAGCGGGCTGTATCTAATGATGGGGGCTGAAGGCGATCGCTATTCGTCTTTGCTGGAGCTTGGGTTGAGGTCTGGGTTATCCAACAGCTTCTTCTTTGATTTCTTCAGTTGTTTCCATAAATGCTTGATTTCATCGTAGGCATCTTGCGGGGAAACTTTGCCGCCGTTCTCCAACGCACAGATGTACATGACCTTTTGAGAGAATGTCTGCAAATTGGCATCAAACACGATGTGATGTGGCTTCGCCTCACCCTTGTAGCTGTGATATGGAGAGATAAATTGTTCCTTATCTGAAGGCATTAGCCAATCACCAATTAATGGAATTCCTCTTGTACCTAAATCAACGCTGCTTGTTGTGTACCTGAACAATGCTTACCTCTGACTGAGGTATTCTATGCAGCCTAAGTCCACAATAGATGGTCTGACGGTAAATTTATGAATGAATCACTATGGATGGCTCCACCCTGTAACCTGAACTACACATGCGATACTTGTTTGTCTCGACGCCCGTTGGCCCGCTCGGTTCGGGCATTGGTGGAGGGGTAGAACTGAATGTGACGAACCTAGCATATCAGTTGCTACAGGACGGTCAGGATGTCTGTATTGTTGCTCCTGAGGGTTCCGCCATTCCGGGCATTGCTCACACCACAGTTGGTGGTCTTCCCCCACAATTTGCCCAATCTCAACAGCGGGACGTCCCGGTTACTCTGCCGTTACCGTCATCATTGGCAAATATGTGGGACGCAGCTCGCCAACTCGCGCCAAAATTTGACATCGTCGTCAACTGGGCCTACGACTGGCTACCGTTTTATCTCACGCCCTTTTTCGATCGCCCCATTGCTCACATTGTCAGTATGGGATCGCTCAACACCGGTCTGGACGAGGCGATCGCCCGCGTCCGCCAGCAATTTCCCGGCACCGTCGCCGTTCATTCCCTGGCACAGGCC
Source organism: Cyanobacteria bacterium J06642_12 (assembly GCA_039817825.1). Taxonomy (GTDB): domain Bacteria; phylum Cyanobacteriota; class Cyanobacteriia; order Thermostichales; family PCC-7336; genus PCC-7336. The sequence continues at coordinate 6,442 of JBCBVA010000089.1, read as the reverse complement.
AACACGTTTCCCGAGGTTCCGGGGTCACCGCTCCACATTCTGCCCTGCGGTATCGACCCAACTCGCTATGACTTTGTCCCTAACCCTGCAGAGTATCTGGCTTGGATCGGGCGCATTGCTCCCGAGAAGGGATTGGAAGATACAGCTGCTCTCTCTCAGCAACTCGGTCAACCTGTTGTCGTGCTGGGCAAAATGCAAGATCTAGACTATTGGGAGTCAATTCAGCGGGAATATCCACAGGCTCAACTGGACTATCGCGGATTTCTACCCACGGACAAGCTACAGGCAGTAGTGGGGCAGGCTCGGGCGCTGCTCGTGACTCCCAAATGGGTAGAAGCATTTGGGATGGTGGTGGTGGAAGCAATGGCTTGCGGCGTTCCGGCGATCTCCTACAATCGTGGCGGCCCGGCTGAAATTATCGAGTCGGGGAGAACCGGTTGGGTTGTGGAGTGCGATCGGGTGGATGCGTTAGTAGACGCGGTCGGGCAGATCGAGACCATCGATCGCCATACCTGCCGGCAAAGGGTCGAGCAACACTTTTCGCTGACGGCAATGAAGACAAATTTTCAGAGCTGGGCAGAGGCCATTTTCGAGCGGGCTGGGAACTAGAAAGCTTAGAAGCTCAGCTTCCTTAGCTAACATCGAGTCCTTCACTGTACGAGAACCGTTTCTGACGCGTTAATCCAAAACGTCTTCAATACCGTCTCTGATGTCGTCGAATACATCATCTAAGTCGCGACGGCTGCCACGACTGAGGTCGAGGTCATCAACGATGTCATTAACCTCATCACCGTTTCTGATGGATCGCACAATCCGGTTCGCTTGGCGTCTGCCGACAACGTCTTCAAGATCGTCCTGGAAATCGTCAATCACGTTGAAAACATCTCGACGGCGCTCCCGATCCAGTTCATCCACATCAACAATATCGGTATCGCCGAAAAATCCTCGGATATAGCGGTTATTCTCGTTCGCATCGGCTGGCATGCTGGCGATCGCCGACGCCATCACTATTGCGCCCAAAGGCATCCATACAAACTTGCGATTCATAAAAAACTCCGATGTGTTCGACTGCCTAACAGCGGTAAGCTCCAGCACCAAAATGCGTTGAACATGCGTCCAACCCCTGTAAACAATCAGGCACTCTGCTTGCGCCATTCAGAATCGTTCAAGTATCGCCGCTTGGCAAGCAACCCGTCGATCCGGTGGCACGGCCCACACATGACCTGTGTAAGCAATCGGGGTAAAGCTCGGTGGTTTTCGCAATAACGAAACAGAGCCACTGATGATTAATGTCGCCACACCTCCATGATGGCCCACTTCAGTGAAGAACGGGGGCAAGAATTAGCGTACATTGGCAAACTTCATTACCGGTTTGCGAAGCGGAATGGGACTCTAGCGAGAGGTTTGAGGAAATAGCCGGTACAGGATGCTGTAGGCGATCGCTGCGATCGCAATGCCATTGACGGGGCCAATCCCGATTTCGGCTTGACCGGTTGTGTAGGCCACAACCGAAGCAATCAGATAGGCGATCGCACCAGCCCAGTTCACTGCCGGTAGTGGGGAGGATAGCGCTGGAAACTGTCCGCGATGGCGCAGCCAAAAGTCGACCATGATGATGCCGCCTACGGGGGGAATCACCGTGCCGAGAAAAATGAGATAGGTCGGGAGCAAATCGTAAATGCCTGACAGGGTGAACACCAGGGCTAGAGTGGCACCACCCAATACAAACGCGTGCCGTTTGGGGGTGCGGAACATGTTGGCACCAGCGACGGAAAAGGCGTAAATCGTGTTGTCTTGGGTCGTCCAGACATTCAGGATGAGAAGCACGACCCCGGCAGCCAAAATGCCTTGAGTTGCCATGGCTGCAATTAAATCTTCAGAGCCATACACCAGCGTGCAAAAAGCACCTGCAAAGACAAGCAAGCCGTTGACCAGAGTAAACGCGCTCAACGTAGAGACAACGGCATTCTTACCGGAGTCAGCGAAGCGGCTCCAGTTTGTGGCTTGCGTGCCCCCAGAGATAAATGTCCCGATGGTAATCGTCAACGCAGTGCCAATCCCCATCGCCCCTGTGGGCGTTTCCACAGTGCTGGCATCAAAATCTCGCACGGCCAGTGCCAAGCTGACGGCCACTAAAATCAGCATGGCGGGAACAGCCAACCGACTGAGCCAGTCGATCGCTCGGTAGCCGATATAAGCAGTTGCGCAAAAGGCGTAGTTAAACAGGAAAATCAGCAGGATATTGACGAACCCGGTGGCAGGAATACCCAGTATTTCCATCAGCACCTGCACGATCACCGCTGTGGTAAAGGCATACCAACCAATTTGGGTAAAGCCCATGATGAAATCCACCCAGCGAGAACCCACGTTGCCAAAGCTAAATCGGGCCATCAGTACTGTAGTGAGGCCGCTTTTGGATGCGATGTATCCCAGTGCTGCACAGTAGATCCCCAGGATGAGATTGCCAATTAGAATGACGACGATTAAGTGTGGAAAGCTGAAGGCGGGGCCGATGCTTCCTCCGGCAAACAGAGTGGTAGAGGTGAGGGCAAATCCCATGAGCAGTAGGGATAGTGACCAGAAGGGTTTACGCGCTGCTGAGGGTACGGCACTGAGTGGATAATCTTCTGATGCGGCCCGATCGCCAGTGTTGGATTCGAGCGATCGTGGTTTTGTGGATACAGCCATGAATGTCGTCAGCCTCCCCAGTATTGTTGTCTAAATGACAGTGTGTAATTGCCCTATTTTCTAAAGCCTTTTTCTCAGAAACGCAGTAGCTTTAGGCACGATTTGTCGAATACTGGAAACCAACCCAAACATCAAATTTTCTCTCAGACTCTCGGGATGTGTTGAAGGCTGTCTCAGATTGTTCGAATTAATCTGAACCTTTTTACGAGTGGTGCAGTCTGAATGGGTGTATCTCGTCAAGCAGGTGCCGATCGCATGAGCGATGCATCCTCTCCCTCTAATTCGAATTCCGCCAATACCAAAGTGGTAGATGCCGGATTGGTAGACACCCGATTGGAAAACACTAACGTCACAGATGTCGAGCTAGTTGTTGCCTGCCTGCGCGGCCACAATCATCGGTTTGGAGAGCTTTACGATCGCTACCATCAGCCGGTGCGATCGACGCTGTTTCAGCTGTGCGGTGAGGAGCAGTTGGACGATCTGACTCAGGAGGTGTTTGTGAGGGCTTGGAAGGGGTTAAAGGGGTTTCGCCGTCAGGCAAAATTCTCCACCTGGTTGTATCGCATTGCATGGAACGTCGCCTCCGATCGCCGCAAGTTGTTGGCCAAACAGCGGCAGCAGCGACAGGTGCTAACCCAGGCGTTTGCCAGTGCATCGCAGGAGGGATCGGGCGGGCTGAACCAGCTTCACCACCAGCAGTTGGTGCAAGAGGGTTTGCAACAGCTCAGTTTGGAACATCGCAGCGTGCTGGTACTGCACGACCTGGAGGATTTGCCCCAGAAGGAGGTGGCGGAGATTCTGGGAATTCCGGTGGGCACGGTCAAATCGCGATTGCACAATGCCCGCACTACCATCAAGCGCTATCTCGTTAGTCGAGGAGTGGAGTTATGACTCATCCCCCCCATGAGAATTCTGGTTTCAAATCTGAGCCCGATTTCAAATCAAGCCCCGATCGCAATCCCAACCACAAGCCCGAAGCTGGGGATACAGCAGAGCAATCGCTAACTGACTTTCTCCAGTCCAATGCGCCCGCTCCACCTCCTGCAGATTCTGCACTGCGCAGTCAGATTCTGACGGAGATTGCCAACAATCCTCACGTACAACCCAGACAGTCCAAGATGGGGCCGCTCAAAGGGTGGTGGCTGGTACCTCCTGCGATTGCTGCAGCTGCAATCGCAAGTTGGTTGTGGCCTCGCCCCGCGATGTTAACCGCTGACGAGCGGTTGGATTTAGAGACCTATCTCGTGTCCAGTTGGACAGCTGGTACCACTATCGAAACCGATCCGCTGGATGACTGGTTGGAAGATGGCGACCCAGATTGGTTTGACGAGTTTTAGCGGGTTGGCACCGGTTTGAGATGCGGTTGTGGCCCTTCTTCTCAGACTAGGCGGCTTCCAGATTCGGTGACTGGCGATCGCACCTGCTTCGAGTACACGCACATTCACCCAGAACATTCACAAAAGGACTATCCCGATGACCATTCAACGCAAACATACGCTTTCTTTATCGGTTGCAGCCCTTGCTGTTGCCATAGCCTTACCGTTCCTTCCTGCCCGTGCTCAAGACAATATCCCACCCGAGTTCCCTCCCGAGCAACAGGAACAGATGCAGCGCGATGCGCTGAGGGAGTTGGATTTGAGTGACGAGCAGCTCGAACAGATTCGAGCGCTACGGGAGGAGGCGCAAGCCGATCGCCGCGAGCGCAGAGAGGAGTTACGTCTGGAGCAGCAAGCGCTAGCGGAATTGCTAGGAGGCACGGCTTCTGAGGACGAGGTACGATCGCAGTTCGAACAGGTACAGACGTTGCGTCAAGATCTGGCGAACGATCAGTTCGAAAACATTCTGGCAATGCGGGAAATTCTAGAGCCTGAGCAGCGCAGCATGTTGGTCGAAAACTTGGGTCGCCGCCGGGATGGTTGGAGACGTCAAATGCGCGGCTGGGGACGCCCTCATCGCGGCCCTGCCGGAGAAGACAATCGTGCGCCATTGAGGGACGATTTCTAGAGATATCCATCTCGCTGAGATGTACAGGATGGGTGAGAAAACGTCATGCTTTTTCACCTACCTTTCATGTCTACAGAAACTGAGCCTGCACTCGAAATGAGCCATTTGCGATTGGCCATATCCAAACGTTAGTCTCGATCGAAGATGGATACTGAAACGCTTAGGATAGCGATCGCCACTGCCTTCCAGGGGGTCACTCTTGGAGATGGAATTGGATTATGGGAAGCTCAGGCAATTGATGACTACGAAACAGACTTAGTCCGGGCAGAACAAAGATGCGGTGATGAGAAATCCGATTGGCAAGTCCTTTCGCGCGACTGTCTCAGACGTTGTTATTCAAGCCTCTGCTTTTTTGATGCTGATGGGATGCGATTTCATCTACCAGCGTTTTTACTGGCAGAGGTTGATGGAGAGTTCGACCAATTAGTCTTTCATCTCACCGAGCTAGATGATTACAAACGGGAAAAGCTGATGTCTCTGAATGAGAAGCAGAAATCTGCCGTCGCAATATTTCTAGAATGGTGCTTGGGCCGCGATCGCTACGAATACGAACACCAGTCAATTACTGTTGCATTGCAGGAGTACTGGTTACACAATTCGTCAGACAACACCGAACGCTAACATGTTTTATTTTGCGTATGGCTCTAACCTTCACCCCGCCCGGTTAAGCGATCGCACCCCATCAGCACAACTGATTACAACCGGATGTGTTCGGGGTCGCTGCTTGGTTTTTCACAAAATAGGGCGAGATGGTTCGGCAAAATGCGACGCTCTCTTATCTGCACACTCAAACTCCACAGTATTTGGTGCCTTATACCAGCTAGACCCACAAGACATCCCCACACTGGACAAATTTGAGGCATTAGGAGCGGGGTACAATCGCGAGATTTTGTCTATCTCAACTGAGACAAGGACACTACAAGCCTTTGCTTACATTGCTCAAGCCCAGTACGTAAATCCAGATCTCAAACCGTTTCACTGGTACAAACAACTCGTCATCGCTGGGGCCAAGCTGCACCAATTCCCAGTGCCTTACATTGCGTCTATTGCCGCCATCGATACAATTCCTGACCCCAAAATTGAACGCGCTGCCCAGAATCTTGGCGTGTTGCCCGATGCCATGCCTTAAGCCACTACCTCCGAAACTAGCACTAGTGAGATGACACTTCCTTTAATCCCAAGCTGTTTGGGTCGATGGTGGCATCGAAACGGGTGAAGCGATCGTAATCGGCAGCGTCTAGTTGAGCCCCGACAAGGTTAGCCCCCCTCAGATCGGCCCCCATCAACTCGCATCCTCGCAGGTCGGCTCCTGCTAAATCGCAATCGGTCAACAGCGCTCCACTCAGATCGGCCCCTCGCAGTTTCGCCTCTTTCAGGCAAGCTTGACTCAAATCTGCCCCCATCAATTCGGCTCCCTTCAGCACAGAGCCAGCCAAATCGATGCCGCTCAACATTGCTTCGCTCAGATCGGCTCCACGCAAATTGATATTGCGAAACTCTCGCCCACCAGCAGAATACTGTTCCAGGAACGAAGCTACGTTGTTACTCATACGGGCGCACCCATCGCTTTCCACTACCTATTGTGGCTAAATTGCAGAGGACATAGCTGTTGGTTCTGGTGCGACAGTAGCTCCAGTTGAATGCTTGCTATTCGAAAGAGCGGTTACGGTTCCTTGACTGACATTTTGCACCTGGTGCAGAGAGTGAAGATAACAGCCCCCGAGTAAGGTATATCAGCAGAGATGTAAGC
>JBCBVA010000088.1:0-15808 GCA_039817825.1 Cyanobacteria bacterium J06642_12 | reverse complement strand
ATGTAAACCCCCAACCCAATTGGGAGCAAAGCTGTTGCATGTGGGTTAACTCGGCGGCAGAAAAGTCAGTATTGGTAAACGTCCAATCGGTGAGTCGAAACCGGTTGTCGGTAGCCGGCTGAAGCTTAGGAAAGTCTTCTTTGATGAGATCGAACACCGATCGCAATTGCTGTCGGTGAGCTTCAATATCGGAGATGTCCACTAACAAATCCCCCGCCGTTTCTCCAATACTCGGATAGTAAATTCCACCGTTCTCGGCGATCGCTCCTGCAACATCCAGGTAGTTCACCAACCCGCTCACCCAACCCGCCGAGCGTCCGGTCACCACTAGCACTTGAATCCCCCGCCGCTTGAGCTGCCGAAAGGCACTTAGAAGGGCGGGACTGAATTTCCCAGCCTTTGTTAGCGTTCCATCCATATCGGTGGCTACTAACTGGATGCGATCGCGCCAGGTGGCAGCCCGACTACTGGGTTGGGGAAGAGATTGGAGTCGAGGAAAAAGCTCTGTCATGCCTGCAGTGTATGGCAATCCGTTGTAAGGGCTAGAGCCTGGAGACAGCTCAAAACCTCGCTCGGCCAGGAAAAAGGGTAAGGGTGTTGCATACCGTAAGGACGAAATGTCCAAGATGCGAATCGAGACAGTGCTCCAAGAATGGTCACAAGAACGGCAAACAGCGAAGCAATGCCGTCGCCAATTTGTGGAATTCTACAGCCAGCGAGGCTACAGCGATGAGGTCAAGTGGCACTGCCTAAAACTCTATGTCAACGGCATGGGGTTTAGAGCTGTTGAACGCTGCAGAGGAGTCAATCACAACACAGTCTTAAATGGGTCAAGCAATCGGGTAGGGAGTTACCTGATGCACCTCCAGCAGAGGAGATTCCAGAATTAGCCCAACTAGATGAGCTGCAAGCATTTGTCGGTTCAAAAAAACAAGCGATGGCTGGGGACAGCAGTAGACGGCAAGCATCCCGGCATCCTTGCCTGGCAACTCGACGACCATAGTTTGGCGACGTTCTGGCCGTTGTGGCTGGTGGTTCGAGGCTGGCAGTGCTTCCTTTACATCACGGGTGGATGGCCGGTATACGCCTGCTGTATTGATGACGGAGTGTATCGAGTGGAAGGAGAGAACACACGGCTGCGCCATTACTTGGCTCGATTGAGCCGCAAAACTCTCTGCTATTCCAAGTCCGAAGTGATGCTCAAACATTCGATTCGCTTGCTGCTGCACTATCTCCGATATCGCGACGTTCCTACTCCTTCAGCCCTTTAGTGTGCAACGCCCAGTTGAGGTGGAATTGTTGGAGGGTGAGATGGCTGGAGATGGGCAAGAATTGCTGAGCACCCAGCCATGAAGTGGAGTCCTGCAAGCTCTGTGGCTAAACTTCATGGCAGGACAATCTGGTGGAGACGGTAGGAGCTTGTATGGGTGGACAATGGCAGCGTCGACACGTCCTCTCGCTGGCAGATTTTTCGGCAGATGAATACGACACGGTGGTGCGTACGGCGGCCAGCTTTCAGGAAGTCTTATCCCGACGTAACCGCAAAGTTCCCGCCCTCCAAGGGAAAGTGGTTGCCAATCTGTTTTTCGAGCCGTCCACCCGCACCCGTACCAGCTTTGAGCTGGCCTCCAAGCGCCTATCCGCCGACACCGTGAATTTCTCCCCCGGCACGTCCTCCCTCAGCAAAGGGGAAACCATCCTGGACACCGCCCGCACCTTTTGGGCCATGGGCACCGACATTATGGTGATTCGCCACAAGCAAGCGGGGGTACCCCAGGCGATCGCCGACGAAATGGAGCGCTTACCTGGCCGGGTCGGAGTGCTCAATGCGGGAGACGGCCAGCATGCTCATCCCACCCAGGCCCTGCTCGACCTGTTTACCCTCTGCCACCATCTAGCCCCCTCCGATCCGCATCCTCAACTGCTAGCGGGCAAGAAAATCTTGATTGTAGGGGATATTTTGCATTCGCGAGTGGCTCGCTCGAATATCTGGAGCCTGAAAACAGCAGGTGTCGATCTGCACTTAGTCGCTCCCCCCACCTTGCTGCCTAAAGCCTTCGAAACCACCTACGGCGTACCGGTGCATTGGAATTTGGACGAGCAGTTAGCGGGGACGGATTTCGTCATGACGCTACGCCTGCAAAAAGAACGCATGGAGGGGCATCTGCTGCCTAGCTTGAGGGAGTACCACCAGCGATTTGGAATTACTCGCGATCGCCTCAATCGCTGCAATCCTAATGCCAAAATTCTCCACCCCGGCCCCGTCAATCGTGGAGTGGAACTAAGTTCGGAATTGATGGAGGATGCCACGCTCAGTTTGATCGAGCAGCAGGTAACCAGCGGTGTGGCCGTGCGGATGGCGTTGCTGTATTTGATGGGGGGCGGGCGATCTGCTGCGTAAGTGCCCCGTAAGCGATCGTCCGGAAATCAGTGTCCAATACCGGTCTAGCCCCACTAGCGACTGGGCTCCAGAGCTTGGGCATCTGATTCTAACGTGCCGCATAAATAGACAGAGATCTCGTGGATGGTGTCGTCTACCTCGGCACTATCCCGCACCGTATGCAGTTCTTGTAAGGCGTCGGACCACAGGCGGCGATCGCTGAAGAACATCGCCCGATCGAGAGCTTGCTCGGTTGCAGACAAGTTTGCCGCTGTCCACTGTTCCTGTGCCTGGCTCAGTTCTGCAGACAACGCCTCCCGTTCTGCTGCCTCCATCACCAAAAATGTGGCGTTAAAGTCAGAGGTTTGTGGGTGCATCAAGACCCAGCGGTACAGCCCCCCTGGTTGCAGCGGGTCGCCGTTATACGCCACGGCTTCGGTTCCCGCCTCCACCTGCTGCTGCCATAGCAACTCGTCGGTTTCGTAGTCATACACACTCAGAGTTTGACCAGTTGAGCGCCACAAAAACACGGGGCGATCGCTCCAGATAGTGTCATTAGCCCCCACCAAACCGGGGGAATAGGGACATTGAGACCCACGCGAACCCAGCGGACGTTCGTGGCGTTGCAACTGCTCGCGAATGGTTTGCAGGGCTGCCCCTACACTTGATCGTTGCTGGGGGATAACATCGGCGTCGGCGTCAGCATCGGCGTCGGCATCGGCGCTTGAATCTAAATCTGGATTGATATCGGCGCTGATCGCAGCTCCCGCCCCTGCATCTAACTCTGCAGAGCCTAATTCAGAATCGCGGGCATCAGAATCTCTAGTGATGGCAGAGGACTCTGCACTGGATGTCCCGATAGTAAACAGCGCGGAGTCCACATCTGGTGCCTCCGAACTCGAAGGCACAGGAACAGCCAAAACCCCATTCTTCGGCAATATCGATGTCAGCACCGCCGAACTCACCAGTCCGAGGCTGGCCAGTGCGCACAGCTTGGCAAGTACTCCACCACGTTGGTTTCGGAACGAGAAACCCGTTGATCGAGCGAGAGCGATAGTCGGTAGGAGATCGCTCTCCTGACAAGTGCTGGTGGAAACATGTCGCTTACTCACGCAAAGTCCTCCTCGACGATTTCAGTACTAATATCCACACGGTGATAGAGGGGAGTACAACAGGTAGCATCACCGCCCCAGAAATATAGAGCTGCAGGCTGAGGGCAGCGTAGGCGATATTGCCGACCCCCAGCTGGTGCAACGCTCGCCTGCGATCGGGGGACTGTTGCTGCTGGCGAACCATCCACAGACCGATCCACTTCCCGAATGCTGCCGCCAATCCCACCATCCACACATCCGGGATCGGAATAATCATATGGCGCTTGAGTAGGTGGTGAATGCTGTAGGCATGAGCCTCCGCCCCCGTGTAAACCAGTTCGGCTTCCAAAGGGAGGCTAGCTTCGGGGCTAACCGAAGCCTCGGCAGAAGTAGTATCCAGTTGGCGGTTGCGCCAATAATCCATGGCCGCCGGCACCGGAAAATAATCCGGTGCCTCGATCCCCGACTCAGGATAGCCACCTGGCGCAATTAAGGCAATTTGCTGTGAACTTGCAGACAGATCGGCCTCCCCCGACAGCACCCGCCAGGCAGGCACGGGAGTGTAAACCCGTTCGGGAGGCAGCGAAAAATCCACAATCGGCTGCATCCACAATTGACCGATAAACCCAGAAAGCGATGTCAGCTGAGATTGATGCAGGTTAACCAGTTGCTTGACGGTGCTTTCGGGGGCTGAAATCCCATGGGCGGCATCAACTAACTGAGACTGCAGGCAGCCATCACGCTCAGGATGGGGGATTAATCGATCGGACTGAAGCGGCTCTTGGCTGAGGGCAAAGGATAGCGCCACCACATAGGCAAACGGACAGGTTTGGTCATAGCACGTCCCTTGCCAGGGCAACTTCACATAATTGGGGTAGGAGTAAATATCTCCGCGCAACGTCCATTCCAGCGGAGCAATCTCGGTGGCCGGCGCCGCCGCATAGCTCTCGCTAATGGAGGCCAGTACCATCCACGTACCGTCATTCCGGACAGCCTCTTGCACGGCTGCCGCAAACAAGGGGTCGTTGTCTACCTGGGGACGATCGAGCAGGTAATCAAGGCCAATCGTGGGAAAAGATGCCGCGCTGAGCCGATCGACTAAGCGAGCCAGATACTGACGATCCATCGGATAGGGATTGGCCATCCCTGCTCGGGCAATGGACTCTCGCTCAATTTGCACCAGCACAACAGGAGGTGGTTCGGCTGCGGGAAGCTGGCCGGTAACATCTCGATAAATGGCTTGCATGAATGTTCGATTCTGCAGCAACCCATCTTGCACCGCCGGTAACAACGCCACCAGAGCCATGCCAGCAACGGCCATCGCCTGAGTGCGATCGGGCAGCAGACGGATCAGCCGTTGCTTGACTGATAGGGTTTCGAATCGAAATGGTTCAGCATTGGGATGGCGGAAAAACGATGGCAGGAGGTGAGCGGATGGATAGGTAAAGGTCTTTTCGAGCTTGAACCACTGACTAACGGCTTTGACAGCGGTGTGGGCGTCATCCCCGGCGGCTAGCCGCTGTAGTAGGTGACAGAGAAACTCTTGGGCGACTGAATTGTGGATGGGCTCGCGGGCAATCGCCACTTGGCTCAGCCCTGCATCAATGCACGCTCGGGCAATGGTGAGTCCGCAACAGGAATTGAAGATGGCAAACTGCAATCCTCGCTGTCTAGCTTGCTTGAGATGGGGCACGAGGTCCCCAATTGACATGATGGTGCCCGGAGCAATGGACAGATCGCCACCGGTAACATCCCCCTCTGCAGCTTCGGTGCTGTGGCCGGCGAAAAACACAATATCCCACCCGCGATCGTCACTAATCGCCGTGATAATTCGGGTTTTGAGATCGGTGGCCTGAACGCCCGGCTGGTAACCCACAAAGTGGATGTCGGCAATGGGAGCCAGTCGTTTGACCGCGCGGCGATCGGCGGCAAAATCCAGACCGGTCTCATCTCCCATAATGGCCAGCACTCGCATGCGGCTCGATCGCTTGCGAGGAGTGGGGGCCGGCGCTGCTCTGACATTGAGTGGATAACGAGCAATTCGAATGCTACTGGAGGGTGCCAGTTCTTCCCCTAGTTCCCAGGCTTCCCACGGCAAGCGCTCCAGCTCTAGCGGAGTACAGGTCAGCGAAATATCCACCGTTGCGATCGGGTCACCGGCTTGCCCCCCCCAACCGGCACGTCCCCCCAATTCAAGGGCAGCGCGAGCAATCTCGGCCCGAATTTCATACAGTTCGGAACTGCGCAGCCAGCGCTGAAATTGGTGCAGCATGGTGGCTTCCGCTTTCGCCAAGCTGGCTTGCCGATCGACCGTTGCTGGTTTGAGTTGACCGGAGGAAGCGGCGCGTCCTCTCAAGGGAGGGGGGGCTGGAGCAGAGGACTGAGTAACCTTTTGCTGAGAATTGGCGGCGAGCGCCGCGCCAAAATCTGGCTGGCGGTAAAGACTGAGGTAGGCATGCCGCCACACGTTATAGGCAGAGGTAAGCGGCTTGGGATAGGGTAGCGCCGCAGTCAGTTGCTGACTGGTACCCCAATTGAGCTGAAAGAAGCAGGAGCTATTCACCTGCTGAACCATTAGCCGATAAGAAGCCGATGTCGAACTCATCGCATGGGAGGGCTCGATGACACTGGAATCGCACGATGGATGGAGCATAGCCATGAAGATAGAGCCAATAACGAGCGCACATAACGGACCTTCAAGACAGGCCTTCAACTCAAGGCCACAGGTTGAGACCGCAGATTAGGTCTAGAACAGAGCGGGTCTAGAGTTGCACAACCCCCGGCTTGAATTGGAACGGAGGCAGGTAAATTGCAGAGCCAGAGTCCGCGCTTGACCCAGTGCCGTCCGTGTCAATGGTGACCCAAAACTGCTCGTCCCATGCCCCGATCACGTGAGCATACAAGTAACTGTCATCCGCTCGCTCCGATGAGGTTTGTTCTACTAAGAGCTGGGTTGCATCCCTGACCCTGAGGCGGGTACGGGCAGGAAGGCTCTGACCTGGGGTCGGTCCCAAGACGACAAGAAGAGTCCACTCCGGTTCGTTGTTGGCGGATAAATGGGGCCAGGTGAGGGCATACAATCGTAAGCTGCGATCGCCCCACTCCAGCTGCCGGTAAGCACCGCGAGCACTAATGGGAATGTCGAGTCCATCCAGCAACAGTTGCCCAATGACGGCGTCAACATCGTCCTCGATGTCTCGCATCCCGACCACCAATTCCGAGGGAATTTGGGACGATCCCGAGTGTGCATGCGGCACAGAGGGAGCCATCATTATCCAAGCCAACTCCTCCGCCAGTGCCCCCATCCGATCGTGCAGCCACATACCAACATTTAAGGCCCGATTGAGGAACCGCTCGTCTGCTACGGCGGTACTGTCCGTTCCCGTTGCAGCGGACTCAATAGTTGGCAGATTACCTTTTCTGGCCGCGACTGCTGCTGAAGTATCCAGTTGCGGTTCCAACCGTTCGGTATCCAGCGGTAGCGGCAAATTCGCCAATCCCTTCGCGGTCTCCAATAGCCAGTTCGCCCAACCTGGATTCACCAACAGTGGCATTGCCTCCGACCAATCGAGAACCTGCCAAATGGGTCGGGTAGCTAACTGGGATTGCACCTGCTGCATTCGGGCACGCAGTGGCATACTGACGGGAAGTGGGAGTGCGGGAGGCAGTTCAATTTGGCTGGCGTCGGCAGCCCGTAACCACAGGAGTAAGTCGTCTTTAGAATACTCAAACCAGGCTGTGGGGCAGAAATAGCTCCAGCTTTCCTCCCCCCGATCGCCCGTGATACCGACGGTGTTCCGGCATCGCTCAGTTAATTGTTGGTGCAGAGCCATCCCAAGTACCTGAACGTATCCGCAATCTTCCAACACCTCAACCAAGACGTAGAAATGAGCGGAAAACTGAGGCAGATCGATCGCCGCACGAGGAATCTCAATCCGATCGTCTCCTAAGGCCCCGATCGGAATAACACACAGTTGAAACTGGTCAACACTGAGGTTGCAAGCAGCAGACAAGACATTTGCAAGCGCAGGCTGGAACGTGGAGCATCGATCGCGCCCAACCGACAAGTTAGAGTGCAGCCGCAGCCAGTCTTCGAACCCTAAAACAGCCAATCCTTGCAGATAGGTGGACCACTGCCGATCCGGCCACACCACTGATTGGCTCAGGCGTCCGGCCTGTTGAATTCCTGCCTCCTGCATTTGAACCCCTGCTGTTGGGAGTGATTCAAAATCCCAATCTCCACTTGACACAACACCCTCCATTGCCAAGCGATCGAGGGGGATGGTCCCCAACCGCTCTCCGCTCATGTTCTTGAGCCGGGAGCCATTGCGATCGCCTGTATCGCTATTGTCTATGCTGCCAAAATCCGGGCATTCGTGGCTTTTTTCATCGTAATGGGTGGAGTCGTACATCATGATTCCTGGCTCCTGGTCTGCAAGTACTGGCAGAGACGACGGGTGTAAAGACTGCGGTTCGGAACCGTTTTTTGCGCGACGCTAGCCTCTGCAGCCGCCTCATACAAAACGTCATCCACTTGTTCCGAGAGGACCGCTTCAATTTGGCGATCCACCTCCTGCAAATCTCTAATGTCGCTGTGGTAACGCTCCGCTTGGAGCTTGACGCGGTCTCTCAAGGCCAACAGTAGTGACTGGCGAATATCCGCCCGCAACTCTTTAAGCTTGAGTAGGCGAGACACTTGATACTGAGCCTTCAGCCCGACCAGTGGAGCGATATCCCCCATCGACATCCCGCGATCGTGAAAGAGAGACAGTGCCTGTAAAAACTGTTGGTGTTTGGATGATTTCTTGCGCTGCATGGTGGTTACCCAACGCTCGATGGTGTCAGCGATCGCTAGATCCATGCAGGATGAAAATTGCTCGTGGTAGTACTCGATAAACTCGCCATACTCCTCCTGCAGCTCGTTCCCATTAGCGCTGGTTGCCAGCAGGGCCTCAGCCCGATAGGCACCATTCCCTTCCAGAGACTCGGTCGCCAACGATGGTCCTCCTCTGACATGGATGCGGTACTGGCGCAAGCGCTCGGCCAATTGCTGCAACTGCGCCAGGAGTCGAGGTGGTTCCGTCAGCAGGGGTTGGGCGTCACCCTCAAAACCAACGCTGCTCGCAGGAGTCGTGCCGGCAAGTGCCGCATCATCAAGCTCTGAATCATCAAGTTCTGCATCGTCAAGCGCCGCATCATAGGTCGGGGGAGGATCGAGTGGTTCGTGGCCATTGAGCCGATTTTGAAGAGAACTGCGCTCGCGCAAGCATGCCGCCATCCGCAGCAACTGCTCGGTACTGGGCTGAGCGCAGCGGCCCACTGGCCCTGCCTGCCGCTGCAGCATGCGATCGCGTCGGTAGACCGAGTGATAGGCATCCAATAGCTGAGAGGCGTCTCGAATTTCGGTGTCAGTGAGAGTGTGAAACTCCGACAAAACCCGCTTCAGTTGGCGAGGGGATGTGTCATTCAGGATGGCCCAGTCGCTAATTAAATAAACGCCACACTCCAACAGATAACCATTTAGCTCGCGGTTGCGGCGAACCAACCGCACCGTCCAGGTGGTTAAGCTGCCTCGATGGGGATCGTAGGTTTTGAGAATGCTATCGGTGACGGATTGATAGCCCACCCGAGCGGATCGTCGCGATTGCCGTAGAGGGGTACCAGCATCGAGTACAAAGGGAAACAGGTTGTGGCGGGTAAAGCCATGCTTGCCTCCAAACTGTCCTTCTAGCTGCACGCACACCTGTTCGATCGCGTTGGAGATGTAGCATCGCAGACAGACTTCCGCCATCTGTGCCAACCGATCGACGCTGTAGGCTGACCCAGACTCTAGGTCGGCCAGGGGGGCCAGGCTGGTGCGTTCGAAGACCCTTGCAGAGAGTGGCGATCGAGTCGGTGATGAGTCAGCGAGGGGGGGGGCAGACACTCGCATCATTGCCACGAGCTGACGTTGGACGTCTTCATCGGGCAATTTGAGTTGGTCGGTGGAGTCGGCAAAATGCTGCTGAAAAAAATCCTTCACCGCAGTCAGGGTGTCAACCTTGCGATGCCCAGCAGGATCGATTCGCACGAACCTCCAGTATCTCGAAGCGGATCCCATAGAGGTTTCTGGTCGTTTTAGCGTCAGAGAATTGATAGCTACCTTCAATTGTCTCACCAGCTATGAGAATGCAAGCGGTACCGATTGCATAAATTGCATCACTACGTTTTCACATATACCTAGGGAGATTTAAGGTATGCAGTTTTTTACTCAAATGCCGTACTGCATGGGTAGAGCTTCAGATAAACTTGCAAATCAGTGCGCGGATGTGCGTTGACTGCAGCCCATCCATTTTCCGAACAAGTCATTTCCCGATTGTCCTGGTTTAGCGTCATGCAAATTCACGATCTCCTTGTCGAGCATCTTCGGGAGCCGTCTTCCTTGTGAGTCACCATTCTTGAGAGTCGTCAACCTGTGAATCAGCAGACTTGCGCGTTGACGGCAACTCTCCAACCGGCTCACTCCTCACTTGGCTCCCCTAACCAGCAAACCTCTAAGAACTGTTTCAAACAGTGGCCACTGGGATGCGGCGGGAGTTGAATTCAATGTTGAGTGTGCTTGAGGATACAAAATTGCATTCCTACTTACAGGCGTCGCATGCATTCAACAGTCGCCATACCGATGACTTTCTCACCCGTTTGGAAGGTGAAAATTGGCAAAAACGCATTAATCAGTTGAAATTCGAGCTGTCCAACAGTGGCCAGCATTACAGCGACAGCGCCAGCTCTGAAGTTGCATCCGAGTCAATATCGGCCACTACTTCGTGGTCGCAACCAGCCCGAGTATTGTCAAGGGTGAGTTCTTCAGCGGCGAGTTCTTCAGTGGCAGGCTCTTTTGCAGGACTCTCTTCAACAGCCACTGCTTTGAGGCCAGTCGTCCACGCACGGCCGAAACCCACAGTAGCGCGCCCTATCATCCGTCGAGAGCGCACGCCCTCACGGCCATCCTAATCTCGCACGGGGGTAAGGTACATCGGCTGTCGGAGAGAAGCGCATCTCAAACGGTAACACTCCCAACAGATAAACCGTTGGCCATTTCAGTTAGGGCAGCAGAGAGTTCTAGACATGCTCAGGAGGGAACGTAGCTGAACGGTCCGCAATAGTAAGGCCATTGCTATAGCAATCCGCTGTAAGGGCTAGACAATGCAGGGGACGATGTTAGGCCCCCTCCGTCGTAGACTGCCGATCTCTATATATCAACCGCCAGCTACATTACAGCGAAGTCCGCATTCAAGCGCTCCGACGTCTTCGCTACACTGGCCTCATGGTCTACCAATTGTCTTGCCCCCACTGCGGCAGTCCGATTCACTTTGCCGATCGCCAGGAATCGGACGAGGATTTTCAGGAAGCATTGTGCCGCTGCCGTATGGTATTTGCCGTGCAGCAATTAGATGTTGTGCAGTTGGATGGCACAGTGGCTCAATCTGCCGAGCTTGCCCCCCCTAAGCGTCTGGCAAGGGTGCTCTCGCGGCTCTCCTGGAGGCAATCGCAATCCGTCCATCAATATCGCTTGGTGGCGATCGACCCAGAGGGGCGACGCATACGACAACGCTTTGCAGGGAAGCAATTTAACAACGACAGCTCAGAGCTAGAGGCGTGGCCGGAAGAGCGTCTTTTAATGCTCTACGCTGTTCCCAACGCAGCAAGCGATCGTGCCCCGGTTGCCGAGCAGTTGCTGCAGGTGACGCTGGCTGAATCGGTCACCAGCAATTGTCCTATCGCTGGGATATCAAGCTCCGATCCAGCTGTGGGAGTTTCCGTCTCCTCCATGCGCTGGCGATTGTGGGGACGACGAGTCAAGGCTGGAGGGCTGACCTCAATCATCGGCCTCGGCTTGGCAATTCCCCTACACGCCCTGGCCCATCCATCCCATTGGGCGATTACCGGGGCGATCGCCGCTGCTACGGCGGTGGCGGCAGGGTGGAGCGATCGCTATCGACTGCGCGATCGACGGCGATTGCGACAACTGGATGCCGAACAACATCTGTTGCAGCAGCAATTTGCAATGGAACAAAAACAAGCGCTGTTTGCCCGCCAATTACGTCAGCAAAACCGGTTGTTGAAGCGATTGCAGGCATTGCAAGAACGCATGAAAGCAGCCGATGAAGGCATGTATACCCGCCGTATTGAAGTGGTAGAGCGAGGGATTGCGACGGTGCAGGAGACCACAATCCTGACTCGAAATTTGCGCGATGGATACGGTCAATTAGCCAAGATTTTGGCGATCGAGTACGAAACATCGCGGTTGGCAGAACAACTGCCAGACAACAACAGTCGAGACATTTTGCTGCGCGTCAGCGAACTTGAGGCCATGGAGGAGCGACGCACGTCACTGGAAGCCTTGGTCAATCCGCAGCAGTTGCTGAAAGCGATTTAAGCAGTATTGAATTGATTGGGCTGGTCCTCTGACGGCGTAGAAATCCTGAAAGGATGATATGTACAAATGTTGACCGCACGCTCTCCTTTAACGTTCGGCAATGCAACCCGAGTAAAGACTCATGGGCCAGAAAAAAGCGGGAATGGGAATGGGTGGGATATGCTCGGCCTTAACTATCACCTTTGGGAGAATGTGTAACGGATGGGGACGCTGCTCCAAGACGTTCGTAGGTGGTTGGCATTGCGAGCGTTTGCCCCAACACCACCAACCGCCTTAGAGCGTTCTTCGTTTCCCCTGCCCGAGGACGTTACAGCAAGGCTGCAAGACATTGTCGCTTCGTTGTCCACTCCCCTCCCTTACTCCGATGCCATTCGCAAAGCACTGCTGGAGGCGATCGTTCGATGGCAGCAGCAGCCCGAGCAAAATAACGTACTAGTGGTATTGTGCAGCCCGATTGAACCTCTGGGCCAATACATCGAACATGCCCTTAGCTCTTGGCACTCGCTAGACGAGCGATCGCTGCGAATTCTGCGCTGGAAAGCGATTCCCGCCAATCCGGATACGTTCGTGACGCGGTTGCGCACCGAAATCGGTACCCAGTTAAAGGCCTCTCCGCAGATTGGACATTCTAATGAAGTTGATGACCCTTTCGAAAT
The DNA here is from genome assembly GCA_039817825.1 of Cyanobacteria bacterium J06642_12. GTDB lineage: Bacteria > Cyanobacteriota > Cyanobacteriia > Thermostichales > PCC-7336 > PCC-7336. The sequence continues at coordinate 3,265 of JBCBVA010000088.1, read as the reverse complement.
CGAGCCAAACAACGACCTAACAAACGACCTGGGGTCAACCGACACAGACGAACTGCAGCAATTGGGGATTGTGCTGCCAGAGCTCGATCAATACTTTGTCCGCTGCATCGAAGGGATGGAGGGGGTGCTTTATCTGCGCAAAGAAGTCCAGAAAGATCCCCAGCGATTTTGGGTGATTGGGTGCAATTTCTGGGCGTGGGAGTATCTCAGCATTGTCAGCAAAATGGATGCGTATTTCGATCGCACCGTATCGCTGCCCTCTCTCACTGGCCAAGAATTACGAGATTGGTTGACCCCAGCTCGTCAATACCTGCGGGCTTCCCTCCCAGACGTAGATTCCCCCAATCCATCGGCGGATACCGCCCACTTTGACTCCCTGGCGCGGGTGACGGGAGGGTTGAGTTCTGTAGCCGCTCGGTTGTGGCTATCGTCTCTGCATCTGGTGAATCCATCGGAAGCTGCCACTAATTTGTCGGGATTGGCTGGGGTAGGTTTAGCTGGAGCGACTTTAGCAGGGGCTACGTTAACTGGGACGACTCCCATATCGTCACAGCCTTCAGAACAAACCGATATGGATACTCCTCCACTGCAGTTGGAACTTCTGCGCCCGACCGCCCCAAAACCCGCGAACTTAAGTGCAGGCGATCGCTACTTGCTCTACTCATTGTTGTTGCATAACGGCCTGCAATTTTGGCATTTGGCTCTCAGTTTGGGGGAGACAGAAAGTTTGGTTCAAGCTCGCGTCAAGGGATTGCAGCGGCAAGGCATCATCGAGCAGCGAGGACGCAATTGGTACGTTCGACCGGAGTACTATCCCAACTTGCGCTCTACATTGGCCGGAAATAATTTTTTGGTTGCGAAAGATGGCTAGCGATCTACAGTCAAGGTCACCAGACATGGTGAGGAGGGGGATATGAGATTTCCGTTCCCCACCGTTGCAGTCTTATTGGCTCAGGTCACCGATCCCGTCCTGCAGCCCTTCACGGGGGTCGACGAGTTGGCCCCTCCTCAGGCCCCCGGTCTATTGCTGTCCCCAGACCTGCAGCGGTTTGCAAAAACCGTTGTAGCGGTTCTGCTGGCTTGGCTGCTACTGGAGACTGCTCGCCGCCTCAGTCAATGGCTGTCGGAGGTGGTTGATCGCCGCTTTCGTCTCTCCATCAAGCAGTCGTTGCCGTTCATTCAAGGACTAATCCTGCTGCTGGCAACGCTGTATCTGGTTAGTTTGTGGATTAACTTTGCCAGTGCCAACGTGTTGGCCTTGGGAGGGACGGTTGCTGTGGCATTGGGGTTTGCGTTTAAAGACGTTGCCAGTTCGATTGTGGCCGGAGTATTGGCCCTATACGAGTCTTCGTACCGGTTGGGAGATCGCATTCAAATTGGTGACTTTTATGGGGAAGTGGTGGGGTTTGGCCTGCGCAGCGTGCGGTTGCAGACCCCAGATGACAACTTAGTGACTATTCCCCACAATGTCGTATGGTCGGATGCCATTTCTAACAGCAATGCCGGTGCGTTAGAAGCCCAAGTGGTCACAGAGTTTTACATCGATTGCAAGGCGGATGTCAAAGCTGCTGTCCGCATTTTGTATCTGGCGGCTTACACCAGCAAGTACACCCAATTGAAACTACCCATTGTGGTCATTGTGGTGGAAAAGCCTTGGTACACTCACCTGAAATTAAAGAGCTATCCTATGGATGCTCGCGATGAATTTGTCTACAAAACCGACTTGCTGGTGAGGGGAAAGCAAGCTTTGCAAGCAAAACAGATTGCGTATCCACAAAATCTTGATCGCCTACTTGCACTAGAAAGTAGCTAACGTTCTTCACCATGACGCCCCCCGACTCAAACCTATTGAACCAGCGTGTCGATCGATCGCTGCGCCTATGGCTGCTGCAGATGCCGTTTGCGATCCTGGCAATCGCGGCTCCCGTTGCCACCCTGAGCCTGCCGCATCTCCCAAGGGTGCTACTCGGCCCCAATATGTTTTTGTCAGCTCTGCCGCTGGCAAATGAAATCGCGACTATTCACTTTCTCCAATTGGTGTGCGTGGGGTTGATGGTATGCGCGGGAATTGGGTTGACTCGCGGGATGGGGGGATGGCTGGCGGCTTTGAGTCGGTTGATGTTGTGGAGCTGTGCGATCTCCACGAGCATTCACGACCCCATTCTTTCGGTCGCGACCAACAGTGTGTTTCGTCACTGGCAAGGGCTCTCCACCAGTCCCGAAGTTATTTTGGATGCTGCGGGTAATTTACCCTCCGATACGCTGATTCGGCTGGCTCATCCGGTGGGGTCGATCTCCCAATTCGCTTGGTGTGCAGGTATTGGTCTGGAGGCGATTGCCTGGAAACGCACTGGGAGTAGTTGGTTTCTGTCATTAGGTTTTTTGCTGGCGATGCTATTTGCCTCACCTGTTGAATTGGCTCGCTATATCGGCCTAATTGGGTTTGGGGTGATGGCGGTGGTCTGGGAGCGATCGCGACTGCAGGGTAATCTTGCCAGTTCGGAAAGTACTTAATCTCAAACTCCTCTGTCTGCTACACCTTTGTTCGGGGTGGTTCAAGCCCAGGTAACAGTCAGGCAGCGTTTCTCAGGCAAATCAGTAGTGTTGGCATGGGTTTTGGCTGGGGTTGAAGCGTAGCCATGATATTCGATGTTTGATGTCTCCCATTGCTTCTCTCCGGATGAATTCATCCCCGTCAGTTGCCGCCAGATTGTGTTCAGAAACCCGTCAAGATATAGCAATTCTGGCTCTCAGAATCAGTCAGCCATCTGGGGTCTTGTCCGTTTTTGGTGATCGCCAAATCGGCGCGAAACGACAAGCCGATCTCGTATCAGTCTCAACCATTCAGGATGAGGCGTTTCCCCAAGAGTTCGAGCCCAGCCCTCCCAAACATCTGTCGCTTGAGCATCTTTAATCGGTTGTTTTGTCCCTCCACGGGCCCATTGCTCACCTCAAGCGTGAGACCAGCTTTCACCGCATCGTAATCATCCTGAAGACCCTTGGCAAAACACTGCAATGCCTTAGTGGAGCTGACTCTAGCCAGGCATCGAATTCCCCAGGGAGTCGCTCGCGCACCAGCTTGATGAACCGTCGAGCTAGATTGATCGCACCCGATAACTTGGGCTGTTGGCCCAGTGTCTCAAGTAGGCTTTTCTCCTCAGGCGTGAGGTTTTCGGGTCGCGTCAATACCAGCCAAGCCGCCCGCCGAGCCCTCAAAGGCTTTGAGACTGGGGTTCCAACTGATGGAGCTGGTCCCCGACCCGGA
>JBCBVA010000087.1:0-15849 GCA_039817825.1 Cyanobacteria bacterium J06642_12 | reverse complement strand
GCCAGTATATTCCATACTGGCACTAGATATCTCATGAAACCCACTCACTACACATCCACAAAGAAGCTGCTCATTCATAATATGTTTACACATCAGCCGAGCAATCAATGTGTCTGTAGCTTCATGCGACAGAGTTTCCAATCACGATAAGTGAGATCATTCCTGTAACTGTTAGAGATGAGAAAATCGTTCCAAGTGTAGCAAATACTTTTTGGCGATTCTTTTGAAAAAGTCCAGCGACTCCTAATCCAAAAGCAACTATATCTACAAACATTAAGAAGATCATAAATAGGCCGATGACCCCTGCTTTCACCGGGTCGGATGCTAGTCCGCCGGGGGTTGTTGTTTCCAGTACACCTGCAATCACAACCAGGATAAATAATGAGACGCCCGTAAATACACTAGTACTGAAAGATGCTATTCCCATGCGTGAGTGTTTTCTTTCCATTTCATTAGCTCCTTTTCTACAGCGATCGGCATTCAATCACCTAACATTCCCAACTTGCCACCAACAGACAAACCTCACAAATAAATTGCATTCAAAATAGTGACAAAGTAGACACTAATGAGGATTCAATCAATCACAGTATGAAGAAAACAGATGTCAAAGTATTATTTCTGCTTTAGGAAATCCTTTTTCAGGATGATCGGCCTTGAGGTTGATAAATCAACACGTTTTCTGACTTAAAGCAAGAGTTTTTGTACTGATTTAAATGCAAGTGAGTTTGATGAACTACATTGAGAGAGGCTTGTTCCAAAGAGCACCAACGTCATTGAGATTGCCAAGCTATTGCGTCCTTTAAGGTGTAAGAAGGATTAGAGATGAGGGAAATCAAATTCAGATTGTGCGGGCCAGTTTCTCATAACTCTGATATTTAGCGAGATCGAGCTGTCCTCTTGCCCCGCAATACCCCTCTCTCCGCAACCCCTCGCCCCAGCAAGATAAACAGCACCAAACATCCCTGGATAACACCCGCTAGAGAAGAATCTAAATCTAAGGTCAGGGGCAACTGCAAACTACCGACATTGAGGGCGCTGAAGAATAACGCGATCGGCAAAATCCACAGCGCATCGAACCCTGCCAGCATCACCACCAGCAGTCCTAGAAATCCCAGATTGCTAGAAATATTGGGAATCAATCGGTGAAACACCGCCAAAATTTGCAGGGCTCCAGCCACTCCGGCCAACGCTCCGCACAACCCAAACGCGCTCAAGCGTTGACGCACCGCTGGGATGCCCAACACGTACGACGCCCGCAGGTTGTTCCCCACAGCCCGCAGCTTCAGACCGAAATACGTCCCCCGCAACGTCACGATGGTGAAGACCAGAGCTACAGCAGCGATCGCTAAGGCAATCCAACTGGCATCCGACCCTGCCGCTGTCGGCAACCACAACTGGCGAGCAAACGGTTCCGTGCCACTCAGCGACGCCACCCCCGGACGCTTCCACGGCCCAAAAATGAGATAAATGGCTAACCCTTGCGCCACAAAATTTAGCCCCAGTCCAGCAAAAATTTCGTTCACTTTGCCGAACACATTCAGCCATCCCACCAGCAATCCCCACATCGCGCCCCCCATCAGTCCAAAGACCAGTCCCAGACCAATCGTCACGGGGGCAGGCAGCACGGATTCAAACAGGCGTAGGGCCAACGTCGTGCTAATGGCTCCCATCGCAATCTGCCCCTCTACCCCCAGGTTGTACAACCCAGCCGCAAACGTAAATGCCAATCCAGCCGAGGCCAATACCAAGGGGGCCAGCGTCATCAACAGTCGAGCAACCCGCGCCTCCGTCCCGAACGCCCCCTGCCACAGCCTCGTGGCCACCTCCATCGGAGATGCCCCGATCGCCCACAGCAAAATAGCGGTCACCATCAACGCCAGCCCCACGGCCCCAATGCGATAGATTACGGCCCGATTCAAACCGGCAAGCGTTTTCACACCAATCAGTGGATTCATGCCTGCAAGCGCCCTCCAATTTTTTGACCGAGCCCATCTGCAGTTAATTCGGTGGCCGGAATCGGCTCTGACACTCGACCGCCACTAAACACCAATACCCGATCGCTGTATTGCACAATCTCGTCTAAATCTGCCGACGCAAACAGGATGGATGTGCCCTGCCGACAGCGATCGAGCAACTGCTGCCAGACCCACAATGCCGATTCAATATCGAGGCCGCGCGTCGGATGTTCCATGAGCAATAGGGATAGAGATTCGGGTAATAACGCCAATTGCGTCCGCTGCTGATTGCCCCCTGACAGGCTCTCTACGGGGGAATGGGATTGACCGCGAATATTGTAGGTGGCGATCGCGGTCTGAGTTTTTTCCAGCGCCTTCGATCGGTTCACAAACCACCCTGGGTTGGGGGTACGTAGCACCATATGATCGCAAATAGACAGCCCTACCACCAGGCCGTCTTGCAAGCGATCGGCAGGCATGTAGTTTACTCCGGATTGCAGGTAGCGCCGGTAGGGCGCACCCGCCATCTCTTGTCCGTCCAAGCCAATTCCACCCGACCGAGGGGATAACAACCCCGCACAAGCTAACAGAAGGAGTTGCTGACCACTGCCTTCGATCCCGGCACAGCCAATCACTTCCCCCGATCGCACCTGCAAATCCTTGAGGCCGAGCTGCAATCGGTCGGTGACCACAGAGAGATTCCGCAGGCTCAGCCGAGTCTCCGCTTGTGCGGTGTGTGGCTTGCCCGCCTCCGCCAACTCTGCCCCAAACATCAGCTCGACCAAAGCTGTGTCGGCACAGGGAATCTCGGCATGTCCGACAATGCGCCCCTGTCGCATCACCGAAACGCGATCGCACAGCACCTGAACGTCTTCTAGCTTGTGGGAGACAAAAATAATCGAGGTGCCTTCTGTCGCCAGTTGCTTTAAGGCTGCAAACAGCGACTCCTTCTGATTGGCAGAAATCCCGGTGGTGGGCTCATCCAAAATCAGTACCCGCACCCCCAGCGACAGCAACCGGACAATCTCCAACTGCTGCCGTTCTCCGACGCTCAAATTGTGTAAAGCCTCGTTTGGGTCGAGCTGGAACCCAAATCGCTCGCAGAGCTCCAGCAAGGCTGCAGGATGGTTGCGGAGATCGAGCCAAAACGCACTCCCTCGACCCACCATGAAATTCTCCAGCACCGTCATGGGGGGAAAATCCAGCGGATCCTGGTGCAACATGCCAATCCCCGCGCGAATGGCATCGACAGGAGAAGCGATCGCCGCTGGTGAGCCGTCCAGTAGCAGCTCCCCGGCATCCCGAACCAGAAAACCACTCAACATCTTCACTAGCGTGCTCTTGCCCGCGCCGTTTTCGCCTAACAGTCCGTGGATGCTACCCGCAGCAATATCCAGCGAGATGCGATCGTTAGCCACCACCTCACCGAACTGCTTCGTCACCCCCCGCAGCGTGATTTGCATGAATGTCGTTGTCCTTGTTCGCTCGGGACTCTACTCGGAGCTGCGACGGTGTTGCCAGCCTAAGAAACTACCAACTCCTCTAGCGTTTTTCATTTCAGTCAGGACACTCAAGTTTAGGTGCAGAAAGGGATTAGGGATTGCCGTAGCTGAAATGTCTGCAGCGATCGGTCACGGCTCTATTCGCTCGCCCCATCGATTCCCTCCAGCAATTGGGGCATATACCAGATCTGCTCGGGAGTCGCTGTTTGACCCGCCGCCACAAACTCGCTGCCATCCTGATAATTTAGCGGCCCTTCGTATAGATCGATGCTGCCATCTCCTAACTTTTCAATAAACTCGCTAAGCAGCGCTGTATTCTCCTCCGACAGCGCCTCCCCCTGAACGAATCCCACCGCCGATGTATCGGGGTTGTTCATGTCCTCCCAATCCGGCTCCGCCCACACAAAACTGCCTTCAAACTCTCCGGCTGCTGCCGCTTGAGCGGCTTCTAGATACGACGGTCCCCAATTGTAAGTGGGCACACCAATGCAAATATCGGGAGCCAGATCGCACCCAGTGGGCAACGTGTAATGCAAAAACTTGACGTCGTTACCGGCCTCAGCGGCCTTAGCCGCTTGGGTGGCGGCCTCGGGGGTGTCGATGCCAGTCATGACCACGTCGTAGCCGTCGTTGAAAAAACTATCGGCCACTTGAGTGGGGTCGAGGGTGACGCCAGGGATATTGAACCAAAAGCCGATCCAACTCACCTTGAAATCCAGCTCCGCTGGATCTCCCTCTCGATACACCTGCCAGCAATAGTCCGCTCCTAGATAGGCTGCGGAGACCAACCGCCGAGTTTCATCATTGATAAGCGGCCCCAAAAAGCCAATCTTGCCATCTTGGGTTTCCAGCGCAGCAGCACAACCGGCGATCGCCCGACCGAACTCCATTTGCACCATGACATTGCTGAGGTTGGGCAGGTCTTGAAAGTTTTGTCCCTCTTCCCAGGCCGAGTCACCGGAGGCATGAATCACGGCCACATCCGGATGGGATTCAGCTGTAGCCAGGGCATCGTCTTTGTGGTCGTCGGAGTTGAAGATAATCATGTCCGCGCCACTGTCGATCAGATCATCCGCCACCTGCGATGCCTGCAAATTAGGCTGATCGGCGGGATTGACGCGATCGGCAAAGTCAAAGCTGGCGTCAGGCATGTTTTCGATAACGTATTCCACCCCGTTAAAGTGGGCTTGACTCCAGCCCGCATCCTCTTTGGGGCCAACCAAAATCAGACCGATTTTGAAGCCGTCGTCGGCGTCTGCAGGCGGGTCGGTAGCAACGTCCCCACCACCGCAACTGGCCAGAGCTAGCAAGGCGATCGCGATCGTCCCTAGCTCAAATGCGTGACGTACGGGATGAAAGCCAACGGCTGCAAGGTTTTCAGCGCGCTCCTGCATCTTCAAATTCCTCACCATTCCAGTACCCCAATCGCACTCAAAACAATAGCTGACTGCTTGCCCACCCTTTGCTGACAACTGTACAGTTGCCAGCTCTACAAGCACGATCTCGCTTGTAAATGTGTCTGAAGTTGGACTTGAACGCAGGCAAGTGCCGCCATTGGGCACCGTGCTGCCGTGCCAACAAAACTGGAATTGATTCTACTCCGTTGCAACTTGAATCTATTAATGCGTGCGGCTTGAGAGTGGATCGATCTGGAATGAATCGGGGTTGTGCTGGTTGGAACTGACTGCGGGGGGACTGACTCTGGAGAAGAGAGCTGATGTCATAGGAAACCGACTCAACAGACAACGAGCCTGGCGCACACCAGCAATGAGTGCTCTCACTTGAAGAATGGACCATCGCAACGTAACGTTCCACCCACGAGTGTATTCTTTTATTTAAATAAAAACCTGTTAATGTAACAAAATGAACTTGAGCTCTTAAGCGAACCTTATGTCATGTGCGGATAGGCAATATGTTCAGGATTCAGTGGATAAGATGCTTAGAAGCCACACATCTAAGTACTACACTCAAATGCAATGTTGTATTTTGTCTGACGAGTATCGACAGTGACGTGTGGCAGTTCGATACATAAGCGTCCTGCAATCAGTACATATACTTAGCCAAAAGCACATCGGTTCTCTGTATTGAGTGTGTCATTAAATTTGCCAGACGCCACCTAATGCCTCTGTATTCACAAGGCGCGACGGGCTCTTCAGCCTCCTGAGCGATTCCCTTATAGCACTAACTATTGTTCGAAGATCGGCACGTAATATTTCTGAGGATCGACACATGACCCATCGCCCTGCAACATCTGTGGCTAGCACTCGTACAACGGCAGACACTGCGATACCGGACGAGACCTCCCATATCCGTGTGGCGATCGTTGACGATCAAAACTTCGTGCAGCAAATGCTGACGGCTTATTTGGAAGAAGCTGACGACATTGACGTGGTAGCAACAGCATCTGATGGGCAATCGGCGATCGAACAAATCAAAGAACACTTGCCAGATATTGCCCTGGTCGATATTGAGATGCCCGGTATTGACGGGCTGACCACAGCGCGAGCCATCATGAAGCGGTTTCCCAATACGAAAGTGCTTGTGCTCAGCAGTCACGATGAATTTAGCTATCTAAATCGAGCCCTGCAGATTGGCGTCAAAGGATATTTGCTGAAGGCTACCCCCCCCGGCGAACTCATCGATGCCATTCACTCGGTCAACAGAGGGTATTTCCAATTGGGGCCTGGGTTGCTGGAACAGGTGCTGCAGACGATCGCAATTCAGGATATGAGCGACGTGCAGCCTCCAGGATCGGAGGATCTCGAGCGGGTCGAGCGACTGGAAGCGTTGGTACGCAAGTTGTACGACCGCCAACAAGGACTGTTGAATCAGGTCAGAACCCAGCAGACTGCAATTAATACTCAGGCAGAGGAATGGTCTCGAGACCAGTATTTGCAGCTCGAACAGCAAGTGGTGGTGATGCGATCGCACATTCGCTATCTAGAACGTACGACTCGCACCCTTTGGGTGGCATTGGTGACGGTGGCCACGGTGGGTGCTGTCTTTTTGCTGCTGTTTTTTATGTTTGCTGGAGGATAGTCCGCCTAAGGTTTCATATCGCTTTCAGCAATCAGCGATGGAGAGTTCTCGCGTCTTTGTCCTGAAGCGATCGAGATATTAGCTGTCTCCACGCTCCAGATCTGACAGCGGATTTGCCTACATTCCCTGGAGTAGTAGATGGGAAGAAGGGTTTTGAGTCGCTACAGCCAATGATTGGATAAGAACGAACTGTGCGATCGCGATTATTGCTTAGGAACGTGACGGCGACCCAACACCACAATCCAGGAACCGCATACCACGACGCAAGCAGCAATCCATCCCCATCGACTCAGAGCTTCAACAGCCACTTGCTCCGGCCATACCCACGCAGCAAGGTCTACAAACACTAAGGTCAAGATTGGGGTCAGGGCGATGATGGCGCTAATTCGGGATGCTTCCCAGTGATTCAACGATTCCGCAAAAGCTCCGTACGCCACTAATGTATTAGCAGCACAGGCAAGCAGGGCTATCCACTGAGTGGTCGTTTGCTCCAGCAGCAGGACAGGTTTCGCTCCGAAGGAATACAGAATCGAACACCCTCCGTAGAGCACCACCATGATTTGGGACGAGGATAGCTTCAATAGCAACTGCTTTTGCAGCAAGGCATAAACCACCCACAGTATTGCGGCAAGAACAATAATTGCACTTCCCAACCAATAATTGCGGGGTTCGATCGTGGTCACCCCCACAGTATCGAGTAAGAACCAGGCCATCCCTGCCAGCAATACCCCCAATCCCATCCACTGCCTGACGGTGTAGCGCTCTCCGTACACGACTAGCCCCCCCAGCGCCAGCAGCAACGGAGCGAGTTGAATCACAACTTCAGCTGTACCGGCAGAGGTCATGTCCAAACCCACCAAAAAGGCAAGGTAATTGGCCCCCAAAAATACGGTGGCGATCGCTAGCTGAATCACCAAGGAGCGGGTGAGCTGTCGTCGTTGGGGCCATTCTCCGCGCAACCCCAGCCAGGTGCCCAACACACTAAACGCGATTGCAAACCGAAACCAGGTGATCGTCACCGGGTCGAGCACCTGCAGCGTGATATCCAGTAACAGCGGCAGCATACCCCACAAGCAAGCGGTCAGCGCTGCCAACCCTAGCCCTAGCTGCCAACGACCGGAACTGCGATGGAGCGCCATAGGGAGAAGTCCTGCACCAGTGTGGGCAACCCCCTCAGCATACTGGCGAGATTAGTCTGGGTTGCAGATGAGTTAATCAGCTAGGCAGGATCGCAGCGAATTTCTAACAGAAACCCATCGGGGTCGTAGAAGTAAATGCCCCGACCGGTGGGGCGAGTGACCGGGCCACTGGCAATGGTGATGTCATTCGTTTGCAAGCTGGCCACTGCGGCGTCGAACTGGGCAGGGTCGATGTCAAAAGCTACATGGTTGGCGCGGGTAAATTCCTGAGCTGGGTCGGGGTGGGGTGGCGATAAATCGGGGGTGGCGAACAGATCGAGGATGGTGCCGCCAGGCGTGACAACGGTGCTCACTTTGCCGTCTGCTACCAGTTGTTTGAGGGTACTGGGCACCTCTGCCCCCGTCAGTTCTTTGAGGCCCAATACATCTCGATAGAAGTGGAGCGATCGCTCTAGATCGGCCACGTTCAAGGCAATGTGATGCACACCGCGTAGATGCCCGAGAGGGATAGCCGATAAAGACGCCGATGATGAAGATGCCGATATTGATGGGGAAGTAGTCATGGATTAAACGTACAGGCTGAGAGGGTTGAGAAGCCGGCTTTGAGTTTAAGCTAACTCACAACATTTGAGACGGATGACTATGGCGAGATCGATTGTTGGTACATGGCACATCACAGAGATGAGTATGTGGAATAAAGAGTATTTCAACATGGAGGTACAGGCGTTTGTCGCAGTTCCTTCCAACGGCTTGGGAACGTTTCAGTTTGGCCTCGTTCAGGGGTGTATGGACGGTACATTCGACACCGCCGAGCACAATTTTCACTTCAGTTGGGAGGGAACTGACGAAATGGATGAGTGTGAGGGGGAAGGGTGGATTGCTCTGGATAGTGAGATGGCAGAGGATACGGCACATGGCGAATTGAGCTTTGAGTCAGGTGATTCGTCCACGTTTAAGGCCAAGCGAGCTGATTAGCGAAGAGGAGAGACCATGAAATTATCGCAGGCGGATTACGATCGCTACTTCAAATTGATGTGGAACTTGCAGTTTTTTGTCGGCCAAACTCGGCAGCTATTACCTAAAGAGATAGGGACAGTAGAGGAGTACGAAGGCCTGGATGCGATGGAAAAATTGCCAATTCGCTCTGCTTTGTTTGCCAATCCTGTCGCTATCAATGATTTTGTGGCAGAGAATGCCCAGACATTGCCACAAGCCGATCTAGACCTGGTATCTAGTTGGAAACAGGCGGTGAGCGGGACATTCTACATCGAACGCATTCTCAAGAAGCACGCCATTTTTATTGCCCAAGAACAAGAGGCGGTATACGGAGTTTGGGGACTGCACGATGACTTTGCCGAACTGATTCCCAAACAGGCATTACCCACGATGGTTGAGGCCGTGCTGTTGCCCTTCGAGGGGAAAATCATTTATGACGGTCTGCTGCAGGGGTACAACATCTTTTTTGGTAGCGGTATTCAGGAGGATTTGAAAGAGATCTACATGAGAGCAAAGCACGCCAAAAGTATCATCACCGATCTACTGGCTGTCCCCTCCAGTTCTGGCGTGACAGTACTAGAGCCCGGCAAGTCTTGGGAGTCACAAATTTCCGACCTGAAGCAAATCGCCAAGAAGCTGCGGGGTGGTGCCGGACAATCTCCCTTGTGCAGTCCAGCATTTTCGCTAGTACGAGCCAGCTTGGAATTGGCGGAACTCGCCACAAGCAACTCGCAGGATGCCACACAGATGCTGAAGACACTCGAAAAATGCGATCACCTCATATCCCAAGCAGAGACCGCCATCTATCGCGGCATGAATTTCTAAGCAGTGACCGCATCACTGAGGCCATTTCAGTTACAACAATCCCTGTCTGTATCTATGCAATCCGCTGTAAGTCTGGAGTGCAGAGACGGCTCAAAGCCTCGATCTGCTGGGAAAAATGGTTTGAGAGCTCCTCTTTAGCTGATTGCCGAAAGCTATAAAGTTGAGTGCCCTGACTGAAATGAAAAACGCTATAGATGCCTGCAACTCTGCGACGTCATAAACGGGGGAAATCTAAGTGGCTCTGTATGTTTTGGGGGTCATGCCGGTCACTTGACGAAACTGTTTGCTGAGATGGCTGTGGCTGTTGAACCCGCACTCCAGCGCGATATCGACAATGGGGCGATCGCTAGTCTTCAACAGGGACTTTGCCCGCTCCACTCGTTGCCGAATCAAGTATTGGTAGGGAGATGCACCCATCGATTGTTTGAATAAACGGCTGAAGTGAAATTGGCTCATGTCCAGCAGTTGAGCTAGGGTTTCAAGCCTCAGGTCTTGGTCTAAGTGGGCGTCAACAAAGTCTAGGATTTGTCGCAATTGGCGGGGCGGTAGGCCACCGTCGTAGACGGGAAGTCGTGGCGTCGTCGTTGCATGATGCCTGAGCAGATCGACCGCTAACACGTTGGCTAGAGAATCGAGATAGAGTTGGCTACCCAATTGTCCTTGCTGCGATTCTGCTAGCAGCATCTTGGAGATCGCTTCAATCTGGTCGTGACGTACTCGAAACTTAGGTTGTAACTGCAGGCGATCGCCATCTAGCTCCAACGTCTCCATTGCAACCTGTTGCAAAAATTGGGTCGCCAATTGAATCTGAACACACCGTTCGTCCCCTTCCCATCGCACAAACAGCGGCGTATTGGCTGGCGTTATCAGCATGTCTCCCGGACGATACAACCCCGAATAGGTTGTCCCATCCTGAACCTGTACGTAGTGCAGCGGACGCGGAGCGAGGGAGAGAAACACCGTATGTCGCTCTTCAGCATGGTATTCCCCTTCTCCAGAAGGGTTTTTCAGGTATTCCACATGAATGGTTTCCCATTGTTGCGGCTGAGTAGCTGCTTGAATTTGAAGCTCGCTACCAGATCGCGAGACTCCAGATTGCGAGACCTCAGACTGTGAGAAATCGGGAAGAGACACGATACTCGTCCTGTCGCCTTTCACCAATCATAGACAAGGTTTCGAGCGGATAAGCAGAAAGAAGCTCGACAACTGGCCGCAAGATCCGACAAATCGCGCAAGAAGTAGATAGTTGCAAATCGGTGGTCTCCCTAATCTGAAGGTGTTGTCGATCGGGAGACGATTATGAACGTAGTTATCTTTGGAGCCACAGGTGGTGTTGGTCAGCAAGTAGTCGAGCAGGCACTAGCTCAGGGTCATACCGTGACAGCCTTTGCTCGCAACCCCGCCAAACTTGATATCGAGCATCCCCAGCTCAAGCGCGTCCGGGGGGATGTTCTCAACCTGCCCGATGTGGAACACGCTGTTCGGGACCAAGATGCCGTTGTGTGTACCCTCGGTTCCGGACAAAAACTAGCGGGTACCGTGCGATCGGAGGGGACGCGACACATTATTCAGGCGATGCAGCACTTTGGCATCCGTCGATTCATCTGCCAAACCACAATCGGCATTGGTGATAGCTGGGGTAGCCTCAACTTCTACTGGAAATACATCATGTTCGGGTTCATTTTGCGGAATGTCTTTGCCGATCACGAACGACAAGAGCACGATGTCGAAACCAGTGGGTTGGAATGGACGATTGTGCGTCCGGGAGCATTTGTGGAGGGCGATCGCACCGGCCAGTACCGCCATGGCTTTCCGGGCACCGACAAAACATCAAAGCTCAGTATTTCGCGGGCAGATGTGGCTGATTTCATCCTCAAGCAATTGGGCGATCGCTCCTACCTTCACCAAGCACCCAGCTTGTCGTATTAATTCCCACAAGATCGAGCTGAAATGTCCATCCCTGACTATGCCTAGAGCTCTGTCCTAAATGAAATGGCTAGCGCTATAACGCGACTCAGCTCTGAGGCAGGGACAATCTCCACATTCACTGCCCACACCAAAACTTACGTATCGGAGACATCATGGATACTCTTCAAACGATGCGCTTGCCGCTGATTCTGTGTGCAGCAACCGGCTGTGCTCTGACGGCTGGCATCTTCTTTGCGTTTTCCACTTTTGTCATGCAAGCACTGGCATTACAGCCCGCACCCCCTGGCATTTCCGCCATGCAATCCATCAACATCACAGTCATCAATCCCTGGTTCATGACGGCATTTTTTGGTCCCGCGATCGCGGGTACCGCTCTGACAGTGTTGGCACTACGACAGTGGGAGCAGCCGGGTTCAATGTACTGGCTAGCCGGGACCCTACTGTACGCGATCGGCACAATTGGCGTGACGGTTGCCGGTAATGTTCCGCTGAACGACGCCCTGGCCGCAGTCAGTCCGGAGAGTTCACACGGTGCCACGCTCTGGTTGAAATATGTCACTGATTGGACGGTTTGGAACCATATTCGAACAGCGGCTGCAGTTGGGGCAGCAGGGCTGTTTACCTGGTCGCTGCGGATGATATAGCGGGTACCATTGCAAGGTCAGTCGGCTTCATCTGGTAGGACTGATCGCTCTAAATCAACCATTTCCCGGTTGATTTGCTGCACGACATCCAGGGTAGGGGCGTTATCCATCGCTTGAGCCAAATACTCTCGCGCTTGTTCGCGATCGCCCTGTTGGATGTAGACAATACCCAAATTGCGCTGTGCCTGCCAATAGTCCGGCTGCAATTCGATCGCCATCAAGAAACTCTCGCCAGCAGCGTCCAATTCTCCCAATGCCAGCTGGGCCGCACCGCGATTGTTATGAGCCAGGGGCAAGCTGTCATCGGCGGCGATCGCGGCTTCGCTAGCGGTCAAGGCTAACGCGTTCTTCCCTTGAATTAAGTAGGTATCTGCTAAGTTTGCCGCAGCAATCGCCACATCGCGATCGGTTTGACTCACGTCTAGCTGATCCGGCTCGGTTGCCACACCACCACTCTCTTGTTCGGTAGAGGAGGCCCCGTCGATCAGGTCGAATAAATCGGGCACGTCCCCCAGTGGTGCTGGCGGCGAGCTAGAAGCATCGTCCGCAGACACGGCTTCGCCGTCTGGGCTGTAGGCCGAGCCGTCAATTGCATCCTGAAGCGTGCTCTCTGCTGCTGCATAATCTCCACGACTGGCTTCAATTGCCCCTACATCGCTGACCCAACTGGTGGGAATAGCATCCCCTTGCTGTTGGCTGAGTTGAAAGGCTTTCAAGATCGAGTCTTCAGCCAAATCCAGCATGTTTTCCTGCTGGGCCAGACGGGCTAACACAATAAAGTCTCTGGGCTGCGACCAATCCACAGGCAGCTCGCTGAGAATATCAATCGCATTGTCGGTGGCTCCCAAGCGAGCCAGGGCCAAACCGGTTTCCGAAACGTATAGTCCGAAGGCAGGGTCTAGCGATGATGCCCGTCGGAAGGCTCGAATCGCTTCTCGGCCATCCCCCGCTTGCCAAAAGGCGATCGCCGAGCGATAAGCAATGGGTGCAGAGGCTTCGGTTCTCAGGTAGCGATCGTAGGCCAAAGCAGCATTTTCCCAGTTCCCCACCTGCTCGGAGGCCAAACCAAAGTACAGGGCTAGGGTCGGGTTGGAGACCCCTTGGACGCGGGCTTGGCGGGTAATCTCGATGGTCTCTTCCCATTCCCCTTCCACCAACAGCAACACCGCTAGGTTGCCGTAAGCTTCCCCAAACAGTTGGTCGAGTTCGATCGCCTTGCGATAAGCCTCAATCGCTCCCTCTGTGTCGCCCGTTTGTCGCAGGGCCACCCCCAAATTGTTATAGAGACCGGCGCGATCGGGGGCAGTCTCAATCGCTTGCTGGTACAGACGGGCGGCCTCTGCCCAATCCTCTTGAGCGACTGCCTCTAAAGCTTGCTGCTGGATAGCGGACAGTGACTGAGCGATCGCCGGGGGAGATACAACCAACGCGCCGCCGAGTAACAGGCAGACAGCCAGCGATTTCAAGGAGGGATAGCGGTTCACAAGACTGCGGTGTCGAGATTGATAACTCATCTTAATTGCCCTCCCCATCAGAACTGGGAGCCTCGGGAATGGGGGCCAGCAGGTCGTCTGCGTTGGTGGACGGCGGAACGTAGCCAGGCTCTGGATCCGGCTCGGCGTCAGGGGCCAACTCGTCCGGGGCATCCGGGGCTGGAGGTTGCTCGGGAGGTGGTGCCGGTGCCACGGCATTAATTGTGACGGTAACAGTGACAGTATCTGTCGTGTCACTGCCATCGGACAACGTGTAGGTGAAGGTCGCCTGGCCGCTGAAATCCGGTCTTGGGGTAAAGGTGACGGTGTTGTCGGTATTGAGCGTAACGCTGCCGCTACTGGCCTCTTGCACCGAGGCAACGGCCAGGGCATCGCCATCCACATCGGAATCGTTGGCTAATAACTCAGCGGTAGCCAGCGTCAGGGAAGTGCCTTGGTCGATGGTACCGACGTCAGGGCCACCGACAGGAGCGTCGTTGGTTGGTGTAATATCCACCGTGACGCGGGCGATCGCTGTGCTGCCATTGCCGTCGTCAACGGTATAGCTGAAACCGCCTTGGCCGTTGAAGTCGGCGTTGGGGGTAAAGGCCACCGAGCCATCAGGATTCAATGTGGCGCTGCCGTTAGTGGCATCTTGAACGGAGGCAATCGCGAGCGGATCGCCATCTAGGTCGGAATCGTTCGCCAGCAGATCTGCCGCTGCCAGAGCCAAAGGCGTGTCTTCAGGAGTGGTTCCGGTATCGTCATCCCCAATGGGGGCATCGTTAACCGGCGCTAGTTCGATATCCACCGTTGCCGTGTCGAAACCGCCATTCCCATCGGCCACCGTGTAGGAGAAGCTGCCTTGGCCACTGATGTCGGCGTTGGGAGTGAAAGCGATCGTGCCGTCGTCATTTAGAACCACTTCGCCGTTGCTAGCATCTTGAACCGACGCGATGGTTAGGGTGTCGCCGTCGGGATCGGAGTCGTTGGCCAGCAGATCGGTGGGGCCAAAGGAGAGGGGGGTGTCTTCTTGAGTGCTGCCAATGTCGTCGATCGGAATCGGGTTGGCGTTCGCAGGTGGTGCCGGTACGCTCGGAGCTGCACCCACAACATCTGGTTCAGCGTCAAGGCTGTCCTCAGCCGCCACCTCACTGTCAGCCGGTTCGGTCTCTACTGGCTCACTTTCTACAGGAGCAAGCTCTTCGACAGGTTCGGTCTCTACGGGCGGCTCGCTCTCAGCGATTTCAAGCTCGGCAGCATCACCGTCTTGATCTGTTTCAAGCAAATCTGCCGCAGACAACTCGCCAGCAGAAGATTCATCGTCAACACTATCGGCGACCCCGGGAGACAGTTCTTCCAAGCTGGCCTCGCGTTCCGGTGCGGCAGGGGGTTCTGGGACCGGCTCAGGTTCGGGTGCAGGCTCAGGTTCTGAGACTGTTTCGGGTTCTGGAACTGGTTGTAGTTCGTCATCTGAGGGTTCGGGTTCTGCAGAAGGCTCGCTGTCTTCAGCCTCAACAGCCAATGGGTCGAGCAACGGCGGAATAGGCTCAGCAACAAACGACTCGTCATCTCCCTCTTCGTCTACTTCACTAGGGCCTGCATCACTAGTCTCGGCTTCTGCAGTTTCTATGTCGGGGAGATTGGACTCTTCCGCCTCGTCTCGTTCTGTTGTGGGTTCGTCAACTGCTTCCTCTTCTGTATCCAGTAAGGGTTCAGCTTCAGGCTCGGGTTCAGGCTCGGGTTCAGGTTCGGGCTCAGGCTCAGGTTCGGGCTCAGGCTCAGGTTCGGGCTCAGGCTCAGGCTCAGGTTCTACCTCAGGCTCGGGTTCTATCTCGGGCTCTGCCTCTGCACTGTCAGTATCATCACCACTGTCAAACTCAAAGGCTGACTCTGCTTCATCAGCCTGCGGGTCGGATGTCGCGGCTACCTCGTCTTCATCAGTCACCGACGCCTCGTCAGCATCAGCCTCAACCTCAGTGGCATCTGCTAAGACGACCTCTTCAGCAGCGGCCTCCTCTGCTTGCGCCTCGCGGGTCTGCCAGGGCACTCCGTTCAAAATGCTGAACCGTGCGCCCAATCGGGTATCTCCATCGGGAAGGGCGGTCAATCCTTGCACACCATACTCGCCCGCACTATTGGAGTAGAAGAAATCCAGAGCGAAGGTGGAGTTGCCCGAGGGGAAGATCTGCCGTACCCCCACGGTAAAGAGCTGACGGGTACCATCTAAATCGGCGAATTCATCGCTGTTGCCGTCATCGAGTAAATTTTCGCCAAACGTAGGAGTCCACTGGCCCCACAACTGCGTGCGGTCAATGATGGTCCAATTGATACCGGTGGAGATACCG
>JBCBVA010000086.1:0-16098 GCA_039817825.1 Cyanobacteria bacterium J06642_12 | reverse complement strand
CGATAGCGATACCCTGTCGGGGGATGGCTATCGTCACCACCATAAAGGTAGTCAATCCCGTCACCGCCCGTTAAGGTGTCGGCTCCCGCTTCGCCATCGAGAACGTCGTTCCCCTCTCCTCCCTCCAGGACATCCTCACCGTCACCGCCCGTTAAGGTGTCGGCTCCGGCTTCGCCAGCCAGATTGTCGTCGCCAGACCCTCCGTACAGAAAATCGTTACCCGCTTCTCCAGCTAGGTCGTCGTCATCCGAACCGCCATCCAGCACATCATTTCCATCTCCTCCGTGGAGGCGATCGCGTCCTTGGCTACCGACCAGATTGTCAACTCCCGCTCCACCGTAGAGTTGGTCGTCACCGATGCCGCCGTAGAGATAATCCTCCCCGTCGTCCCCCGACAGGATGTCGTTCCCTGATTCCCCATCGATAAAGTCATTGCCGCTGCCGCCGTAGCCAATATCGTGACCATCTCCCATATAGACGGTATCGATCCCCGCTCCCCCATAAAGCTGGTCGTCACCCGTTCCGCCGTAGAGGTAATCGTCCCCGTCATCCCCAGACAGAACGTCGTTCCCGGCCTCTCCATCTATAAAATCATTCTCGCTGCCACCGTACCCAACATCGTGGCCGTCCCCTCCGTACAAAGAATCGCTTCCCGAGCCACCGTACAGTTGGTCCTCATCAGCCCCACCGTAGAGAGCATCGTCCCCATCGTCTCCGGAGAGCACGTCGTTCCCCGCCTCTCCATCGATAACGTCATTCTCGCTACCCCCATAGCCGATATCGTGGCCGTCACCGGCATACACAACATCGGAACCCGCTCCCCCATACAGCTGGTCGTCACCGCTGCCGCCGTAGACAAAATCGGCACCATCGTTACCCGAAAGGATGTCGTTGCCAGCTTCGCCGTCTAAGAAGTCGTTCCCGCTGCCGCCGTACCCAACATCGTGACCGTCGCCAGAATACAGAGCATCGACACTAGCTCCGCCGTACATCTGGTCATCGCCCGTGCCACCGTAAAGATAATCGTCACCGTCATCCCCGGACAGCAGGTCGTTCCCGGCCTCACCATCAAGAAAATCGTTTTCGCTACCGCCATAAGCAACATCGTGGTCCTCACCGGAATACACAACATCAGCGCCAGCCCCACCGTACAGTTGATCGTCCCCCGTACCGCCATATAGAAAATCTGCTCCGTTATCGCCAGAGACAAAATCGTTCTCGGAGCCCCCATCCAGAACGTCGTTGCCAAAGCCGCCGTACACCCTGTCTTGCCCGGAGCCAGCCACGATGGTGTCGTGATTCTCATCCCCGGCATCACCCATGTCGGCAGTTGCTGCTGGATCGACGCTGTCTCCCGCTGGGTCAGGGGCTTCAGTCGATGGGCCACCCACTCCCGCATACAGCTGGTCGCCACTGCCCCCATCTCCAATTAACAGATCGCTCCCCTCGGCACCGTAGAGATAGTCATTTCCTTCATCCCCCTGCAAAACATCATCGGCAGCCTTGCCATCAATAAAGTCATCTCCAGTGCCGCCATACGCTGTATCCTCCCCAGCCCCCGCATATATGACATCGTCACCCGTCCCTCCCAGCAACGTATTGGAGCCGGACTCATCCCAAAGAAAATCGTCCCCAGTCTCGCCAGCCAACAGGTCGTTACCAGAGCCGCCATCGATCGCGTCATTGCCCGCACCACCGTAAACGTCATCATCACCAGCACCCGATGAGAGAACGTCGTGGCCGCCATCCCCGTAGAGACGATCGTCTCCTTCTTGGGTGGCGATGTAATCGGTATTAACGCCACCAAAAACGACTTCGTTCTGTTTCGTAGACATGGTTCGGCTTCTCCAGCAATGAGCGAGTTATGTGACCAGAGATCAGAATGCTGGCGTGCAAACCAGGACTGTCCCCGATGAATGGTGCTCGCACAGTCGCAAGGGAAAGTGAAATGCCGGTGAACGCTGTGGCACACCGGCACAATACCGAGAAATTTATTTTGAGGCCTAACGGCACAGGTGCTCGGTAGGCATGACTTTAGCGGTTTGAGAGTGCAGCACCGAGATCGCCACCGGCAGACCATCGGTCAGACAGAGCCATACCAATTGCCACCAATACTGGCCAATAAAAATACGAAATCGCCTCCAAATTCTCCCCAAAGGAGAAGAGGCAGAGGGTGAGCATCAGCCGAAATCCGGTCATTGTCACCGGACTCGAATTGGCCTTCACCAATAGTTCAGCAGTCGTCATGGCCATCGGTACCAGCAGGGCAAACAACCCCACAATCCCGTGTACGAACAGCACGCCAAACCACGTGTGATGGGAACCGATCGGCATATAGGCCACCGTAATCGGTCCCCCTTCCACCTGACCATGCCCCCAAATGGGAGCCTCCTGCCAGCGAAATAGAGCGATGTCTTGCAGTCCCTCGCGCACCTGCGAACTGCCCGCCCGCCGCGCCTTAAAATCTCGATAAAAGTCAGACAAAAACGACAGAACTCGATCGGCTCCGATTCCCCCCAACACGCTGGCCACCCCGGCCCCTAATAAAAACATCGGTCGCTGCAAGTTTTGCAGACACCAGGACGACACCAGCACGAATGGCAAACAGACGAGAGATAAGCGGGACCCTGACAGCAGCACCATAACCAGCGACCCAGCAATACCAATCCAGCGCCACTTTCCCCTTTCTTGCAGTGCGAACATAAAAAAGCACACCCCGATCAACCCCAACGCCGGCGACCAGGGGGCAAACAGCTTCCAGCGCAGTTCTCCGGCACCGTGATCTTCGCTGCTGTAGACTCCGATCTGAAAAAAGCTGAGGGCATTCGGCCCGCCCACAACCCTGAGGGGAGAGGTGAACCAAATTTCGCGAAAGTGAATGGCCTTCAGGGCTAGAAAGGGGGGGAGTAATGCCAGCGTCCACCCACAGGCGATCGCTGCTCCGCGATAGAGAATTTGCGGTCGAATGGGCAAGCAACCCGCCATCAAATACAGGGGGAGCAAGGCCCAGGTTCGCCCCCAGCTAATGGCGCTTTTGACCAGCGTGCCGGTGCCGCGTCCGTACCCGTTGTGGGCCATGAATAACGTGGCAGCGATCGCGATGACTCCCGCCACCCACACCCACATCGAAGGAGTGATCGGATTGCGTCCCGTGCGCAGGATGCGCAGCAGCAGGATGACTCCCAATAACCATCCCAGCACCGAGCCCACCAGGTAAAGACCACCAACAAACCAAATGGGATAGATCAGAGAGATCGGCCAAAAGACTGCTGCTTCCAAGATGTTGCACGGTCGCACGTCTTCGAACGCAGACAATCCAGCCAGCAATCGGGTGATAGGGGTTGGCATAGTTGCTAGCGAACGCGATCGGGGAGTTGCTCTGCCTCCCCGGACGCCGTCAGTTCGGAGGGCGGAAGCTCTGCCTGTACAGCATTCCCCAACAGTCCGATAATGCCTCGCCGTTGGGTGTACAGCAGCGTGATGGCTAGAGAGACCAACAGAGAGCCGAAGACAGCACCGACAACGGCATAGCTTTTGCGAGGACTGATGGGTTTCTCGGGTAGCGAGGGGGGAATAACCAACTGCACGAGTGGATAGGTGGCAGTGACATCTGTTTCGCGAATGGCTAATGCTCCCGTGGTAGACGACAGCACCACCCGCAGGGTTTGCGCCCGCTGATCCAATTCCACCAGCTCTTCCCCCCGGCGGTTCAAATCCGCCTGCCGCTGAATCAGGGCGGCAATCTGCTCGTCCAGCTCCGCCACCTGAGCGGCCAGACCTCTGGCACTGGCATCCGCTTCGATTAACTCCGACAGCAGCGCTTCCCGCTGACTGCCATCGTCCGGCAGCGAAAACAATTGCAGGGTGCGATCGCTGACCGGTTGCCCGAATGACTGCTCTAGCGATTGTCGGGCAGCCGTTAATTCTGCCTGCTGGGCCAGCACACTGGGATGATTGCGTCCCCGCGTTGCCGTCAACTCCGCCAGCTGCGACTGCATGTCCCCCAGAGCCGAAAGGGTGGCTCGAAAGGCACGATCTCCCTGCAGCAAAAAGGCTCGATTAGCCTCTGTGGGAGACAGCTCCAATGTGGCGGACAGTTGCTGCTGGCGGGTACCGGCACTGGCTAGACGAGCACTGACATCGGCCCGCTGACTGCGCAACGATTCAAGAGTGTCAGCGATCCGATCGAGTTGTTCCAGCGACACCAGCCCCGACTCCGCCCGAAAGTTGGCCAGTTCCGCCTCCGCCTGATTCAACTCTTCGATCTTCTCAGACAAAAACTCTTGGGCGATGCGATTGCGTAGGGCAATTTCCTCGCTCCTGAGATGATTGACGCGATCGAGAAAAGCACGGTAGAGCGCTTCTGCCCCGTCACTCGCTGCTTCCGAACTGGAGCCCTGCACCTCGAACTGAATCAGATTGGTATTGGGGGGCAAGACCACATCCACTTGTTTTTCCAGCAGTCCCGGCTCCACATCCAGCTCGGTTGCAACCACCTCCAGCACTGGAGCAGACATGGATAGAAGCTTGTAACTTTCGCGCGGATCGAGGGTGACCAGGCCGAAGGAATTGCCGGTGTCGAGTTGAGCCTGACCAATGTCGGCCACGCTGATGTCGGAGCGAGGAGAGGCGGGTGGTAGAGATACCGTCAACCCACTGGAATAGGTAGGCTCTGAAATCAGATAGAGGAATGCCGCCAGCCAGACCAGTCCGTTGGCCGCCAGCAAGGTCAACACATATAGCAGTCTGCGACCGTTCACCACTAGCGACTCCAAAACAATCCGATGGGCAAAATCACTTGCCCCACAATGCGCAGCACGTCACTGAAATTGGTCACGGCCGAGTCGTAGCAGGCCACCAAGTCCCCCGGCATTAAAAATGGATTCTCGTCAGCCGCATGTGAATCGCGTGCCAAATGTTCCACACGCCGATCGAGGGCAAACACTTCCCCGGTGTGGCGATTGGTTCTCACCAGGACAGCACTGCGGCGGGAATTGGTGGCAGAGGTACCCCCCAGACAGTTGGCAGGCCCGAGGGCCTGGCTGAAATGGGAGCCGTAAGGAAATTCCAACACCCCCTCTCCGTTGGCCTGGCTGTTGGTGGTGGCAGGGACGGTAGTCGCAGAAATAAACACCTGAACGGTGGGAGGAGTGAGCGGAGAGGGGCGCACGTAGTCGGCTACAAACTCTTGCTCGGGAACGACGATGCGATCGCCCTCAAACACGAACGGATTCTCGAAGGGAGTGCCGTCAAACACCCCCCGCAAATCGACCGTCTGGGTGTGAGAACCGCGAATTAACCGAACGTCACTCAGATCGGCCACTGGAGTAATCCCTCCTGCCGCTCGGATAGCATCCGTCAGCAACCTGCGCGGAGCGTCGCCAGGAATTTGGGCGATGGAATCCTGACCACCGGTCAACACTTCTAGAGGAGGCTGGTTGACGATCGCCGTTCCCGGATCGAAGACGGCCCCAGAAATGTGAACGGTAGCCGGTCCGTAATTGAGCACTCGTACGCTGGCCACCACCCCCGGTAAAAACAGCTCCTGCGTTTCAAAGGTTTGCACCAGCAGCGATTCCACCTCAGTTAGCGTCAGCCCTCGTACGCTGACGGGGCCAACAAAAGGAATGTGAATGGTTCCGTCCCGTTCGATTTCGTAGGGGCCGGAGAATAATGCCTCTGTGTCTGCCGGGACGGTCAGCTCGATCCGATCGCCTGGGGACAGTTGAATGGTATTCCAATCCTGCACCATCCCCCCTTCCGGATTTGGCAGGCCGGTCGAGTCCTGCTGGTTCACCAGCCCGTGTTCCTCCAGCAGCGTAAATGCCGATGTTTTGGGGGCATACATCCATAGCAATGCTGCTACCAAGACTCTCGGTATCGATCCTAGCCCACTACTATTCGTGTTCACTACCTCACTCCCACACCGCTGCTAGCCAGCATTACGTTGCTCGAACATCGGGAAACGAGAGAGAAATTCCGCTCGCGTCTGGAACAATCGGCGTCAAATGCGACTCTGCAGTCAAGGCTATCCTCACTCAGCCCGATCGGCATTGGTGCGATGTGGTACGCTCGTTCGATCGCACCACATCGCCTAGTACCAAGTTCTAGCAGGGAGAAAATTCCAAGAAAGACAAAAAGGGACTCTACTTTGGCAGGATTATTTAACAGAATCCCCAAATGGGTTTTGGAACATCATGCAAGTCAGAGAATATTTTGCGACACAGCACCTTTCCTGCAATGCTCTCTATTTTCAGAATAATGCCAAGCTATTAGATAGATTCATTGAATGAATGTTGGCAATTAAATATTTGAATAATTTGCCGCTATATCTTGCAATTATTCGGTAGACCCACCATACACAGCCGCAAGAGCTACGTAGCACAAGTAAGTTAATTGGCCAGTGGGCTATCCGCAGGCTCGATCATTCAAAATCACGCGATCGTATCTAGCTAATTTTACCGATCCTTCTCGAACTTTACTATCACTTTCTTCTAGTCTTCCAAGTAGGCATGCGTGACCGCACATAGTTGGAATCACCAATATCTGAACGTTGTTTTACAATCTTGACTACATGTTTGATAGTTGAATCAATTGATATAGAGCCATCGGTCATTTTGTTTGAGTGGGGTTATTTATCTATAGATCGAGGGAAGTTTTAAGAGTAGATCGCTTGTTTGCAATTCTATGTCCTCTCGCACCACAGCTCTCATCCCATCGGAACTGAAGTCAGCGATCGTGTTGGATCCCTCAGTCGTTTCCCCCGACGCAACAGTAATGGATGCGATTGCTCAAATGAGTGGCGTGAGATCGCATTGTTCTATCGCGAATACAGCCGGACATCTCGATGGTGCTCATCTCGAAGCGCGATCGAGCTGCGTATTGGTGGTCGAAGATAGGGGCGTGGTCGGCATCCTGACAGAGCGGGACGTGGTGCGTTTGAGTGCCCAGCAGCAACCCCTGGATTGCTTATCTATTCGACAGGTCATGGTTAGCCCCGTCATTACCTTGTACGAGGCTGCTTTCACCGATTTGTTTCGTACCATTAACCTGCTACAACACCACCGCATTCGCCATTTGCCCATTATGGACCGACAGGATCGGCTACTGGGGTTGGTGACCTACGAAAGTTTGCAGCAATCGTCCCGAGCGATCGACCTCTTGCGGCTACGTCAGGTAGAGGACGTTATGACCCGTGAGGTAGTTTGCGCTTCACCAAACTCCCAGCTATTGGAGATCGCGCAACTAATGGCAACCCACCAGGTTAGTTCGGTGGTGGTCGTAGAACCTAGTGACAGCAATGATGACGCACTACAAATTCCAATTGGAATCTTGACCGAACGGGATCTAGTGCAATTTCAGGCATTGGGGTTGACATTAGAAAGCTGTCAGGCTCAAGTCGTAATGAGTTCTCCAACATTCGCCATTTCTCCAGAGGAGTCGCTGTTTGCCGTTCAACAGCTTATGGAGCGGCACTTCATCCGTCGATTAGTGGTGACCGGAAAGCACGGAGAGCTATTGGGTATCGTCACCCAGAGTAGTGTTCTGCAAATCCTCAATCCTCTAGAGCTATACAAACTTGCGGAAGGCCTGGGGCAAAAGGTGGTGCGACTAGAGGCGGATAATGTCGCACTGCTGGAGAGTCGCGCTGCTGAGCTGGAGCGAGAGGTAGACGTTCGAACCGCCGCTCTTAAGATCAAAGTGGAGCGGGAGAAACTACTTGCGGAGCTAGCCACGCAAATCCGCTCGTCACTGAGCTTGCGCTCAATTTTGGATACTACGGTCGAAAAAGTTCGGCAAGTATTGAATTGCGATCGCGTCAATATTTGGCGGTTTGAAGCAAATTGGCAGAGTATTGCCGTGGCAGAATCCACTGACTCGCCCCTGTCTCTAATTGGCGAGCGAGTGAACGACACCTGCTTCAATCAAAACATGGCGGAGCTGTATCGCCAGGGGCGCATTCATGTCGTATCGGATATCGACAAGGCCAATCTGTCAGTCTGCCATCGAGAGATGCTGATCCGCCTCCACACCCGCGCCAAAATTGTGACGCCGTTAATGTGTGGAGATCGCCTGTGGGGCTTGCTCAACGTCACCGAGAGCGACGGGCCAAGGGACTGGGAAGCGGACGATGTAGACCTTCTGCAGGCGTTATCGGTACAGCTGGCGATCGCGATTCAGCAAGCCACCACCTACCAACAGTTGACGGTTGAACTGAGGGCCAGGCAACAGGCTCAAGCCTCACAACGGGAGAGCGAGCAACGCTATGTGTCATTGGCCGCAGCGGTCCCTGTGGTTATTTTTCGGACTGATACGGAGGGGCTTTGTACGTATGTCAATAGCCGCTGGAGCCAGCTCACAGGCCTCTCTCCAGAGGCCACCATAGGCAAGCAATGGAAGGACATTGTGTACTGTGACGAGCGTTCCAGTGTCGATGCCGAGTGGGCTAAATCGATTCGAGAAAACAGTCTCTTCCAAATGGAGTTTTGCATTCAACGCCCCGATGGCTCGATGAGTTGGGTTTACGGTCAAGTGGTTGTCGAACGGGATGGGCGTGGGCAAGCGATCGGCTACGTTGGTACCCTTACGGATATCACCGATCGAAAACAGACCGAAGCAGCCCTGCAGAACTTGATTGCAGGCACAGCGGCAACGACAGGTGAGGACTTTTTCCCCGCATTAGTCAGTCATATCGCTAGCGCTTTGGATATTTCTTACGCTGTCGTGACCGAAAAAAATGATGACTCACTGAATACCCTCGCGTTTTGGGCAAATGGAGCCCTGCAACCAAACGCAACCTATCACTCCAAGAACACCCCTTGTGACTGCTCGTTAGAGGCAGGTAGTTTTTTTTGCGAGCGCTCCGTTCAGGAACAATTTCCCAAGCTCTCAAATTGGCTTGAGAGTGCAGAAAGCTACTTAGGTATTGCTCTGCACGATACCCAAGGCAGTACCATTGGCAATTTGTGCATTCTAGACAAAGAGCCTATCCGAAATCCGCAACGGGCAGAACAAATTCTCCGCGTCTTTGCTGCCCGGGCTGCCGCAGAGCTTGAACGCCAGCGAACTACTGTATCTCTCGAACAACTGAACCAAGAATTAGAAGTTATCGTCGCCTGTCGTACAAGCGATCTGAAAAAGCGAGAGCTTCATTATCGCGCCTTGATGGACGGAGCTGGCGATGCGATTATCCTGACCAATCGGTACGGAAGCATCTTGGAAGTCAACCATCGAGCAGAAGTCATGCTGGGTTACCACCGAGATGAGCTGACCTCGATGCATGTGTCTGCCTTACACCGGCCAGAAGACCTATCCAAAGTTATGCCAGCGTACGAACAAGTCACCAATCAGCAGCTATCGCAGATGTTGGATGTGGGCTTCCGGAATAAATACGGTCAAATTATTCCCGTTGATGTGTCAGCCTCAGTGATTGAAATTCAGGGAGAAAAGATCGTTCAGGCCATCTTACGGGATATCACCGAGCGTAAAAAAGCGGAGAAAGCAATCTATGGATCACGGAAATTTCTACAAACCGTCCTCGATACATTTCCATTATCTGTATTTTGGAAAGATTTGAACTCTGTTTATTTGGGATGTAATCGAAATTTTTTGCGAGATGTCGGATTAACATCCATTGAAGATATCGTTGGTAAAACTGATTACGATATGCCCTGGGGAGAAGAGGAAGCCGATGTTTATCGAGCTGACGATCGGCAAGTCATGGACTCAGGCACAGCAAAACTAGAGACGATCGAAACCCAAATACAAGCGGATGGAAATCTACTGTGGTTAGAAACCAATAAATTACCTCTGCGTAACTTAAAGGGTGAAGTGATTGGTGTGATGGGCACCAATCGCGATATTAGCGCTCGCAAATATGCCGAAGAACAACTTCAAAGAACGAATGAGGAGCTTGCCCGAGCCACTCGATTAAAGGATGAATTCCTGGCAAATATGAGCCATGAACTGCGTACCCCCCTTAACGCTATTTTGGGGATGTCAGAAGGTCTTCAAGAAGAAGCATTTGGACAAATCAATACAGCACAGATCAATGCACTCAGAACTATTGAACGCAGCGGGAATCACCTGTTGGAGTTAATCAATGACATTTTGGATGTCGCAAAGATTGAATCCGGTCAAATTGAGCTCGATTTAGAATCCACTGAGATCGAGCCCCTCTGTCAATCGAGCCTTCCCTTCATCAAGCAACAGGCTCAAAAGAAACGAATTCAGCTGGAAGTCGTGTTGCCACTCAATCTACCCAATCTGGCAATCGATCAACGGCGAATGCGCCAGGTTCTGATCAATCTACTCAACAATGCTGTCAAATTTACACCGGAAGGAGGGCACATTACTCTCACGGCGAGCGTTCAACAATCAATTGCTGGCCTTGACTCAACGATCTCTCCTCCCCACCATTGCGTACGATTATCTGTCAAGGATACTGGCATCGGAATTCCTGCAGAACATATGAATCAACTCTTTCAGCCGTTTATTCAAATTGATAGTGCTTTGAATCGGCAATATCAGGGAACAGGTTTGGGACTGGCTTTAGTGAAACGTATTGTCGAATTGCACGGTGGGCAGGTGGGGCTTAGCAGCCAAGTAGGGGTAGGCAGTTGTTTCACAATTGATTTGCCCTATACTCCTTTACCAGCCTCTACAAAAACCGCCATTCCCAAAGAAAGTAGTGCCGATCTACCTGCTATAAATCTAAGCAATACTTCACCTTTAGTGCTTCTAGCAGAAGACAACGACGCCAATATCAGGACGGTATCTAGTTATCTGAAAGCCAAAGGCTATCAGATTACGTTAGCGAGAAATGGACGTGAAGCAATTGCCAAAGCTCGCTCCGATAACCCTGATGTAATTTTGATGGATATTCAAATGCCAGAAATTGATGGATTGGAAGCTATGCAGGAACTTCGTTCTCCTCCCGATTCTATTCAGACCCCGATTATTGCGTTGACAGCTTTAGCCATGAAAGGCGATCGCGAGCGTTGCTTAGCTGCTGGTGCGACTGACTACCTTAGCAAACCAGTCAAGTTGAATGAGCTGGCCAACACTATTCAAAAATTGCTTGTCCATCAGGAGATAACGAAATGACTCTTCCTTCAATTTTAGTTGTGGATGATGAGCCAGATAATTTTGATGTCATTGAGGCTCTCTTGAGCCATCAAGATTATCGGTTAGATTATGTTTCTAGTGGCCATGAAGCATTTGGTTTTCTAGAGACATTTAAACCTGACGTAATTTTACTTGACGTCATGATGCCAGGCTTGGATGGAGTTGAAGTTTGCCAACAAATCAAAGCAAACAATCAATGGAGTATGATACCGATCGTTATGGTCACGGCATTAAGATCTAAGCAAGACCTAGCTCGATGCTTGGAAGCGGGCGCCAACGATTTTATTAGCAAGCCCGTTAACAGTTTAGAACTACGTGCCAGAGTCCAATCTATGCTGCGCATCAAGAGGCAATATGACGCCATCGAGGATTTTTCCAAGCTTCAGAGAGATACCATCAATACATTAGGAAAGAACCTACAAGACCTTTCAGAAGATACCGTTG
The DNA here is from genome assembly GCA_039817825.1 of Cyanobacteria bacterium J06642_12. Lineage (GTDB taxonomy): Bacteria > Cyanobacteriota > Cyanobacteriia > Thermostichales > PCC-7336 > PCC-7336. The sequence goes on along the minus strand of JBCBVA010000086.1, from coordinate 4,527 downwards.
CACATTCACAAGCAGATATTACTCAACCTATCAGAAAAATCTTAGAATTGATATATCAACTCAAACATGACTTCGAAGAAATTGTCTGTGCCGATATCCAGAAGAAGACAGATCGAATTGAACAATCAGCGGCCAAACTAGAAACATTAGCCACAGTGAATTTAATCTGCACGAAATTAGCCTCACTTACAAACCAACAGGTTTCTACAAATATTGAAAATACACCACTCTCTAACTCTGCCACCGATTTGTCTCTTCAAGAGAGAATCTAATTAGCAATTAAGGTCTGTATTGAAATCAAATACGCCTTATTGATTCCATTGGCATATGCGTTGTTTTGAGGGCGGCATGGATGATATGGACTTAGTATATACGTTTCTAGAATGTTGGCACTTGCGAATATATGTCATACGCCAATAATCATATTTTTAAAAGCATACAAAATAAGCTTTTCTATAGTTTGAATAGTAGCCTCGCAAGAAATAGGAGGCTGTGACGATTTCTTAGGAATAGACATATAGCTACAGGTAAAATCCTAGGCTGATTGCTCACACTTATTACTTAGCCCTGCTAGAACAGGTGGCTTCGCTTCCCTCTCCGCTCTGCCGCATTCGAAACTATAGCGCTTGCCATTTCAGTCAGGACAAAGATTTCTATACACAGTCAGGAATGGGCATAGCCGAAATGTCCGCAGTGGTATGGCCACTGCTATACCTGTGTCACGAACGATCAACTGGTACCATGACAGACTCTAACCCTCAGCCAAACCCTCGTCGCCTGCGATCGGTGTGGTCTTCGCTGATGGGTGAAGGGCGTACTGAAGCGCGATTGAAATCGTTAGCGTTAGAGGCAGCGGCGGACGGGATAGCGATCGCGGACAATCAAGGTCTACTCGTTTTCATTAATCCTGCCGGACAACAACTATTTGGCTTGGCCATCGATCGCGAACTCCCAGACATTAGCTGGAGAGTACTACTGGCTCCAGATGAACGCCGCCGATTTGAGATCCAAGTATGGCCGCACTTACATCGAGAGGGTACATGGCAGGGGGAAGCAGTAGGTCGTCAAGCCAATGGCAGTCCTATCGAGCTAGATCTGTCTGTTGTATTGTTGCCGGATGGCGATACGGTGTGGACATGCCGTTCCAACGGCGAACGCAGGCGAAAGGAGCGATCGCTGGAAACCGCCATCCAGAACTACCGCGAGATTGTCGATCGCTCCATTGAAGGGATTTTTCAAACCTCGCCGGAAGGTCGCTACTTCAGCGCCAATCAAGCTCTTGCTACCATGCTCGGCTACGACTCACCCCGAGAGCTGATGGTAGAGGTGAACGATATAAGCCGCCAGCTCTATGCCGACCCCAGACAGCGAGCGGAGCTGTTGCGGTTGCTCGATCGCGATGGCAGCGTCAGCAATTTTGAAGCAGAGATGATCGCCAAAACCGGCGATCGCTTGTGGATTTCGGAAAGTGCCCGCAGCGTGTGCGACCCCAGCGGAGCCATTCTTTATTACGAAGGAACGGCACGAGACATTACCCCTCTCAAGCGGGCTCAGCTGGAACTGCAGGAGCGCGAGTCGGCCATCCGCGATCTGTACGCGATCGCTGCTGCGTCCGAGCGCACCTTCACCGAACGCCTGCAGCTATTGCTGGAGATGGGCTGCCGCCGCTTCGATCTGGAAAGCGGGATTCTATTTCGACTGTCTGGCGACCGACATACGGCGATCGCCTCTGTGGAACCCAATGGGGCGGTCATTGATGGCAATAGCTTGGATGTGGCGCTGGCATACTGTCAGGAAACCCTACGTGCAAACAAACCGGTGGGGTTGGAGCAGGCCTGCGATCTCAACGGCGAGACCAATCCGTCGTTTGCCACCTATTTCGGTACTCCTGTCACGGTCGAAGGCATCCCCTACGGCACCCTAAATTTTTATAGTCTCACCCCCCGTTCGACTGCTTTCAGCCGATTCGAGCGGGAGTTGCTGCAGTTGATGGCCCAGTGGGTGGGGGTGGAGCTCGAGCGCCAGCAGGTAGAGGAGCGGTTAGAGCATCAATACCAGCGCACTCAACTATTGCGAGAACTGACCCAAGACATTCGCCGCAGCCTCGATTCCGGCACGATCCTGCAGACCACCGTTACCCGGTTGGGGACAATGTTTGGAGTCGATCGCTGCCACGTCCACAGCTACGAAACCGATCCCGTGCGCCAGCTCCCCTGCATGGCAGAGTACCTCTCAGCTTGCACTCCATCCATGAGCGACAGGGCGATCCCCGTCGAGGGCAATCCCCACGCTCAAACCGTCCTGGCTCGCGAGTCTGCCGTACCGATTGCCAACGTATTTGACGATCCAATCTCGATCTCAATGGCTCCGTTTTGCCAAAGCGTGGGGATCAAGTCCATGCTGGCGGCTCGCACCAGTTACCGAGATCGCCCCAACGGAATTATGGTGTTGCAGCAGTGCAACAGATTTCGGGAGTGGACTCCCGACGAAATTGAGTTCGTAGAAGAGATTGCCTCGCAGGTGGGGATTGCCCTCGCCCAAGCTCAGTTGCTGGAGGAAGCCGATCTGGCTCGACAGCAAGCGGAAACGGCGAATCGAGCCAAAAGCGAATTTTTAGCGGTGATGAGCCACGAAATCCGCACCCCCATGAATGCGGTCATCGGCATGACCAGCCTGTTGCTAGACACGGAGCTGACGGAACGCCAGCAGGACTTTGTCCGAACCATTCGCACCAGTGGCGACGCTCTCCTGACAGTCATCAACGACATTCTCGATTTTTCCAAAATTGAATCGGGGCAGTTAGAGCTTGAGCAGCAGCCCTTTGCGATCGAGCAGTGTATCGAAGACACGCTGGATCTGCTGGCTCCTCTGGCTGCGAAGAAAGGGCTAGAAGTCATTGCCATGATTCCTCCCGACATACCGGCCTACGTGGTGGGGGATGTGACTCGCCTGCGGCAAATCTTGGTGAATTTGGTGGGGAATGCCATCAAGTTTACGGAACGGGGGGAGGTGACCCTTTCGCTGGATGTTAGAGAACGGCAGAAAACTAGGGAGCTTCAGGACAAGACAGGCGAGCTAGACTTAGCGTTTTCCGTACGGGATACGGGCATTGGCATCCCGATCGATCGCCAGCACAGGCTGTTCAAAGCCTTCAGTCAGACCGATGCCTCCACCACGCGACAGTACGGTGGGTCGGGGTTGGGACTGGCAATTTGCAAGCGGTTGTGCGAACTAATGGGGGGCTCGATCGGGGTGGATAGCGAGCTCGGTCGCGGGTCTACGTTTCACTTCACGCTCCGAACCCGAACGGACAGCTCTGCTATGGCTGGGGCCATGCATGAGTCACCAGAGTCATTGGGACAGCGAGTGTTAATCGTGGATGACAGTGACACCAGTCGGACTGCGCTGGCGACACGCTTGCAGAGATACGGCCTAGATGTAGAAACAGCCAGCTCGGGGGCGGAAGCGATCGCCATCCTCCAGAAGAATTGCGACCCATTCGATCTGGCGCTGATCGATCGCGATATGCCCGAGATGGGCGGCACCGAGCTAGCTCGCCAGATTCAACAGATACCCGAGCACGAGCCAACACCACTGGTTGTGATGGTATCGGTTGAAGCTCAAACGTTGACCAGCCGAGAATTGTTTGTTTCTCAGTTAACCAAGCCCATCAAGCGGATTCATCTAGCAGCGCTACTGGACACCATTCTGAAAACGGGATTTGCCTTGGATTTCTTCGATCCCAAACCAGCATGGAACGTTCGCCAGCCCGGTCAATCTCCCCCCCTCAGCATTTTGCTGGTGGAGGATCACAGCATCAATCAGAAGGTGGCCTGCTTAATGTTGGAGAAATTGGGCTATCGAGCCGACATTGCCAACAATGGCTTGGAGGCGATCGAAGCGGTGTCTCGCCAACACTACGACGTGCTGTTGATGGATATCTACATGCCCGAAATGGATGGGTTAGAAGCAACTCGGCAGATCCGCGATCGCGTTTCGACCCCGAAGCAACCGTGGATTGTGGCCATGACAGCCAGTGCGCAGGCAGAGTTTCGGGAGCGTTGTATTGCGGATGGAATGAATGATTTTGTCAGCAAACCGATTCAACTGGACCAGTTGGCAAGGGCAATCGGACGCGTAGAATCCCCCGAGACTTTATCCTCCGAGAATCTGTCCCCCGAGAATCCCCCACCAGCACAATCCCTTCCGCTCACCCCTCCAAATCTCAACACGCCCCGAAAGCGTTCGGTCGATCCCGCCCCGCTCCACGAGCTATTCGAACTATCCGGGGGCAGCGTAGGGTTCATTTGGCAAACGGTCGATAGCTTTGTTGCATCCAGTCACGAGCTGGTGACGGTAATGAGTTCAGCCCTGCAAGCGCAAGCTTATCCAGAGTTACACCGAGCTGCGCATACGCTCAAATCGAGCGCCATGGCACTGGGAGCCGTTGCATTGGCCCAGTACTGCCGCCATCTGGAGACTGAGACCAGTCAATGGCTGAATGGCGATCGCATCCCCGCTCGCGCC
>JBCBVA010000085.1:0-16203 GCA_039817825.1 Cyanobacteria bacterium J06642_12 | reverse complement strand
TGTTCTTAGCACTAGGCTTATCTGTACTGGTTATGATTTCATCAAAAATTAAAGAGCCTAGGAGATTGTTTAAGTACGCCATAATTGTATGTCCGATATTAGTAGGGATATTCTGGGCATATAATAATTTAGATCTAGAGATTTTTAATGCATATAGAAACTGGATCTCAAGAGAAGGAATATTTAGCATTGATGGAGAAGGAGTTCAAACTAAATTAGCTGCGTTTCCGATTGTAGGGTCCTATTTTTCGAGTCCCTTGCATTGGCTGTTTGGGATTGGTCCGGGACACAGCGTTAGTCGTTTAGGTGGGTGGATGTTAGAGAAGTATTCCTCGCTATTGTTGCCACTAGGTGCAACTATTCATCCAGCGTCTAGTGAGGTATTTAATGTGGTTAGGGATGGCTGGATTGCACAGCAATCCACAGTTTTTTTCCCGTTATTTACTTGGGCAGGTATTTGGGGAGATTTCGGCTTCCTCGGATTAGGGGTCTATGTATATTTGGGCGTAATTGTATTTCAAAAGCTGTGCAAGACCGATCTTGCTAAATTCTATTTAATTTCAACAGCAATATTTGGCCTTATATTAACTCAGATGGAAGAACCTGGCCATACTCTCACCATTGCCTATTTAATAGGTCTACAAGCGAATGAAGTACCTCCCCCTACTGTTAGAAGAAGCAAAACCAAAACAAGAAAAAAAGAATCTGTCAAAATTGAGAGGCGATCTGTAGAATCAAGTTGAAAAGGATGCAGATCGATTTGCAGCTGTTAGGCTCAATATGGATTACGGGGAGGTGATCAGTAAAGTCTCCAACAAGTTGCCGAGCAAGGCTTTGCCTCTTTTTGTGGCATTGTGAACGAACTCAAAGAATCCTAGATACAGAGGCAGGCTTTCTTGTGAGATACCTCGATGGGGTCTCAACCAAGAGCGCAGTTGCGACCAGAATCCTTCAATGCCTTTGCGCAATTTTGCGACACCGTCGAAAAGCCTTCAACCATATGAAACCTTTTCATCTCCTGACATAAACGGACATGAATATAGAATCGCGCTAGGCTCCTTACTGGTGTTGGGACAAGACAAGTGTTGAGACAAGACAATGACTCATTCAACACAGTGTCCAAAAACACTATTGCCCAAAGCACCATCTATGCCTGTGTCTCCGCTTCCAACCTCCGGTTCTCTGAATTTACCGTTGCAGGGAGCCATCCCCACGCGGGAAACGGTCGCGGAACGCCTGCGCGATTGGGACTTTCAGATATGGGTTCCCGAGGCCCAGCATATAGAACTGGAACTGTGGCCCGACGGATACGATCGCCCCTCCCAACGCCTCCCCCTGCAGCGGCTTCACGCTACCGACCCAACCTCCGTCAATCATCTCCCCTCCCCCCGTTGCGGCTATTTAACCACCCGCGTTCCCCAGCTTCCCGCAGGCACCCGCTACCGCTACTACATTGACGATTGCTCCCGTCCCGATCCGGCTTCCCGCTGGCAACCTCAGGGAGTCCATGCCCCTTCTGCCCTGTTCGATCCAGATAGCTACAGTTGGACGGACGATCGCTGGTCTGGAATTTCCCTGCGTGACTGCATTATTTACGAATTGCACGTGGGGACAGCGACTCCGGAAGGAACCTTTGAGAGCGCGATCGCATTACTTCCCCACTTAATCGAACTGGGTGTAACGGTAGTGGAACTGATGCCAGTGGCTCAGTTTCCGGGCGATCGCAATTGGGGATACGACGGCACGTTCCTGTATGCCGTGCAGCACAGCTACGGTGGTCCTGCGCAACTTCAGAAACTGGTCGATGCTTGCCACCAACAGGGATTGGCCGTTTTCCTCGACGTGGTCTACAACCATCTGGGCAACGAAGGCAATTACCTGTGGGGGTTAGCCCATTACTTCAGCCACGATCGACGGACGCCCTGGGGCCCCGCGTTGAATTGGGATGGCCATCACTGCGAACCAGTCCGAGAGTTTTTTATTGCCAATGTTCTGTATTGGTTGTCGGAGTTTCACTTGGATGGGCTGCGGCTAGATGCTGTCGATTGCATTGTCGACACCAGCCCCGTTCACCTACTGCAAGACATGCAGGAGCGCGTCGATTCCCTCGCGGTAGAGCTAGGTCGACCGCTGCATTTGATTGCCGAATCCGCCACCAACGAAGCCCGCTATGTACTTCCTCCCAAACGAGGTGGCTATGGCATGGCGGCCCAATGGACCGATGATTTCCACAACGCGCTGTATGCCTATTTATGCGGCGATCGCCAAGCCCACTACCAAGACTTCGGCACCGTCGCCCAAGTCGTTCAAAGCTTCCAGCATCCCTTCGTGTTTTCCGGACAGTACTCTCACTTTTCCGGCCACAAGCGCGGTCTCCCCAATCCCCCTGCATTACCTCCCGAGCAATCGGTCGTATTTGCCCTCAACCACGATCGCGTCGGCAACCGCCCCGACGGCCTGCGCCTCAACCCCCGCCTGTCTCCTCCCGTACAACGCTTAGTCGCTGGCCTGTTGTTGCTGTCTCCATACACTCCCCTGCTGTTTATGGGAGAAGAATATGGAGAAACGGCTCCGTTCTACTTCTTTACGGACTACAGCGATCCGGTCGTGATTGATGGAGTGCGCAACGGTCGCCCACAGGAGGTGGAACACGACGGTCATTTCGAGTGGCTCGATCCACAACGTTCCCTTGGCTTCGAGCGATCGCGCCTTAACCTTCAGCTCAAGTCAGAGGGGAGTCACCAGCACCTATTTGCTTTTCATCAGCACTGCATCCGCTTGCGCCAGCGCATCCTCAACCACACCGATCGCTATGAGGTGCTGCAGCTCGAACAAGGGCAGGATATCCGACAGTTCGGATTGCGGTACAGCAGCGATCGGCACGAGTATATGGTCGCGTTTTGCCTACCCGGTGGAGAGACCACACCGGCCCCCATACCGGCTCCTTCATTGGCATCCGAATGGACGTGCGAACTTGACTCCACCTCACCCGGTTTCGCCGCTTCAAACGCTCCTTCAAAGACACAAACAAGTGCGCCCTCCGTCTTTACTGAAGCGGGAGTCAAGGTTTATAGTGCGTAGCTGCCCGTTAGACCTCTCATCAAAAGAACATAAATCGGCTGGCCCAGAATAGCGGTACCCCGACCAACACCAACCAGTCCAGCCACGACATCTTGAGTACGTGCCACCGAACCGCATGCTCGGCCCCCATGTATCCGCGTACTTGCATGGCAGAGGCTGTTTGCTCGGCCCGCAGCAGTAAATTTTGTAGGATGCGCTCCACCATCGACAGCCCTAACTGAGCTGCTCCCTTAAACCCCAGCGATTGCCAGTGAATGTCGCGGGTATTCACCGCTCGAATGATGTTTTGCACTTCCTCCAGCACCAGCGGTAAAAAGCGAAGGGATAGCGTCAAGGCCAGCACTACTTCAGTCACCGGAACGTTCAGCCACCGTAAGGGGCTGGCGAAAAACGCGATCGCCTCGGCAATTTCCTCGGGAGATGTGGTCAACAAAAACAGCGCCGTACTGTAGAGCAACGTAAAAATCAGCGTTCCCAACCGCACGGCCACAGAGAGCGATCGTCGAGTCACCTGAAATTTGCGCCCCAATATCGATGGAGTCTCCAATAACTGATAGCGGTAGCCCGTGGGAGTAGGCAAACCAGTCCACTCCGAAAACTGCTCCGAAGCGTCATCATTTCTGGAGATCGATTGCCCTGCTCTCTCGCCATTAGGTATCTCCCCAGATGAACTATCCTCGTCCGACGAGGTCTCCGACTCAATCAGGACGGGGAACCCATACCCCATATCGGCACCGGGACGAACGGAAACCGAGCCTACCCCCAACGCATCGGGGGCAAACGCCGTCAGGGCGATCGCAAACACAGCCAGCGCTGCCACCACTAACAACTGTCGCCGCCACACCCTCCAGGGCAATGGAGCGGTCCAAGTCAGCAGAATGGTAAACGCAACAATGGTCAACCGCCACCAGCTGTTGGCCAAAATAGGATTGACCAAGATCGTGATCAGCCACACAAACTTGACCCTCGGGTCCAACCGATGCAGCCACGTTTGCGGAAATTCTAGATAGGTTCCGAGCGGCACATTGCGCAGCAAATCGACCATGGGTCACCGGGGTAAATACGACGGTCATTGGCAAGGAACACCCAACCAATCAGGCTCGCGAATGCACTAGCGTCACCAAAGGCGTGCAAGACATCGACTAACTTACCAACCCTGGCCACAAATCACCACACACACAAAACTACCCTGCCAGTCTCAGGATATCGATCCCGGACTAACAGAGTAGAGTACAGAACTTAGAGGGTTGACCCGATCGCCAATGGGGCGTAAACGCTACAGCGTAGCAAAGCTCTCAATCAACCAGCGATCGCCCTCGCGAACCAAGTTGTACCGAACTCGGTAGGTACTGTCGTAGGACGCGGCCCCCCCCTGGCGAACCCCGTTCAACATGTAGTCGGCCACTTCGCTAATCGAAACCACCACATTCCCTGAATCTCCCGTTTCGGCCACGGTGACTTCCTCAACTGAAACCCCTTTTAAGGTGTAGTTGTAATGGGAATTGGCTTGCTGCAGAGCAGCAGCGCGACTGCGCCATTGAGATAGCATTGGCTCCGCCAACACTTGACCTAGGGCTTCTACATCTCTCGTGGAACCCAGAGCCTCTTGTTTGGCATCTTGCCAAGCCTCGATCGTGGATTGGGCTACAGCTTCGTTCAACACTGACGTATCCAGCACCGGGGCTGACGCGACTGTAGAATCGCTTTCTCCTAGAGACGCTTCATTCCCAGGCTCACCATTTCCGGACTCACTATCTACAATCGCTGGATCGACCGACGCAGACTCCGAGTCCACCTCTGCCGTGCGGTCAGCGGTGTTCAATGAGCCACCACCAAATAACCCTGTTAGAGCGCGGGCACCGAACACTATCACCAAAATCGCCAGAACTGCAGCCCCAAGCTTCCACAGCCAGCCCAATAGGGCACCCTCTCCCCCCTGACGGTAACGACGGCGATCGACCGCTTCCTCACGCTCGTACCGTTCGTCGTACGACAGATCGGTGTTGCGCCCGCTGACCGGATAGAATTCGTCTAATGCTTGCCGGGCAGAATTTGAATATTCGGGATTAGCGTACTCGCTCCCTGTATAGGTATCGGTTCCAGAAAAACCAGCAGACGTGTAATCGCCTCCAGTGCTGTAGGTTGCACCGGGAATGGGCGGACCGGGGAGATTGCTGAGCTCGCTTGCTGCAGAGCTAGAGGCGAGGGTACTGTCCACGGACTGGCGTAGCTCGCCAGGAATACCGGTCATGTTGGAGCCTTCGATCGGCCCCTCTTGAACGGGGACATCTTGGCGTAGTGGAGGGCAGGGAATACCGGAGGTACCCTCGCGAATAGTCGTCGGAACGCTGGGCAACGCAACGTGCTCGATCTGGCGGGCAAACCATTCTGTATCGGAGCTGGATGCCGGCATTTCGTCTAAGTATTGCTGCACCTGCGGGTTGTCGAAATAGGTCCGTAAGGACGCCTGGCTGGTATCGAGATCGCGATATTCGGGGAAGACCTCTTGCTGCAGCCACGTTTCGGTATAGCGGCATAACCCCAGCAACAGATCGGTTTCTCCGCCTCCAGAAATGTCCGCTTCTTCGCGAATATTGGCGATCGTCTCAGAATCCTTGCTGCGCTCCAGTAGGCGGGTCGCTTCTTCCGGTTGCCCTAATAGCAACGCACAAATCGCTTGCTCTAGGTTGACGTCGTGCCGCTGCGTTAACCGCACCAGGTATCCACGAGCTCGGCGGATTAATGCCGGTCGATTCTCCACAAACCCGCGCGCAATCAGGGCATACACCGCTAGATAGGTCGCCACTACGGATGGACGCTTGGCTTCCGCCTCAAATAGTTCTTGCTGCTCGTCAATGGTCATCTGACCGCGAGTTTTCTGGACGAACCGTAGGAAGTCTTCCGTACTGAGTTCGGAACCATCTTGGCCGCTGCCCTCAATTCCGGCTCGGTCATCCAACATGCTGCGGAAGAGCGATAACCCTTCTTGTCGCTCGGGGGCAGACAGATGGGGATGGCTTAATAGCTTGAGAATGCGGTAGGGCCGCAGCTTACTTAGGTCGGAAATCACCTCTGCCTGCACCTCTGGAAATACACGATGGTTAATCAGCTCGGCCAACGCCTGCTGCAACATACTGGCAGCAGCGCTGTAGTTGCCATCCGCCCACTCCTCCCGACCTAAATGCAGTCGAGCGATCGCTTGGGTCAGCAACAAATCGGGAACGGGATGAGTTTGTCGCAATGCTTGTTGAACGGTTGAAAGCGCTTGCTGGTATTCGCCGTTTTCACATTGGATGGCAAGCGCTGCAGCCAATTCTCTAGGCTCGACATCCAGGAGAGAGTCAGCCACCGTCAGTTGCCGGTCGTACTCGTCCCGAGTACTCGGATCGCTCAGGACGTGATGAGCACGCTCCAGTAACCGCTGCCGCGACTCCATTGCCTCTGAAGAATATCCAGGCCACAGCTCTTGAAATTGCCGAGAGCGGAACGCCCGCTCAACGCTACTGGAATCTGCGTGAACGGGAAGTGACAGAATTCGGTAATAGTCCAGGGGGACCCGCACGGTTAGCCCTCACTCGTAACAGTCAACATACGACAGCTCGCACTGTAGAAATCCGACATAACATCGCTCGAAGATTTGCATTCAAGCTAATGATTCACACCAACAGAAATTGTGATGCAAAACAGCGAATATGAGTGAAATTACGGACACTATAGCGACAACTGCTCACAGTATGTCTCCCTTTTCTGGCTGGTTCCACCGATCGCAAAAAAGTGAAATATGGCCTCGTTCGTAGCTAACGATACAAAACGGGCGACTACTTCTACATTTGTCTCGAACGACCGGTATATATATGCATATATCCGTCACTCGTGAAGTGGGAAAAACTTCATCAGGATTTAAACTTGATGCGGTCTTTAGATTAGCTAGACTCTCGAATCAAAGGTCAGATATAGCGGTGACTGCACCGCTGAGGACTGGAACTGGAAAGCTTAGCCACGACGATCTCTGACGATGACAAGACTGCTGGGGCCTGGCTGGGCCGAAAGCAGCGTTAAGAATCCTTGCGTCGTTAGGATTGGCCGGTCTTAGGTCCCCTCTCCGGTTCTAACGAATACTGAATGATGTGCGTCCTCTCGATCTGTCTTCGATTGACCGTAATTTGACGAATTTATGTTGTTAAGATGCGGCATTAGAACCGCATAGTTTGCTGTACATGCACTTAATCCCAGCACCCTCAATAGGGTGAGGATAGATTATCGAATGTAAGCGGATGATTCTAGGCAGGCTGCGAATGAATTGCAAGCGCATAGAGAAACAAAATATCGAACTAGAGCGTAGCAAAAAATGCTTGTGGCTTGCGAGTTATCAAGCAGGAAATAGGGAGTCTGAAAGATGAATGCTATTTTCTTTAAGTCGGAATGGTAGTAAATGACACTAGCGGCGATGAATAGTTCGAACGCGCATGATTCTGGAAATAAAAGAAATGCCAGTCTCGGGAGTTATGCTTACAATCGCTGGCAGTAGGCGCTCGTGTGTTTATCTTAGGCGATCTCCGATTGATTCTCCGCTGGTGGTAGCCTCAAATCTGTGTTTAAACCTTCAGCGGCTGAGAATCGAGCACAGATGTTGTCCTGGTCTCAGTTAGATCGATGCACGCTTTCACGAGTAGTTGCCGTACGAACAAGCGTTCAACAACGCTGGAATAGTAACTGAGGGCGTTCGTGACCTGTGATTGGATGGGGTGGTGATTCAGACTAATGGCGATAAAAAATCAGATTGAAGCCATTCTGTATTTGAAGGGCCGTCCGCTGACGTTGACGGAAATTGCGGACACGGCAGCCTGCGATCGCGAGGATGCCTACGATGCCCTGTTGGAGCTGATGGAGGATTACGCCCACCGCGACTCCGCCCTCGAAGTGTTGGAAGTGGACAACGGCTTTGCCCTGCAACTGCGCGAACCGTTTATGTCGATGGTGACGGATATTCTGCCCCCGGAAATTGGGCTGGCTGCCACCCGCACGCTGGCAGCCATCGCCTTGAGAGGCCCGCTACTGCAGTCTGAACTCGTGGAATTGCGCGGTGGAGGGGCCTACCAACACGTGATTGAATTAGTGCGCAAAGGGTTTGTCAGCAAGCAACGACAGCCCACCAGCCGCTCCTCAATTTTGAGAGTGACGGATAAATTTCATCAAAGTTACGAAGTGGATCGGCTGGATGACACGCAACTGGCTCTGTCGTTGGAGCGTGATAGAGGAGAGGCCAGTGGTGGAGAGGCTAACGGTGGAGAGGCCAACGGTGAAGAGGCTGACGATGCCGAACCGGAGGGCGAGGCAATTGGCGAAGAGGAGTTGTAGGGCTGTGTCACGCAACATTTGAGCCTTGACTAGCACTCTCAGACTGACTGCAGTGCTTTGGGGGAAATCTAGCGATTGGTAACCCGCTATGGAGGGTTTCCTGACTATTTCTCTCGGCAAATCGAGGATTCTAGCGGTCTGCACACTCCAGGCCTGACAGCGGGTTGCTATCGCTTGCTGTAACTCCAAGCTATCTGGAATAGTCGTAGGTAGCCAAGAGACAGTTCAACCACTATCTCCAAGCCCTGCATTTAACCTACCGTTGCCCGTGTCTGTCACCCCTGCCCCTCCTGCGTCTCCGCAACCCCCGTCTCACTCTTCACCCCCTCAAATCGCGACAGCGATCGCCCTCGATCGCGTGGAAAAACGCTTTGGAGAGCAGGCTGTAGTGCGGGATTTAAGCTTGGAAATCGAGGCGGGGGAGCTATTTGGATTGCTGGGGCCAAACGGTGCAGGCAAATCAACGACCGTTCGTATGTTGACCACTCTGACAAAGCCCAGTTCGGGAACGATTCAGGTGCGAGGGCTGGGTGTTGTCCGGCAGCAACTGCAAGTGCGGGCCGACATTGGTGTGGTGGTGCAACCCATTAGCTTGAACAGCGATCGGACGGTGTGGGAAAACCTGGAATTTCACGGACGGCTGCATCACCTGCCCCGCCAAGTCAGACAGGATCGCATCGATCGGTGGTTGGGATATGTCGAATTATCCGAGCGCCGCGATGACCTGGTTAAAACGCTGTCGGGGGGCATGAAACGTCGCCTGCAAATTGCACGATCCTTGATGCACGAGCCCGAAATCTTATTTTTGGACGAACCCACTGTTGGGCTCGATCCCCAGGCTCGCCGATTGCTGTGGGACATCATTCGTAGCCTCAATGCGCGCGGCATGACCATCCTGCTCACCACCCACTACATGGAGGAAGCGGAAAGCCTGTGCGATCGGATTGGCATTATGGATCGCGGTCAACTGATTGCGGTGGGAACCCCAACCGAGCTGCGGCAACGACAGGGGGAGGCGATCGTGGAACGGCAGGCGATCGGCGGCGAGGCATCAGGAGACATTGGGTCGCAAGTTACTGCTACCCAACACCAGTTCTTTCCCACGCTGACGGAGGCCACCGCTTATTTGGACGCTCAAACGGACAAAACCGGCTTAATGGTGCGGCCCTCCAACCTGGAAGACATTTTCATGCAGTTAACAGGGCGAGGTTTAGATTGACCCCTCAATCCTCCGTTGCTAGAACGTTGCCTGAGCTGCTTGCCGCGCAGGTCTATCCGGCTTTGTTTGCCTTCTTTGAGAAGAATGCAGCGCTCCGAGTACGCTAGTCCCTCTCGTCGAGAATTGCTACCCCCACTAAGTTGATGTTCTTGTACAGTCAGTACGAAAAAAGCAATCGTACAATTCCGCCCTGATGCTGAACCGCCTCCTCAATTCAGACGTTTCGGCTGACCAACATGCGCAATTGCTGGACACATTGAGGACAATCTCCCACAAAGAAGACCTCCCATCCATTGTTATTGACCTGGCAAATGGGTTCCTGACGCATCGAGCTCAGCGTAGTGGATAGATAACATAACCCTTTGTCAGAGGCTCCAAGATCTGCAAGCGCTAAACGAGATCGGGCAACATAATAACATGGTGCAGCGGAGTTGCGATCCGCCCGCAAACTGAAGTCTACGTCACCTGCCACAACCCGCCGATCGTTGTCGTTATGCTACACGCGGATGAAACATTTATTCGAAGAACTGCTCTGGTTACCCTAGCGATCGCTGTCATATCGGCGGGGTTAGCGACTCTTGTTCATTATTTGGAACCCGATCCTTTTCTAATAGATCTGGTCCTTCCTCCCCTGATGTTTCTACTCCTTTCATTTCTGTGGTGTTGGCTTTATCGACGACCTGAAAGCCTGCAAAAAGTGATGAGGGTTAGCTTACTCGCACTCTTTTTGGGAGGAGCTGCTTTTCCAGTCTGGATTTCTATTGGGCAAGCCATTTACTTACCTGGCATGACGCTGGTCGATCGGTTGCCACCAATGAGCAGTTTTCCGATGGCCATCATCGTCATCATGTTTATATTTGCCTCTCCGCAGATCGTCATCACCACCGCCGTTGTGGCTTGGATCGTAGTCTCCTTACCCGTCCTGATCTATCTGCTCGGTCACCCAGCCGAACTCTGGAGTCCTCGCGGTATGGATATTGCTATGACACTCGGCCCGATTACGGGGATTGTGTCAACTCTTGTCCCCTTTCATCGGGTATTGCAACAAAAACTCACATCCTTACAGGATGAACGAGCTCTCATGCAGGTGCTCTCAGAACGGGATTCACTCACTCAACTTTACAATCGCCGTGCGGCTGAAGAATTTCTCTCTGCCTGTGTAGCGGATACTACTTCCAATGATGGGGTGATTTTATTTGATATCGATCGTTTCAAGCGAATCAACGATACTTACGGACACCAGGCGGGTGATGATGTCTTGGTTGCTGTAGCAATGCGCTGCAGCCAGGTTTTGCGTCAGAGTGACTGCCTTGCCCGTTGGGGAGGCGAAGAGTTTTTGGTCGTATTGCGGCAGGTTGGGTCCTCGGCGATCGAACGAATCGCTGAGGAGTTGCGACTAGCCATTGCCTCGGAAGAGATTGAGCCCGCAGGCAGTGTCACAGCATCGTTCGGGGTGAGTTTGGTGAAACCTACTGACACGATTGAAAACGTAGTTCAGCGGGTAGATAAGGCCATGTATGAAGCTAAAACAAGCGGGCGCAATCGCGTGATGGCTGACAAATCCTTGAGGTAACAGTACATCTGGAGGACTACCCGGAAGGTTTCCCCCCTTATTCAGTTCTCCCACCGTGCGAGAAGGGAGCAATAGTCCCTCACCCTTATTGCTTTCGTTGTGCTGTCAAGACAATATCTCGCTCAAATCCCCCTCTCGAACTGATGTTGTGGTAGGTGGGTTGAAGGGCATCGCATTCAGGTCGAAAAAACGAATCTGTCTAAGCTATGCGGGGGCTATGTCAGTTGGGGTGCAGTCGCAAGGGCCGACTGCACCCGCTGCAGCAGCTCTGGTGAGGAGAACCCTTTGGTCAGATAATCGCTGGCTCCCAGCCGGGTAGCCTCGTGGCTCCACTCTTCCGATAGCCGTGAAGACACTACCAGAAACGGCATCGTGTATTGGGCAGAGCGACAGCGTTCCAGCAGGGTAAACCCGTCCATTTGAGGCATTTCAATATCGCTAATCACCAAATCGGGCAACTCGTTTTCTTGCAGCCAGTTCCATGCCTCTAAGCCATCCTGTTTGGTGGTGACCCGATATCCGCTGGCGACCAAGCTGGCCTCTATGCGGCGACGCATTAAGGCCGCATCGTCAACGACCAGTATGTGGCGATCGGTCCTGGGCCTGACGACCGAGGTCCTACCGTCAGTAAGGGAATGAGTGACGGATGCACTGGTAGTAGTTGGATCGAGGGCATCAGGGGGCAGCGGAGGTGCCGCAGGTATTCCCATTTCGAATGCGTGAGAGTCCGGATCGACGATTTGCTGCCTCAGAACGTGGACATCTAGCACGGGAATTAAGTGTCCGTCCCCCTGCACGCTGACCCCTAAAAGCCCAGTCGGAGCCACCATTGGTGCAGGCAGTTCTTCTACGGGCAAGTCCACCTGTTCGTTCAAGTCATCCACCAGTAACCAGATAGGCGGAAACGAGTCGGCTGGCGCGCTGTAAGGGCGATCGATTCGCAGGCAAATGGCGGTGTCCGGAGCCGTTCTGGTGGGCAATCCGTGCCAATGCTGATAGAGATCGAGTATTGGGACCGGAGGGCTATCTGGATTGTTACTGGCTACCCATTTCGCCACTGCTAGTTGTTGTTTCTTTGCTGCCCCAGTGTTGCTGGGTGCTGAGGTGCAGAGCGCTGCAGGAGGGGGCGGAACTGCCGTCAATTGGTCCGCCAGCGCCGTTAAGGCAATATCGTCAACCGGAATGGCGAATTGCTGTTGGTCGGACTGCACCACAACGCACTGTACGAGCAGGTGAGGAACCGGTAGATCGATATAAAACGCTGTCCCCCGGTCGATCGCCGTTTCCAGCCGCAATTGCCCCTCTAACGCAGTAACTTGTTGCCGTACGACATCTAATCCGACTCCGCGCCCCGACAGTTCGTTTGCGCTGGTTTTCGAACTGAACCCCGGATGAGTCAAAATATCCAGCATGGCCTCGGGAGTCAGATGACTGTCGCAAGACAACTGCTTGGCACGGGCAGAAGCCGCGATCGCCTCGGGATCGATACCACCACCATCGTCCTGCAGGCACAGTTGGAAGCGATTGCCACGACGGTGCAACGAGAGGTGGATAGTGCCTTCTGGATCTTTGCCCAATGCTTCGCGCAGTTCCGGAGATTCCAAACCGTGATCGTATGCATTGCGCAGCAAGTGCAGCAGTATGGGTTCTAATCGTCGGATAGTGCCCGCGTCGATCGCCAACTGCTCCCCCTCCACCATCAGTCGGGCAGGTTTGTTGTAGCGAGTGCTTAAGTCTCGGAGAATGGCGCGAGCCCGAAACGTCAGCGTGCGGAACGGTACGAGACGGCTTTCTTCGACGGTGGCTTTAAGCTGCTGGATAGTCCGCTCCAGTGTCTGAAAACTCGTGCTGGTCTGCTGAACATATTGCTCTGCCTCCGCCCCCAATTCCGTCAGGCGCAAGCTGTGTTCCAATAAGCGGTTGATGGTGAGGTAGCCCTGTCGGTAGCGTTCCGGTGAAGGAGCATTGGGCGACGTCCGGCGGCTCAGTAAGCCGGCGCTCGCGTCCGCAGTGCTGAGTAACGTGTAGTCGTTTTGCACCTGTCGCAATTGTGCGATCGATTGCACGCTTTCTCGCGCCAGTGCCAGTAGGGGGAGCAATCGTCCCCGCAGAGACGAGTAGCGTTTTTGAGAGGTCCGCAGCGCTTGAATAGTCTCAACCAGTTGTTGGGCACAGCGATCGAGTCGTTCTAGGGGAATGGGCACTTGGACGTCTGAGTCGCGAGTCTTTGGAGGTGACTGAGAGTTCTGGGGGGGAGTGAGATCGACAGTCTCTAGGGGGTGAACCTCCTCTGGCTGTTCTGTCTCATCGCCGGGCTCGTCCACTTGGGGCAGATCCACTGGAGATAAACCGACAGGGGGAGTTGCATTCTCTGAGAGTGGAGTGAACCTGTCGAGTTCGAGACTCAATGGACTGGGGATTAGCGTGTCCAGCCCCAACTCATCAATCCCCAGATCGTCAGCACCCAGTTCGTCAACACTTAATTCCCCAACACTTAATTCCCCGATATCCAGGTCGCTGACACCCAGATCCAGATCCCGGGGCTCAGCTCCCTCATCAAACAGGGCGGCAATATCCCCAGCAGCCCTGGCCGTATCTGGCTGGGGCTGCTCTGGGAACAGAGCCGGTGCCGACAACTGACCTCCGCTCTTGGCACAGCGTTTCAGGGTGGCTAGGTACTGAGGCCACGTTGCATGCCAAACCTCTAGATCGCAACAAGAGAGAAGGTCTCGCCCCCGCTCTAGTAGGGATTCCCAGCCAGCCGCCATTTCTAAATCGCGACCAATTCCAGACAACTGGTCTAGAGTTGTTTGGGCACTGGCCAACAGCCGTTCGTCTGCTAGGCCAGTTTTAGGTGCGCGCTCCAATCCCATTTCCAGTTCCAGGACAACCAGATCGAAGCCCTGTTCGGCAAATTCGTGCCATAACTGTGCGCGATCGTCCCAGTCTGCTTGTAAGTAGTCCTCGCGGATGCGCTCGTGCAGGCGCTTGATTTGAGCCGACATTGGAGCTACTTCTTGCGCAGCACCGGATTGAGCATCACCTGCCAAATCATCTGCTTCCCAATCGGGGGCTGCCCCCACCAGTTCCCCTGCTTCCAACAACACTTCGATCAACCGACGATCGCCCAGCGGAGGGGGATCGTCCAAATATCGAAGGGCAGACAACATGTCTTCTAGAGCCGTCGCTAGGGTCAAAATGGCCTCGGCTCCCACCGTGACCGCACCCCCTTTGATGGTGTGGATACAGCGGTATAGCTCTTGAATATCGTCAGCCCACGAGTCTGCGTTTAACTGTTCGGCAACCTGACCGTAGCGCTCTAAGTAAGTTTGAGTATCGATGCGAAACAAGCTGCGCAATTCTGCCTGCAACTCGGCTTCGGAACTGGAGTCGGAACCAGAAAAATGAGGAGAGCTGGGCATGGGCATAAATGGCTCAGAAAGGGGAGGTAGTCAGGAACGAGTTGGTGATTAGGAGCCTGCGATCGCTGTTGTCGGTCAAATGGCTGAGTGTCAATTGTCTGTATTTCAATTGCTTGAATGTCAATTGCTTAAGACAGTGCTCCGGGGGTGGCCGATCGCAGTTGGGAACAGGAGATATTTGCAGGAGAGACGGCTTAAAGCAAGGCTACGCCAGATAAGTAACGTGACAGAATCGCGCGGTGGATATCGTCTGCCCACCCTCAGACAATCGTGGCATATGGATAGCGATCGGTATCGTGCGGTGGTGACTCGGGATCGGTTGAGTCTGTAGAGATGGTGGCGTCTGTCGAGACGCTGGCATCAACATCCCCAGACGAGTCGGACTCTGAAGGGGGCTCTGCTGCAGGAAGCAGGGCTGATTCGTCAACCGATCGCAGTTGAAAGAATTCAACTGTATGCAATAGCGATTGCGCTAATTGCTCCATTTCCACCGATCGCTCCCGGGTGGTATCGGCCCGCTGCGCCGTATCGCTGGCAATATCGGAGATGCTGCGCACCGCCTCTAGAGTGACCCGGGCGGAATTGGCGATCGTCTGGCTGGATTGGCTCATGTGTTCTCCAGCCTGTACCACTTGCTCTGCAGCCACCTGAATGCTGTCGAATGCCTGTTGCGAGCGCTCCACTCCAGCGAAAACATCGGTTACGCGATCGCCAATATCGTGGATATCGCGGTCTAACCCCGACACCACCGTCTGCATCCGATCGGTTCGCTGTTGCAGGGCTAATAGCCCCTGATTGGTCTCGACGGCCAGTTCGTTCACCTGTTTAGCAATCGTGGCGAACTCGTTGGCAACATTGACAAACTGTTCGGGGTCCTGCTGACCGGACGCCCGTGAGGCCAGCATCGACGCATTCATGGCCAACACGCGGGTGAGGGAGGCCACTCGCTTTTGCTCTCTGGCAAACTGGGCCGCCAGTTTGACAAACTCCCCCAATGTGTCGGCCCGTTGGACGGCCCGGTCGGTGCCCTCTTGCAAGGCGGAGACACTGCGTTCGATCGTTTGCATGTCCTGCTGACCGGAGGTGATTGACTGTTGAGCCTGTTGGACCACCTGGTTGGCAGCGATCGCTTGACGAGCAGTATCTTGCGCTAGCTCTGTGGCTTGCTCCATAGATTGGCGCACCCCGTTTACCGACATCGTTTGCTGCTTGGCTTGCTCTGCTGTTGAGAGGGCCAGTTGTTCCAGAACCACTGACCGATGTGTCACCACCCGTGCCGCATTAAACGTGGTAGATAGGACGCTGTCCAGTCCTTCAATTAAGCGATTCAGAGTATCGGCCACCAACCCTGTCACCCCATCGCTTACCGGAGCAGACACCGTCAGGTCTCCCATTTCGACTGCTGCAACCACATTCAAAATAGTGCCGACATCCTGCTGCAAGACTTCACTTTCCCAGCGCATCGCCTGCTCCTGCTCCGCTCGCCGCAGCACCTGGTCCTCAAGCTGTTCGTTCAACTGCAGCAACTGCCCCCGCGATTGTTCCAGCGA
>JBCBVA010000084.1:0-16216 GCA_039817825.1 Cyanobacteria bacterium J06642_12 | reverse complement strand
TGTGTGTTCTTCTGAGAGTCGGCAGCACCAATCTGGACTGTTTGTCTAGGAGAGTCTGCGTTTCCTTGTCCCTACGGCTGTACAGAGACCTTCTCAAGCGATCGCAGTATAGTAAGTACCATCAAAGACTTACGCATACCGTAGGCAGGCTACAGAGTTAAGTAATAGACAAATCCTCATTCCCCAATCCACCAATGGACGCGGAACGCCCGCTAAAGCCGATCTATGACGTATTAGGATTCCAGTCACTCGACGACATCCAAGAGTTGGTTTTGGTGCAATCCTGGCTCGGGAAAACCTATACCGAAATAGCGGAGACTTTCAATTACGACAGCGACTACATTCGCTCCGTAGGCTCGCAATTGTGGCACACTCTCTCGCTCAAAACAGGCGAGCGGATTACAAAGCGGAACGTCCGTTCGGTCCTCGATCGCTTGTGCGAACTTCATCAGCTCCCCAACCCTAGCAATTCACTTGCAGGCAGCGCTCCCGACGCAGAAGAACTGAATCAAGCAGCCCTCAACAGAAACCACCACTCTGGTGGGTCACAAACAAACGAGCGGCAGACTAAACAACCACAAACCGGCTCACCCACAATCATCGACTGGGAATTTGCCCCCGATACCACCAGCTTTGTGGGCCGAGATTGTGAACTCGTCACCTTAAACCAATGGATCGCCACCGACCATTGCCGCATGGTGGGACTATTTGGCATTGGGGGCATTGGCAAAAGTACCCTTGCTGTCCGCACTGCTCAACAGCTTCAATCCAGCTTTGATTTCATCATTTGGCGATCGCTCGGAAACGCCCCCCTGCTGGACGAACTCCTAATCGACATCATTCAAGTCCTATCCGACCGGCAAGCTATCCCCCAACAGTTGCCCCGCACCACCACAGGGTTAATCGATCGGCTGTTGACATACCTTCGGCACCAGCGCTGTTTACTGATCCTCGATAACGCTGAAGCCATCTTGCAAAGTGGCGATCTCGTCGGTCAATATCGCCCAAACTACAGCACCTACGGACAGCTTTTTGAACGCACAGGCAATGTCCCTCATAACAGTTGCCTGCTGCTAACCAGCCGCGAAAAACCTTACGAATTCACAGCGTTAGATGGGCCGCGATCGCCCGTTCGCTCTCTACAACTAGATGGCATCAGCACTACCGGGGGCAAAGCCATCATCCAAACCAAAGGGACTTTTTCGGGTACCACTAATGCTTGGCACAATCTGGTGTCCCTCTACGGTGGTAATCCCCTCGCCCTCAAAATTGTTGCCGCTGCAATCCAAGACTTATTTGATGGCTCCCTCGATCGCTTCTTAGACTATTCCGTCTATGTATTTGATGACATCAGCACGCTACTCGACCAGCAATTTAGTCGGCTATCGCCCCTCGAACAACAGGTGATGTATTGGCTGGCGATCGAGCGGGAACCCGTGACTGTAGAACTGTTGGAAAGCAACATTCTGCAGTCCATCTCTAAACAAGACATTTTCGAATCTCTCAAGTCGTTGGTGCGGCGATCGCTGATCCACAAAACCGCTGCCGGTTTCACCCAACAGCCGGTGGTGATGGAATATCTGATCCAGCAACTACAAGAGCAGATTGCCCAAGAGCTGGTTACCGAACAGCCGGACAAATTAATCTCTCTAGCCTTAGCCAAAGCCCAAACCAAGCAATATATCCGAGACAGTCAGCAACGCATCTTAATTGACCCCATCGCCCAACAACTGCTGCAGCATTGCCAGCAGCTCGATCGGGTGGAACAAAAGCTGCAACAGATCATCGATCTGTTGCGTCAACAGTGGGCCTACGATGCCGGATACGCCGTGGGCAATATCCTTAACCTGACTCAATCCCTACAACTAGATATTCGCGGTTACGATCTGTCCGGCTTGCCACTGCGCCAAGTGGATGTGCAATCGATTTCGCTGGCTGGGGTGAACTTGCAAAATGCCCGATTGGATAAGACTGTATTTGCAAATAACCGCGAGTATTTTTTCTCCATCGCTTTCTCACCAGATGGGCGACTGTTGGTGACAGGGTCAGCAGATGGTCCCATTACCGTATGGAGCTATCCAGAGATAATGCCCTTACTGTTGCTGAATGGCCATCACAACTGGGTCAATAGACTATCGTTCAACTCCACAGGACAGCTATTGGTCAGTGCCAGTTTGGATGGCACTGCTCGTATTTGGGCCATGCCTTCTGGTCAATGCCAAACAACCTTAAGCGGCCACAGCGGTTTAGTTGCGGATGCAACCTTTAGTCCTGATGACAGCACCCTAGCCACCGCCAGTCACGACGGTACCGTCAAACTGTGGGACACCCAGTCCTGGGATTGCATCACTACCCTCAACCCAACCCCAGCTCAAATATCTGCTGTCGCCTACAGCCCCGATGGCCGCATCTTGGCTTGTAGCTCCTTCGATGGGCTGGTGACCCTATATGACGTTGAAACCTGGAAAGCATTACAAAGTCAAGATCGCCACGCCGATACCATTTGGTCTCTGGTTTTTCACCCTAATGGATCGACGGTCTTCACCAGCAGCCACGATCGCACCATCAAAGAATGGGATAGCACCACAGCAGAATGCTTGCACACCTATACCGGACATGCCGGTCAAGTGGCGGGTTTGGCCTGTCGAGGAGACGGCAAGCTGTTGGCGACGGGCAGCCACGATCGCACCATTCGTCTCTGGCATCTAAACTCGCGCCGTTGCACGAATGTGTTGTTGGGGCATGAAAGTGATGTGTGGGGAGTGAGCTTCAATCCGAACGGAAGTACGTTGGCCAGCGTCTGTTTGGATCGCACCATCAAAATTTGGGATGTGGCCACCGGTCATTTGCTCAGAACCGTGCGGGGCAGCCAGGTTGCCTCGTGGTCGATTGCGTTTAGTCCGGACGGTACTCAGTTGCTGAGTGGAGGGGAAGATCGCAAGTTACGCATTTGGGATCTCGACTCGCAAAGCTGCCTTCAAACTTGGTCTGCTCACACCAACGAGATTACGTCTGTGGCCTTTCATCCCGATGGTCGTAGAGTCGGGAGTGGTGCCGGAGATTTTTGGGTCAAGCTTTGGGACAGCACCAGTGGTGAATGCCTTTACGAACTATCCGACCACGAAGAATGGGTGTGGGACATTGCCATTAGCCCAGATGGCCAAACGATCGCAGGTACCGGTCGAAATCGCAATATCTGCATTTGGGATGTTGCTTCGGGTCAGTGCATCAAAACTCTAGAAACTGACCACCAGCTCTTTGTGTGGGGCGTTGCCTTTAGTCCGGACAGCCGAACATTAGCCTCCTGCAGCTACGACTCTACCGTCAAGTTGTGGGACACCTCTACTTGGGAGTGCCTCGCGACATTTGAGGGGCATCAGGGGTTTGTCAATTCTGTCGCGTTCTCACCTAACGGCGATCGCATTGTTAGTGTTGCATATGACGGATCTCTGAGGGTCTGGAATCTGCATAGCGGAGAATGCATTCATGAACTGCGCGAACATATGGGGGCAATTTGGCAAGTGGCATTCAGCCCCGACGGTCACCAAGTAGCCAGCGCTTGTTTCGACGGGACTGTCAAAATTTGGGATGTAGAGACAGGTGCTTGCTTGCATACGTTAACGGGTCACCGAGGGTTTGTATTTTCAGTGGCGTTTAACCCAGTCGCTCCCACGGTTGCCAGTACCGGAATGGATGGCACCATCCGAATCTGGGATTTGCAGTCTGGAGACTGTTTGAAGCAATTAAGTCCGCAGAAGCAATATGAAGGGCTGGAAATTGGCGGAATTTTGGGATTGAGCCACCAAGAAAAAGAAGTGCTGTTGGCGCTGGGGGCGAAAGATTCGGTGGGTTGATATGGGATTGCCCCCTCTCCCACTCCATTTAAAAAAAACGACAACTGACATGACGTCATCAACGGGGTATTCACGTGGAGACATCGCAAACAAAAAACAGGGCTGCGTAGAACAGCCCTGCATGTTGAGACATGAGTTACACAATCGAGAAATCAACCGTTACCTTATCGATTAACTCTCCCTGTCGCCTATCTTCTGAGTACAGTTCAAACTCAATTGTGTTCTGGCCTGTGGGAAGAGAACCATTAATGAAATTCCCACCCTTGTCACCAAACAACGCATAAGGCTCCGCATTCTCGACCTTTTTCACTGCACCATTGTTCAAGTTCAAGAACACGCTCTCCACCTGACCGGCAAATGGACTATCCTGCGAGACAACCGCTGCAATCGTGACATTTTGGCCGCCTGCAAGCAGATCGGCATCGACCTCTGCACCATCAAATAGCGTTGCGATTCGCTCGTTTGTTGTCGTATCAAATAGACCGATATCCAGTCCAGTCAGATCGTCCACAATTGTGAAGTTACGCTCTACCGTTCCTAGCAGATCGCCTGCGAGGCGATCGTCTGAATACAGATCGAGTGAGAGGTTGTTGGTTCCTGCCGGCAAAGAACCGCCAAAGAAGTTGCCAGAGCGATCTCCGAATAAGGTGTAAGGCTCAGCGTTTTCACGGCGTGTTACTGCTCCATCATTCAGATCGAGGAAGACACTCTCTACTTCACCGGCAAATGGACTGTCATCAGGGACGAAAGCTCCGATGTTGAGGTTGCGTCCTTCTAACTCGCTAGCCAGCAGAGTGGCTCCATCTTCCAGATTCGCAATCAAGCTATCGCTGTCTGCATCAAACAAACCAATCTCCAGCTCGGAACTGCTGGGTGGATTGCTAGAACCATCCAAAACGGTGTCATCGCGGAAGGCCAGATTTTGAATGCGGGTGTCCTCCTCTACCGGCGTTTCCGCATCGGCAAAGGGAGTGGTGTTGAAGTTATCGATTAAGAATTCAGCCAGAGCATCCTGCTCGGTACCGTCTGGTGCGAAGGCGGCATTTCCGGTGAACACTTCATCAGTCTCGCCATCCGCATCCAGGTCGCTGAGGTCAACGCGGTTGACACGATCGGGGTTCGCTGCCTCGAAATCGGAGAAGGGATAGTCATCGCCACCGTTGGCCAAGAAATTGAGAGTGACGATACGGAAGGTTCGAGTGGTATCGCCCACCAGTTCGCCATTGTCCACCAACACATCCACAATGCTGCCGTCTTCGTCGGTGACTGCTGCTGAGATGACGCGATCGCCCACTGCCTGAGACGCATCGAAGCTAAAGGAAATGCCGCCAATCTGGGCGAACTGACCGGGGGTATTGCCGTCGCCAGTTTCGGCCACTGCATGTTTCAGTACCTGCAGAATCTCGTCTGCAGTCAGAGTCAGCAGCGTCAGGCCGTTGTTGAACCGTAAAGAGTTAGCCACTTCTAACTCAGAAATTTCCCCTTCCTCGCGACCGGATACAGGGTTGGCTTGAGGGGGCAACAGCGTCCCATCCACTGAATCCACTTCCCCAATTGCCGAACGAATGCCGCCGCCGTTCTTGAGGGAAATCACAACGGTTTCGTCTGCTGCCTGGGCCGCGACCAAATTGGCATCGGCAGTCAAGTTACCCAGATTGGTTTCTTCGGTTCGAACCGCCGAGCGTTCCCCTTCCAAATAAACATCGGTCAGGCCCAGAATATTGGAATCTTGCGCTGTGACAATATCGCTGACGCCGCTCACTAGCTCCTGCACCAAGTCGGGCACGGAGTCGTCGGCAAAGGTGAGGCCATCGCTGTCCCCCGTCACAGAGCCGTCATCGACTACATTCAATACCCCGTCATTCGAGGTTTCGAAGGAACCGGATTCGCTGCTGTCTACCGAGTCGGCGATGATGTTGCCCTGATCGTCAAACTCAATCACCAAGCGACCTACGTAGCGGTATTCGCCATCGGTGGATACTAGTGCCGTATCGTTGCCATCTGCGTTCTGAACGATGACCGGGTACTCGTCTACATCCGCTTCGGTGCCGGGGAATGGGGTATCGTTCTCATCTAGCAGGATGGTGTCGGAACCGCCGGAGATGAAGATATCGACATGATTCAGCAGGGGAATCAGGTCTTGGGACAGGCCGAACTGCTGCAGGTGAGCGGTGACGATAATCTTGTCGGTTTGGGCTGCTAGGGCATCCAGTTGCGGATTAATCAGGTCAGCCAGCGCCTGCAGGTCATTCGACTCGGGGTCGATAACGTCGACATTACCGGTGCTAGAGATAGTTTCTAGCAGCGGAGTGGTGATACCCAGAATGCCGATGGTTTCGCCATCCACTTCTGCCAATGCTGAAGGGGCAATCTTTTCGGCGCTGCTGGTGAAGTTATCAAGCGCGTCGGGGTTGGTCAGATACTCGGTGACGTTGCGCAGTTCGTTGGTGAACAGCTCGGCAGTGGCTTCGTCAGCAGAGAAGTCTAAGTTGGCGGATAGATACGGGAACTGAGCGCCGAACCATTCGATCGTGCCGGGATCGCTACCGTCAAAGCCGCTATCTAACTCAGTACCGATGATGTTGGCCAGCTCGGAGGTACCCAAGTCGAATTCGTGGTTGCCTAATACCGATGCATCGAAGCCAATCAAGTTCATGATGGCGATGTCAACCCGACCAGCATCCGCTTCCAGATCGGCCAGCGCTCCGGGCTCCAGTTCGTAGAAGCGCTCGAAGACTGAGCGTAGAGTTTCTTCCAACGGGCCGTCTTCGCCAGCACCAGCTGCCGCCAAGAAGGGGCCGGGCAGGTAGTTATCTCCGGCGGAGATGGTGAGGGAGCCGCCGAAGTCGGTGGAGAAGGTGGTATCGAAGTAATTGGCGATCGCCGCAAAGTTAGGAGCGTTTTGAATCGCATCTACGCCGCCCTCCAGATCGGAGGCGTGCAGCAGTTGCAGAGTGAAATTACTATCGCTAGGCATGGTTGTGCTGTTGGTTAGGTCGAGTCGGGTGACAAGAGGCTCGTGGTCGCTAGCCACAACGGTGTCCTCAAACTGAATGGCGTTGTCATCGCGGGTGAATTCGGTGTTGACCCGGACGATGTCAAACTCGGCATTGTCAACTAGGGAATCGGACACAAAGGTGTGATCGAGCACTTGGCTGTTGCCATCGAAGATGAAGGTGGCAGCGTCTCCAGCTGCTTCGGCCTGGGAGACTAAATTGGTCAAAACTCGCTCGTCCCCAGTGCCGGGAAGAATCTCTGCCAGGTCGTTGGTGAACTGGAAGGTGTTGTGGTCGCCCGTCACAACGATGTTGGCGTCAGAGTCGTCTGCCAGCAGGGAATCGACGTAGTCGTTAATGGCTTGAGACTGCGCTTCTCGCTCGTCTTCACCCGCTTGTACGAAGGGCTGAGGACCGCCAAACACGGGGGTGGAACCAAATCGGGAGGAGAAGTGGTTGTTGACCACCGTGACGGTGTCGCCATTGAAATCGAACGTGCCGACCAAGGGAATGCGGCTGCCTGCGAAGGCATCGGGATTGCTGGCTCCTGCCGCTGACAAGTTCTCGGGGGTGAGGGCCTCGACGGAGTTGAGCGAGACGCGATCGGGGTTGTAGAGGAAGGCGTTGCGGATGTTGCCACTGGGAACGCCCCCCTGAGGAATCGTGTCGCCATCCGCTGTGGGGTCGCTGAAGACATCGAAGAATTCGTAGGTGGGGCCACCGGCGGCGGCGATCGCATCCACCAAGTCCTGCAACGTTTGTGACGCATCGCTGACGGCTTCGTTATCGCCGCCATTCACCCCGTCGTTATCCTGAATTTCTTGCAGGGCAATGATGTCGGGAGAACCCAAATTATTGGTAATTTGCTCCGCCAGCAGCTGTCGTTGCACGGCGTCGGGGTCGGTTTCTCCGTCTTCAACCGCAGCAGAGCTGGTCAGGTTGAGCACGTTGTAGGTGGCGATCGTGACGCGATCGTCGGTGCCCACCAGATCGGTAGTTTGCTGTTCCAGTCCACCAGGATTCACCACATTCACCGGGCTGGTGGCATTCACTTCGTAGTTGCCAAAGCTGTAGCCCACAACCCCCGTCACATCTCCTAACTGGTCGCCCACATTCAGGGCTGGAGGAGTGCTTTGTCCCGAAATGGTAGGGTCGAACTGAATTTGTACCTTCTCGGGATTCTGGTCACCCGTGTTGTCGGGGCCAGAGTCGAGAGGCAACCCGCCACGGTCGTTTAGTGGGTCATCCGAGGTCGGCACCGTAAAGGCTTCCGCAGAAAAGGGGTTGAACACCCGAGTGGGGGAGACAGCTACGGCATCTTCAACCGTTACCAACTGACCTTCTAAGCTCTCGTAAAAGTCGATGGCGTCGTTTTCGGGGTCGAAGGTGTTGGCGGAGGCGTCAGCGGCATCCTGTAAGTTCACAGGCAGCTCGTCGTCACTAATGACAACGGTGTTGGAAGGCAACCGTCCGCTCTGGCCAATGATGACGGCCTCGGGCAGCGCATTGCCGCTGGACAGCACCTCGACGCTATCCGACGAAATTTGAGTGATGGACAGGTTGCCGGTATCAGCTCCACCGGGAATGAACTCGGAGACCGTGCCCTGTACCTGGGCTTCGTCACCCACCTCAACATCGGGGGAGGAACCGGTGAACACGAAGATGCCATCGGAGGTGGCGTCATCTCCATCGCCCGTGGGGTCTTGCAGGTAGAAGCCGTTGAAGGCCACTGCCGTGACAATGCCGGAGGTGGTCACCGTTTGCCCCTCGAACGCAGAGACGTGAGATGCCCCTTGGATGTCGTAGATAGCAGTGGTTGACGGGCCAGCTAAATCGGCAATTTCGTAAATGGTGGTGGTGCCGCTGACTTCGTTGGCCACTGCCAGTAGAGGAATGCCGTTGGGGCTGTCTCCCGCCGAGATAAATTCCAGTCCTTCAGGGCCGAGGTCACCAGCCGTCCCCGCTTCCGCATCGCCGCTGAAATCGCGGTTGTTAATGTACTGCACAAACTCGGAGTTAGCTGGGTCGGAGACATCAAATACGACAATGCCGCCAATCCGCTCCAGTCCTACAAATGCATAGGTGCGATCGCCAATCGTGCCTACCGTCACCCCTTCGGGCTCAGGGCCTTTATTGTCGCTGCGGGATTCAAAGCTATCGTTTTCGTCGTTATTGGCATTGAAGTCATCCGGGAACTGAGCCGCTGTGATTTGCTCCAGTTGGTCGCCGCTGTCAAATACCAAATTGCCCTCAGCATCGTAGATGGAGAAGGAACGAGAGCCGTAGGCGAACAGTTGGTCTAAATCCCCATCACCGTCGGTATCTCCGTCCAAGCTGGACACCACCAGGCGACCGAGGTTCTCGTCTTCGGCGATCGCCGGGTCGAAACTTTCATCCAGTGCTAGACCATTCCGCTCGAAGGAAGTGACGTCTCCCAAGTCACCCACGCGAATGGCGTCCCCAAACTCGTCCTCATCGGCATCGCCGCGATCGTCCCCTTCGTTGGCCGTGATGAAGTAGGTCTGGCCGCCGGCTTCAAACGTGGCAATGGCGTCTGGCTGTCGGAGGCCAAACACCGGTTGGTTTTGAATGTTGATGCCGCCATCTTCGTCGCTGGCATCCAATCCGCCGCCGGTACTGTAGTCTTGCACTCCCAGCGGCAACACATCCGTCACGGTTGCAGTTGCAATATCCACCACTGCGACTGCGTTATTTTCCTGCAGTGTTACGTAAGCAGTAGAGGAATCCTCAGAAATTGCGATGTATTCCGGCTCGAAATCTTCGGAGGCAGGGCGATCGGGGAAGATGCGAATACCTTCAGCTCTGAGGGTGTCTTCTTGGCCGTTGAATGCAGTGAAGTCGGCAGTGGTGACCTCGGCCTCTTTAGCTCCGGCAGAGATATCAATAATGCTGATGGAGCCTTCCGGGTCGCCATCGTCTACGGGCTCCCCTTCGTTAGCCACGAGAATCTTGGTGCCATCTGGGGTAAAGGTGAGCTGGTCGGGCAGGACACCCACATCGACAGAGCTAAGGAAGTTGCCGTCGGTGTCGAAGAAAACGACATCCCCTTGCTCGCCATCAACGGAGTCTGCCACGGCGATCGCCACAATGCCGTCTTTGACTGCAACGCTATTCGGCGAACCTGTTGTTAGAGACAACGCAAATTCGAACGTTGGATTCGTGGGGTCACTGATGTCCAACACATCAACTGCCGAATCTGCCCCATTAACGACAAATAACCGCTGAGTTTCCGGATCGTAGTCGGGAATTTCTGCCGCACCTTCATCAAAAATGCCTGTGGCATACGTTCCAATCGCAGTCAATTCGATCGCCATGACAAATCTGCCCAAACCAAACATCAATAAGGAATTCAACGACAGTTGAACTGCCGTTGCCGCGTATCAGTCCGAAGCATGTCTTGGGAGCTATAGCAGCGAAAAAATCGCTCAAACCAGTTCAGGTAAGACCCTCTACAACCGAGGTCTAAACATCACGTTCAAGCTAGGGAATTAGCTACTACAGGAGCGAAATGAAAGCAGATATCGAAACGAGATAATAAGGACTGTCACATAGCGTAGAGGCGCTGAACAGACCAAAAAAGCGATCTGGAAGCACTTTCAATTCGGTCAGCTGCTCCAAAGAGGTATGGCGTCGTTCTGAATCTGCGGGAACCACCAATCACAATTACACAGCGGTGTTCTGGATTGGGTAATCATTCGGTTAAGGGAAGGAAAAGAATGACTTTATTCGGCAAAAATGTATCGAATAGACAAGTTTACATAGATCGTATTGATGGGTAAGTGGTCGCCAAAATACTGACATTTGACGTATTTTATGGGGCTATTCAAATACCTGTCGTCATGGCGACCTGTAAACCAATATGCTAATGCCTGAACGTTTCTTCTAACGTTAATTGACTGGCATCATGCCATAGTGTTTGGCTGTTTGCTTTCGACTTGATCGTATGGAATGATACTCTTGATTCGGAGATTCTTGACGAAAGAAAACTGCTCTGCAAATCCTCCGGACTGCAGAATGTTCCAAGATCCCATCCCAGCTAAAGCTTGTTTGTGCCTCTCGACGGTACAGCGGCATACTATGGCATTCGGCAATCCGCTATGGAGGATTCCCCAGCCATTGTCCCCAGCAAATCAATGTTTTGAGCTGTCTCCGGACTCCAGATCTTACAGCGGGTTGCTTACCTGCTGATGTCCAGGGGCTCGACTATAACGGGACGATGCAGACTTCGCGCCGCACATCCTGCGATCGCGTCCGAATCACCTTGAGCACGGCAACAAAATTTGTCCCCAGTGCTGCCTGCTCTCCATCGGGGATCTCTTTCACCAATCGCGGTGCGCCGTGCCTTAAGATGTCGTACACCCGAACTAATCCAGCCCGTTCTCCGTTAGCAAACGACACCCTAGCAATGCTGAGGGAACGGCCGTTACTCGATAGCCGCCCTCCCATATTCAGCAGTATGGGGACGCGATCGCCCGACACAATCGACGTATACGACCGCCCCCAACTGGTGGCAGAGGAAATGGCGAAAAACCCATCCCCTAAAGCCACCGAGCCACCCGCAAATGCTAAACTTCCCGCCTTGCCGGGAAGTCGATAGGGTTCTAGCTCTCCCTCTAGCGGATAAATCCAGGCGGCGCCTTCGGGTGGATCGTAAGGGGCACCGATGACTAGTGTGAAGTCGTTCAGATCGACAGAGGTTCCGAACGAACTGCCTGCCTGCAGGGTGGGGGCCTCGATAATGTCGGTGGTTTCGCGAGTGTTGAGATCGGCGATTAGCACCCGCCGCCGCTGTCGCCCCAGGCCGTCGGTGAACGAACTGCGAATGGCCACCCGATCGCCGGAAACCGACACGGCATGGCCGACGATATTGCGATCGGGAATCGAGATCTCCTGCAGTGGAGCCAGCGAGTCCTCCAAAATCGACGTTGCAAACACAGACCCCGTATAGGCATCCCCTGCAGACGCCAGTTCGGTTCTGTTAGCACGGTACTGATTAGGAGTTTCTGGCCGATCGAGAGTCTCTGGGCTAGGAATATCGGGCTGGCTCAGAATTGATGTTACCTGTGCCCCGATCGCCAGCGTCGTGCCATCCAGCGCGATCGCTGACCCGAACCCGGAGCCTGCCCGTGCGGCATCCGAGCCAACGGGAGGCGTAATGGTCTGCCAGCGCGACCAGCGGCCGCCAGGATTGCGACGAAACAGCGTGACTCGGTTGGCTGTGCTGTCCCCGACCGCGAAGTAACCATCACTGGCGGCCAGAGTATTGCCAAAAAAGCGGCTGTCTCCGTCTTGAGGAACGAAGCAGGCGTTGGCAGTCGACCATACGGCGATCGCCGCGACAAGACTACCGCAGAGAAAGGCCGCACAGCAGACTTTCCAGGTCATGCTTCGAAGGGAACGGACAAAGATCATACAGCGTTGACAGCGATCGGCGGAACAACATCACCACGTGGAGACTGCGATCGCGAAACGCGAGTTGGGAGTACCACACAATTGGAATGCCACATGAATGGTTGTAGCCGCATTACAGCTCGAACACCACCAGCTTGACCTCAGTCATTTCCTCTACGGCATAGCGCGGCCCCTCTCGACCCGACCCAGATTTCCCACGACCGCCATAGGGCATGTGGTCGACGCGCCAGGTGGGGCTGTTGTTGATCAACACGCTTCCGGCGGTCAGGTCTCGTCCGGCCTGGAGGGCCAAGCGGTAATCGTTGGTGAATACTCCAGCATTCAGGCCCGTGTAAGGGGTGTCGTTGGCGATGGCGATCGCCTCGTCAAACGTCGAGTAAGGCTGCAGCACAACTACGGGGCCAAAAACCTCGCTGCAAGCCAGGGTGGTATCTGCCGGTAGATTCTCCAGCACCGTGGGCAGGTAGCAGCTAGAAAATTCGCTATGGACGCTGCCGCCGGTTAGCACTGTGGCAC
Source organism: Cyanobacteria bacterium J06642_12 (assembly GCA_039817825.1). Taxonomy (GTDB): domain Bacteria; phylum Cyanobacteriota; class Cyanobacteriia; order Thermostichales; family PCC-7336; genus PCC-7336. The sequence continues at coordinate 3,417 of JBCBVA010000084.1, read as the reverse complement.
CTGCATTGGCCGCTTCGGTCACCCACTGATGCACGCGATCGACCTCTCGCGATCGCACCAGCGGCCCCACAACGGTGTCGGCATCCAGTGGGTCTCCCACTTTTAATGCCGAGACTGCAGTTACAAACTGCTGCTTGAATTGCTCGTAAATGGACTCGTGAGCCAGTACCCGCTGCGTGTGGATGCACACCTGCCCGGAGAAGGCGAAGCCGCCGAAGACGCATTTTTCAACAGCCAAATTTAAGTCAGCATCGCCATGCACGATTGCCGGACTCATGGAGCCCAACTCCAACATGACTTTTTTCTCCCGTGCCAGCGATCGCAAGTGCCAGCCCACATCTGCACTGCCGGTAAAGGTTAGGACTTGAATGCGCGGATCGGTGGCTAGCTTTTCAGCAATGTCGCCACTGCACGGGACGACGTTCAAGCCGCCTGCCGGTAACCCGGCTTCCGCCAAAATATCGGCCAGCATCAATGCAGGGGATGGCCCATCGCTGGGGGGCTTCAGCACGACAGTGTTACCAGCAGCCAACGCCGGAGCCACCTTATGAGCCACCAAATTAAGCGGAAAATTAAACGGAGTAATTGCTCCCACAACACCCAGCGGTTGGTGCATGGTGACGGCAAATTTCCCCACCCCGTTTGGGACCACATCCATCGGGATCTGCTCTCCCCGCAGCTCCACACAGACGTGGGCCGCCTCCTGAAAGGTTTTGACCGCGCGGCTGGCTTCTCCGCGAGCAACGGCGATCGGCTTACCGACTTCCTCGGCGATCGCCCGTGCCAGTGGTTCCCCCCGCTCGGAAATCAGCTGAGCGGCCCGCGCCAGAATGCTGGCCCGTTCGTGGGCCGGAGTATCGCGCCAGGTATTCGTAAACGTAGCGTACGCGGCGGATATCGCCTCGTCCAGGATGCCGGAATCGCCAAAATGAACTCGGCTGACGGTGTCCCCGTTAAATGGATTGGATATTTCTCGAACGGTGCTACCTGCGCGCCACTCACCCCCAATCCACAACAACTGTTCTCGCACTTGGTAGTCCTGCGCTTGCCTCAGTACTTGCATCGCGAATCCCTCGCTACGGGGCACCATTTCTACCGTAGCTAAGGGGGTTGGGGCGCGACCGTAGGCGATCGGGAATCTTTACGAGCTGGCTGGGATTTCGGACGGTACGGGAGACAACCGCACCTGCAAAAACGTATCCAATTGCTCGTCAATGCGTTCTGTCAATCGGTAGCTGTCGTCGGGCTGCACCACCAGGAGGCCATCATCAACAATTGCCTGCAGGGCATTTTCCAGCACTCGATTGGGATATGGCAGCCGACCGTCTTTTTTCGCCATTCGAATAAACGCCAACAAAATTAAATATCGTCCGTAGGTTGCCCCCGGCTCTACTTCTGCAAACGCCGCTCTAATTCGGTCGACGATCAGCCTCCAATCTCCTTCGGTCAGATCGGCTGTCGTTTGCTGTTCTGTTGTGTGCGGGTCTACTATTTGCTGCTCAGGTATCTCTCGATTTACTGTCTCGCGGTCGGTGCTTGAGGCAGGTAGCTCATTATCCTGCACCGGCAAACCGATTTCTTTAAATCCGTCCACAGTTTTCAGCACGACACCCCCCTCTTTCTGAACCGATCGCACAAAATCGCTGAAGTTAGAAAAGGGCTTGTGAGCGGACGTGGCGATCGATTGGTATCCCCGGTAGGTGTAATCGCGGTTGGATCTCATGCGTAAGTCAACTGCAGGTAGGCGAGAACTCTTTCCCCGCTCGATCCCAACCCGCACCGCAGTTTTCAGGCAAACTGCTGCATCGCGATACGTAATACTGTCCGCCACTTCACGATCGTTACCGGATTGCTCCCCCGCCAATGTCGAGATGTCGACAAACTCATCAGCACTGGAGAGCAAATGCGAACTTGTCGTGCTGGCCTTGCTGGCGAGAACAACCGTTTTTCCGGCATCTTTGAGGCCGTTGACCAGCGGCACAAAGTCCTTGTCACCCGTCACCAGAATGAACGTTTCGATATCGGGATTTTGGTAAGCGATCGATAGGCTATCAACAGCGAGCTTCAGATCGACGCTATTGGCTTTACCCATATCGACGTGAATGGGCTCAAATCCAAGACTGTAAAAGAACCGCGAGGTTTTCTCGTGTTCCCGCCGCCAGTTAGAGTAAATCATCTTAGTGCGGACGGAACCTAGCTCGGTCGCGTAGTTCACTAACGCTTCTGCCAGTGGTGCTCTCCCCCCCTGAAACGAGGCTTTGATATTTTCGTAATCCCAAAACACGGCCACATCGGAATTTGATGCGGTGCCTGCCTGCCTGCTGCCCTTGGCCAGAGATGCAACGGAGCGAGGGGTCGCCGAAAAACCACGCTCGGAATTCGACGATGCAGCAGCCTGTACTCTGCCATTTGTGGCGATGACCCCTGCACTGGTTCCCGCCAATGCCACTAATCCGAAAACGGAGGCTTTGCGAACGTCTCGTTCGAGCGCGCTACTCACCCCAAATCCAACAACGAAGGCGATCGCGCCCAATCCGATTGCTTGCCATGGTTGCTTCATCAAAGATCCCCTAGCTCCATCGCACTCGCCCCACACACGTCCCCTTGAGTCCGCAAAGGTTCGACTTCAATGTGGTGCCAGAATGCCAGACTTCTCCAGAAAAGACAAAAATGATTTGCATTTCTGCAATCTAACATGACAAATTGCTGGAGTAGCCGAGTAGAATCACGGCCTATTGCGTGCATTCAGCGATCGTCATTTGCGAGGATATTCAGTCTGGAGTGCATTCAGCGGTGGTAGCGTCGATCGCAAACTGGGACTGGAGTAGCTTGCTTTAGTTCTCGGCAATCCGCTACGGAGAATTCTCTGGCCATGTTTCTTTGCCAGCTAGGGCTTTGAGCTGTACTCAAACTGCGGATGGGTATAGTCCCCTCAACTGTTTAATCTCACAATCAACAACCCCTCCACCAAGCAGGTAGAGGGGTTGAAGTGCAACATGCAATATTGGTGAGCCAATAGTGTTGATAGCTAGAACCCCAAACCAGGAAGATTTCCCAGCCCACCCGTCAGCTCTTCCATGCGGGTGCGCATCGTTTCGGTGGATTCGCCATAGGCTTTTTGCATGGCTTCAAAGACTAGCGCTTGCAAATCTTCCGCCGACTTCTCCATCGCGGCAGGGGCTAATGTGACCGCTCTGGGCTCTTGGTTACCGCTAACGGTGACCTTGACTAGACCATCGCCAGCTTCGCCGACAATTTCCATCTCATCCAGCTCCACCTGAAGCTTCTGAGCCCCTTCTTTTACTTCCTGAGCCTTCTTGAGGGCTTCCTGAATCTTGCCAAAGGGTCCAAATCCTGCCATGAGTAGCCTCTATTCACACAACGTCTGGGCGCAGTCCAGAGATTATTATGCCACCG
>JBCBVA010000083.1:0-16655 GCA_039817825.1 Cyanobacteria bacterium J06642_12 | reverse complement strand
CGAGCAAATTTAGGCATAGTGGTGCTCACCTGGGCTAGTTTATCGAGCTCTCAAAGTAAACCTACTAGCACCATCTAGAGGATATTATTCGGTGTTTAAAGTGTATGGCGATAGTCAATCTGGAAACTGTTATAAAGTTCAATTACTAGCCCATCACCTCGAAATTGAATACGAATGGATTGAGATCGATATTCTTGCTGGAGATACTCAATCAAAAGAGTTTTTGGAAAAGAACCCAAATGGCAAGATTCCATTACTTGAATTGCCAGATGGAACATATCTGTTTGAGTCAAATGCAATACTGAATTACTTGGCTGATCGCACAGAGTATTTGCCAAAAGAGCCGCTAGATAGAGCGAGAGTTTTGAGTTGGCAATTCTTCGAGCAATATAGCCACGAGCCTTATATTGCCGTTGCCCGATTCATCAACAAGTATTTGGGGCTGCCGGAAGACCGTAAAGCAGAGTATGAAGCCAAGCAGCAAGGGGGCTACAAAGCGCTCAAGGTCATGGAAGAGGCTCTGTCAGAAAGAGCATGGCTGGTAGACAATACATTAACCATTGCCGATATTTCGCTTTATGCTTACACCCACGTTGCTCATGAGGGAGGATTTGACCTGTCTGGCTACCCCACAATCCAGGCTTGGCTGAACCGCATCGCTACTCACCCAAAACATTTCGAAATGGTGTCAGTCTCATCATAGAGATTCGCAATATGTGAGCGCTTGCACTCTCTAATTGAAAACAAAAAGTAACCCCGCCAGTAAATAGTTCTGGCGGGTCACTCTGTATAGATTTAGCAGACTAGAAACCTAGCTGTGGCCTTCAGAAGCAAACACTTCATCCAGGGGGACTTCCAGAGCATCAATCGTCTTGCTCCAGAAATTCATGAAGCTAATGACAGCAGTCAGCTCCACAATGTCAGCTTCATCCAAAACAGCTTTCAGGCGACCAAAGAACTCATCGGATACCAGCATAGACGGCACCGTTACCCGTTCCGCATACTCGATCGCCAGTTGCTCCAGCTCCGAGAAGACCGGATTGTTGCGCGCCTTGGTAACCGCCGCAATCTTGGCCTCGGTAGCACCGTGCTTCTTAGCCTGCAGGGTGTGGTATGGCACGCAGTAATGACGGCATCCGTTGATTTGAGACACCCGAATGCTGACCAACTCCTTCAGCTCTTCCGACAAATTGGGGTTAGGAGCGTGGATGGCACCGTAGAGAGTCATTGCGGCACGCATCAACTGCGGCTTGTAAGCCATCGTACGCAGCGGATTGAGCGCCGTTCCGTAGTGCTTCTCTAGGGTTTCGTAAACTTTTTGGACCTGCTTATCAGCATCGGCCGCTTCAACTGGAGGAATCCGCATGGCAGATTACTTAACTACTCAAACTGCCTAAGCACTTTACCGCGTTTTGGTCAGGTGCGTTTTGGTCAGGCTTGTTTATGAGTAAAGGATTCTGAGGAGAAACAGGTCAGCAACTCAGCTACATCATTCCCGACTGAACCCAAGCTCCCAGACCAAACAATCCATCTACCACCAGCGTACACAGCACTGCTCCGCTGAATGCCCACCAGTGCAGGTGATTAAATCCCTGGCGATCGCGCCCCAACGCCAGCCCCCAAGCGCCCACTACCAACAGCACCAAACCCAGCACTGCGGCAGTCCATAGCCCTACCGGAGCCTGCATCTTTTCCATCGCATTCTGCATTGCCCCAGCCAGCACTACATCTGATGCTTGCGGTTGCATTGCCGTGCGCCACTCGGGTAACAGTCGCACCGTGTGGATGTACAAATCCGTAATGGCCGTGCCAAACAAAGACCCCATAAAGAAGTAGTTACCCACCCGAGCAAAGCCGCGCCAAAGGCCGTACACCGCGAGCGGTAACGCCAACGCCTCCACCGGAATGTGCCACAGCGGTTCCGTCCGCAACCATCCCCAATACAGCGACCCTGCCAACCACGTCAGCGTAAAGCCATAGCACAGGCTACCCCACAAGCGAGTAGAACGCAGCGACATCATATGTAGACTGACACCCAACCACGCCAGTGTCAGCACCAAGCTCACCCAAGGGGCGTTACGAACCAGCGGCGCTTGCACAAAAACGGGAAGAGACACTAATGCTCCTGACGCTAAGAAAACGCTGGAGGCAGAGTTCAAGCGAATGGCATTGGGCCAATGGGATGGCGGTGCGAACGGAGGGACGGATGAAGACAAAATGCGCGATGCCAAAAATTAGTGAATTTTACTTAAGTTAACATGGGGAGGCTGAGACGCACGGATCCCACTAGAGCGGTCAATTCGCTCGATAGGGAGACCACGTTGTCAGTGAGATTTCCGAATGTGAGATGTCTGTCAATGTGCGGCGTCCAAATGTGCGGCATCCAAGAGTTGAAATGGAAAAGGTTCGGAATGGGAGAGGTTCTTTGACTATTGCTGCCACTACTGTTGCCCGAGCCAACGCTAGCTGGCAATGGAATGATTACTCATTGCCCTATCGAGTGGAGGGCGATCGCCATGCCCCAGCGGTTGTCTTAATCCACGGATTCGGTGGCTGTATCGGCCATTGGCGCAAGACCGTTGCCGATTTATCGCAGCAATATCGGGTTTACGCGATCGACCTACTTGGGTTCGGTGCTGCCCCCAAGCCAGCCATCGACTACACCTTTGAACTGTGGGGGGAGCAACTGTCTCAGTTTTGTCAGCAGGTGGTCGGTCAGTCAGCCACCTATGTGGGTAACTCTGTTGGGTGCATCGTGGCGTTGCAAGCCGCAAAAACAGCTCCCGACTGGTGCACCAGTGTCGTACTGATCAATTGTTCGCTGAGATTATTGCACGACAGCAAGCGAGAGGATTTGTCCTGGATACAGCGGGTGGGTACGCCGATTGTGCAGCGGGTATTGAAGTGGCCACCGGTCGGAAATCTCTTTTTTGGGCAGATTGCCCAGCGGCGATCGCTACGTAACATCTTGAAGCAAGCGTATCGACGGCATGAGACCATCACAGATGAGTTGCTTGACCTTCTACTAGAACCCGCCCGAGAGCCCGGAGCTGCAGACGTCTTTATCTCGTTTATCAACTATTCCAGCGGGCCGCTGGCAGAGGAAATACTGCCACAGCTAACCCTACCGGTGGCCATTCTGTGGGGGGAGGACGATCCATGGGAGCCGCTAGAACTGGCCCGAAGCTGGGAGGCGTTTGATTGCGTTCAACAGTTTGCAACCATTCCCAATGCCGGTCACTGTCCAATGGACGAGGCTTGGGAGGAGACCAACGCATTACTGCGAGACTGGCTCCAGCGCGTTGAAGAGCAGTCTCTGGCAACCGAATGCTAATGCTTAGCATTTCACTCCTCTGCAGTCGCCTCTCCTCCGGGAACCGACTAGAGTGAAGGCTGTAGATAATAGCTCCTGCGCATGAGCGACACCATTTTCGGCAAAATCATTCGCAAAGAAATTCCAGCGGACATTGTTTACGAAGACGAGCTTGTGCTGGCCTTCAATGACATCTCCCCACAGGCACCCACCCATATTTTGGTAATTCCCAAAAAAGCCATTCCAAAATTGTCGGACGCCAGTTCAGATGACTCTGTTCTGTTGGGTCACATGCTGTTAAAGGCAAAGGACATAGCTGCGCAGGCCGGTCTGGCGGAGGATGGATTCCGTTTAGTGGTTAATAACGGAGAAGCTGCAGGACAAACTGTTTTCCACCTACACATGCACATTCTGGGTGGGCGATCGCTAGCTTGGCCCCCCGGATAAGTGTGCATCAAAATAAGTATTCGTAAAAGCAACAATTGCTCCTCTGGGCAGAGGAGCAATTAGATAGAACATTTCATTTAGCGACGATAGTCACCACCACTGCGAGGGGGCTCGCCATAGCCGTAGTTGGGAGGGGGGCTGCCATACCCGGAGGTGCCATCGCTATCTCGATAGCCAGAGTTGTCGCCGTAACCAGAATTTTCGCGATAGGCGCGGTCAGAACCATCAAAGCTGCGGGACTGCGAATCGCTTTTATCTGAGTTGCGTCCGGAAGACGCCGGGACGGCCAACGCAGAAGAGGTCAGCCCCTTAGCGTTGACGTACTCTAAATTACGCTGGCGGATGGTGTAGTCATAGTTACTCTTGGTGCGCCCTTCCAACTCGCGAATCTTCAACCAAGCACTCAACAATAGGCCAGCAGCCTGCTGTTCGGTATAGCCATTTTGAGAGGCGTGACGAATGGCATACTCATCCGCCGAAATTTGAGCCTTTTGGCCTTTCTCGGAACGTCGTAGCAGCAGAAACGCCACCAGAGCCAACCCACCAGCCAGGCCGATGCCGAGGTTATCGGACATCTGCATTTCTACTAAAAAACCCGTGGCCCCAGCCCCCAACAAGGCAGGATAGAGCAACAGAGCAGCCCAGTTATTGCCCATCGAGATCTCAGTGGCCAAACTGGCTTCCCGCAGAAAGTAGATTTTCTGTTGATCGGCAGAGAGTTGATCCCAGCGGCGCATGTCGATCGCAAATCGGGAGCGATCCTGCCAGGGAAACCGCCAAAGGGGCTGTACGACTTTGCTCTGATCGTCCGTTCCAACCTCAATTGCAACATCGCCGCGAATTTCGAACGGCAAGTAATTAATCAGGCGATCGAAATTGGTGGAGTTGTACATGCTAAGCCCAGTCGTCCAATAGCAATAGTGGATAGGATACAGCAGAACGATATGCCTGCTGTGTCTTTTACGTTATAGCTCTATCCCGCCTGGCTTCTGTGGTTTGGCCCAATTGGTTTAGGAATCGATCTGTGGACAATTATCCGCAATCGCTATCCGTAGTAACAGTTGGTGGGCAAGCCGTTACTCATGTCCGAGTTATTCATTTCTGACCAAGGGATCGGAGCGAACCACCGCTCGTGGGGGAGCTGGTCTCGATGTTGGCGTTTCATCATGGCCTGGATCGCCTGTTGAACGGCTGCTTGCATCTGTCTTTTCTGCTCTTGAGTCAGTGCCCGGTTTGAGGGGACCTGGGTTGTTTGGCCTGATGTTTTTAGGAGCTTGGGAATGGCGGCCGCTCGATTGTGCTTTGAGGGAGACTGTAACGGATTGGCAGATTGGGACCCTTCATCTGCTTGGGACATTCCCGCTGCTCCCAGGCCGCTGTTCCCGCTCTGGCGTTTTCCCGACAGAGCTTGAGTGATGGGAGATTGGCTCAAGGGTTTGATCGAGAAGTAGAGCGGGGGGAGGCGATCGAGGGCCTGTTTGGCAACGGAGTACACCAAATCTAAGGTGCTGGCATACCCGGCTGCGTGCAGTTGATGGGTGGCCTCGGCCAAAACAGCCATTTCCATACCGTTAACAAAGTGGTAGTAGCGAGTCATGATGGTTGCTCCAGAATGGTGAGTGCGAACACGTGCGAGGTGGAACGGAGGAGATGAGACCCGATTCGAGGACGGCGCAATAGGGGCATATCGAACACTGAATTCATCAAGTGCTGCCCAACAATGATTTAAAAAAGATTTAGAAGAGCGAATCAATACAGAACAAGCGATCGAACTCGTAAGATAGCTCTTCTCGCAAGGTCTTCAAGCAATGGTGATTGACGGAATGGCGATCGACTTAATGGGGCGATTCAGTGGGCCATAATTGATGTAACCTGCTCCGCAATCTCGGTCGCTATCGCAGTCTGAAGTTCTTGCATCGCATGGCTAGGAAGCATCGCTTCTACGGCTAGCGAGCAAGCTGTTTTTGCCTGAGATGGTCTTTCACGGGATACAGGCGAGATCGCTGCTTTAGGCCCTGAAGTGGATGACCCCATGTGCTCCCCAGTCGGACTGGAATATTGACCACCCATTGATTCTGCGCCGACTGGAGACATCAGCGAACGTGATTCACATACCAGTAGCTCGGGAGTAAGGAGTTGATAACAAGGGGGGATGCGATTGAGAACCCCGAGGACAATATGTTGTTTCGCCAGCTCGTCTAGCTTGGCCCCCCAATTGTGGCGGTGAATTTCAGCCTCAACTTCTTCGGGAATGATGTATTCGAGAATGTTGACCAATTGATATGTCATCGTTGTGTCTCGCAGGCTGACAGTAGTTTGTGAGCAAGGGATGAGCGAAGTTCGCGATTCGAATCCATTGAGATTAAGCTGGCCCGAAACATATCGATCCGAAAGGGGAGCCAGATCTCGCATTCAGTTTGTATGCGCTGACTAAACAGACCGCACAATTGTTTGGGGCGAGACATTTTTGGTGAAGTTGTATCACTCAGCAGACATTGGAGCAGTTGAAGAATCCAGCAGTAAACAGATCGATTAAGTGCCGGTCTCAAATCAAATGCAGATCAATCGGCAGCACAAACGAATTGACGACATATGCAAAATGTCGAGCCAAGGATGCTTGCACTTATTCGTACAGGAATAGGGGGATGAAACGTCTGCCTAAAGGCCAGCAAGACGCGCCAGATAGCCCTCATCCACATCCTTGCGAATTAGTCTAAGAAGGTAAAGCGTTCATACATACTCACTAGATGTAGAACCCAAAAATTGCTAACTCGCACTGGCTCTAGAGAATTTTGCCCCAGCCCAAAAAGCGCTTGAGATTTTGACAACATTCGTGAAACCTCTGGCCCTGCTAACAAACGCAGCAGGTAAGATGCAAAGCTCAACAGTACCTTGGAAAACCTTTATCCAGTCAGCCGATACCACAATTCAACAATGAGCAAACATTGAATTGCGATCTGAAACACTCTAGCGGGGATCTCGATCCGTAAAGGAAGAGGTGGTGTGCCTACGCCAAGATTTACTCTGCTAGATCCTGCTTGGAGCAATGCTAATAGTTCGTTATCAACGACTCCCCAACACCTCTGCTCACATCCTGCCATTTACCGCCTAGATTCTCCTCCTCCAAACGGAGGAAAATCAGCCGAAGAAATGTAAACACACTTGTGTCCCCAAATTGCGCAAACAATTGAACGGCTCTGTATCCCAACCCATTCCGCTACTTGTCGCCACGCAGTACTTTTATAGATTTGTTTACTTCACGTCACTCTAACTCATTGATTCTTCTACTATGGGTCTAATCGAAAGCTTCCGATAGCGACCCCTGCTGGGCCTGCATAACTGCCTTGTACTGTTGGGTCGGAATTGCACTTGCAACTTGCACTAGTTCAGATGATTCGAGGTTGTTTGGTACGACCTCGATAGCTCTGCCTAGGCGACTCTGCTCTAACTCAGTTGGTGCACCAGTGACTATCGAGACGCTCGTGTTGGAATCCCATCCCCTCGTTCAGCTGGGGTTGGTTCACTTGCTGGAAGATTGCCCCCAGTTCCATTTGTGGGGGGTGGCTGAGTCGGCCAGTGCAGCGTTGACGATGTTGCAGAAAGGATTATTTGAGGATCGATTGCCAGATTTGTTATTAATGAGCCCGGCTGTTCCTGACATCAGTCGCAGCGTCAATTTTGTCCGTCAACTCCAGCAGTCCAATACCCGAGTCCGTATTTTGGCACTACTCGATGTGGGAGAAACGGCCAAATCTACTGCCAGTGTTTTGGTCAATAGCGGCGTACAGGGATGCTGCCTGAAATCCAAGCCTGTTGACCATATTGTCCAGGCCCTAACGGCGATCGCATCCAATGCCTGTTGGATGGATTCGGAGCTAAACGGCGTTCAACCTAGCTTGCGCACGCGCTATGCCACGACCGAGCCTTCAGTGTCCTCTCGGCGACTGGTGAATCTCTCCAGCCGCGAGCGACAGGTGTTGCGAGAGTTGACGTCAGGCAAGAGCAATCGTGAAATTGCCAAAGCGCTACAAGTGGCAGAAAGCACAATCAAATCTCACGTTGTGCGCATTTTGCGCAAGATGGGGGTTCGAGATCGCACCCAAGCTGCCGTTCAAGCCATGCGAGAAGGCATCGTTTAAATTACGCCTGTTTAAATTACGGCTGTGACGTACTGGAAGATACCAGTTCTAGCGAGAAGTCACGTTCTCGCCACAGTCCTTCTCAGGCAAGCTACACCCGTTGCTCCAGCGGAATGTATTGCAACTCGCGATCGCCGGTATACACCTGAGTGGGTCGGAATAGTCGGTTGTCATCCAGTTGTTCTTTCCAGTGGGCCAGCCAACCCGCAACGCGGGCAATAGCAAAAATGGGAGTGAAAAAGTCTTCGGGAATGCCTAGTTTGGAATACACCAAGCCCGAGTAGAAATCGACGTTGGGATAAATTCCCTTGGGTCCCAATAGCTCTTCACAGACTGCTTCTACTTCCAGAGCAATGTCGTAAATCTTGTCGTGACCGTGACGATCGAACAGTTGTTCGGCCAGCTTTTGCAGAATCGTGGCCCGAGGGTCTTTGACCTTGTAGACGCGATGACCCAAGCCCATAATGCGCTCTTTCCGGGCCAAGCTGTCTTCGATGAACGGACGCACGTTTTCAACGCTGCCGATATCGCGCAGCAATTGCATGACGCGCTCGTTAGCCCCCCCGTGTAAAGCCCCCGAGAGGGTGCCGACAGCAGCAGTGATCGCTGTGTATGGGTCCGCTAGGGTCGAAGAGGTCACCAGCGTTGAAAACGTAGATGCGTTGACCGTATGCTCGGCGTGTAGGGTCAGACAGACGTCAAAAATTTTGGCTTCCCAGGGAGCGGGTACCCGGCCCGTCATCATGTAGAGGAAATTGCTGGAGTGATCCAGTTCATCGCGGGGAGGTATAGGGTCATTACCCTGACGCATTTGATGAAAGGCCGCCACAAATGTGGGGAACTTGGCCAGCAGACGGGCCACAGTGCCGGTCACGTAATCTTCGTCAAAGTCGCTGATAGGATAAAACAGCCCCAGACCGGCTACACAGGTTTGTAGGGCATCCATCGGGTGCCCCGATTCGGGAAAACACTTGATCATGTCCCGAATACGATATTTCACTCGCCGATGAATGCGAATCTCGAGATCGAACTCATCTAACTCATTACGGGTAGGTAGCTTGCCAAAGGTGAGCAAGTAGGCCGTTTCGATAAAGCTGGCGTGTTCGGCCAACTGCTGGATGCTGATGCCGCGATATTCCAGAATGCCCTGTTGGCCATCGATAAAGCTGATGTTGGAGCTGGTGGCGGGAACCCCTTCCAATCCAGGTTTGTACGTGCCTTCAGCCATGTTCGCTCCCAACTACCAACAGTTCGAATTGAGCCTGCAACATCCAAGCCCACCAATTTAAGCTCGAGTACTGCCGGGGCGATCGCCATGTCGTGACAGCACGCGTAACTGACCTATCCTCTTGTACCAGGGACATGCTCCTGTAACAGAGCTCCGTCTCGATCGCATGTAGTGTCCTATCCGACATAACACCATCTCCGAACGCGATTGATGTGTCGTGGACAACAGCACTTGATTTTAAGCCCTGTTTGCCTGCCTGCACCACTTGTTGTCATCGTTTAGCCATTTGTGTCAGGCACCGTAAGGGGAGCGAACTGTATGGAGCCACTCTGGAATCAGCCATAGGGTTCGCTTCTGCTAGTTTACGTGCTGACGTATATGGGGTGGGTGTCGGGACCCCCACTGGGCCGGAGCAAACGTCTCAAATTCCTCGAAAGGTAACGGTTCTGCAGGAGAGGGGAGCCGGAACAGTAAGATAAACGCCAGTAGATTTGACGGTTTGAGGACTGCACATGGCGTCTTTTCCACTAGCGATACGGCTGCCAAAATTTCAGCCCCGATTGGCTCTCAAGGGGTTAGCGATCGCCACTGCTGGTGTGGGAATCGTTATTGTTTTGGCCTACATCTGGGTGTTGCAATTCAGCCCACTGGCCTTGCTGCATCGGTCTACCCAATCTCCCGAGATTCTGCGATTGGCCCCCCGCCAGTCCGTCATGGCCGCCGCCCTCGATGTACCGCTGACGGACCTGGAACGGTTGCAGCGGTACCTAACTCCGCTCTCCAAGCGGCGGGCTGTTCATCAGCGCTGGCAACGCTGGTTAGCGGCGGATGGCAATGGTCCCCTATCGGACTTCTTGTCAGCCACCCAGCTCGATTTTGGGCAAGATATTCAGCCGTGGCTCGGAGAGGAAAGCTTAATTGCGATCGCCACCTTAGCGCCAGAGCAGCCTGACTATTTCGTTGCTTTGGCTACTGACGATGTGGATCGCTCGAACGTCATGCTAAACCTGCTGTGGAGGCAGCAGTATTTGCAGCAACAAGCATCCCAGATTGAGCTTTACAAAGGAGTGCAGTTGCTGACGGTTCCGGTGGCAGATCGCAGGTGGGTCGTGGGAGCATTGGGCGATCGCTATACGATTTTTGCAACGGGAGGAGACGTAGCGCGCGCGGCGATCGATAGCTGGCAAGTGGACGAACTCTCGCTTGCCTCTACCGGAGATTTCAGGACCGCGCTCTCGACGATCGAGACCCCTCAACTAGGAATGGTCTACTTGAATTTGTCAGCACATGACTCTGCCCTGAACCTCTGGGATCTTTCTCTCGACACCTGGGGGGCTGTTTCCAGCACACCCACTTGGATAGGGATTGGTTTAGATGGGGACAGGCTCGCTCCGGTGCTGGCTGCTGTTGGCGAGCGCTGATGCTACCTGAGTTCGATCGCCCCTAGTGCAGTAATAGTTCGTCAGGAGCGTCCATTCCCAATACTCGAAGGCCTTCCCGGGCGCTGGAAACATGCGAATGCTGCAATGGAGAACCCTCGTCATACATCGTGCTCACGTGCCAGTGGGCGCAGGCTGTTTCATAGGGCATCTGTAAGTGTTTGGCAATGCGCAGAGCCCGCTTGAATAGGTGCTTAGCCCGTTTGGGATGGCGAGCAATCCGCTGCCAGATCCCCTCGTGCAACAGGGCTCTGGGGCGAGCAATGCGAAACGTGGTGGCATACCGACTGTGAGCCCGACAAGCAAAACGGGCGTCGGCCATGAGCTGATGGTCTTGCGGTTGTTCCGCCCATAATGCCAGCAATACCGCAGTGGCACTGGCATACCCTTCGATCAGATACAGCGCCACAGCCGCCAGTCCCGCCACTTCATCCAGAGCAGATAACGCCAAGCGACCGGCCTCCGCCCGTTGCCCCTGCCGCAACCGGATTTGGGCCAACAATGCCTGGCGGCGAAACTGTTCGCAGGTTAAATCTTGCCGCTGCGCTCCCATCCGGTTTGCTTGCTCGACTAGGGGAATTGCAGGCTCCCACCGATCTCCCACTAAATATTCCTCGGCCTCCCCCAGCAATCCCCACAACTGTTCCTGCACATCCCCCAGTCGTTCTCCCAACTGGCGGGTATGTTGCCAGTGGGCGATGGCGGTGGGATAATCCCCTTGCCAGTGGGCGATGGCAGCCAGGCTAGTCAGGGCTTCCCCCTGGCGATGCAGGTCGCGTAACTGCTCGAATCGATAGTAGGCAGCCTGCGTTTGTTGGTGGGCACGAGACCAATGTCCCACCCCACTGTTGAAGGCCCCGAGCACCAAATTCACCCAGGCTTCTGCATTGGGTTGTGGAGCCAGTCGGACAGTTGAGATCGCTAGCCGAGCGTAAATAGCTGACAGCCAGTGGGCTCCATTCACTCCGGTGGCAAAACACATATTGGCGTAAATCCGAGCTAGTTCTGGGGACGGGCCAGCTTGTTCGGCCAAATTGAGACCGAGCAGCGACGCAAACGTGGCGGGGAACTTGCGGTTGCTGTAGTA
Source organism: Cyanobacteria bacterium J06642_12 (assembly GCA_039817825.1). GTDB lineage: Bacteria > Cyanobacteriota > Cyanobacteriia > Thermostichales > PCC-7336 > PCC-7336. The sequence continues at coordinate 5,002 of JBCBVA010000083.1, read as the reverse complement.
GTACACCTCCCCTAGGTGCGTGCAGGCTAAACTCAGTTCTCTTAAGGGGGAGATATCCGCTTGCTGAGCCGGTTTGCCCCATGGGAACGAGACGGCGCGAACTCGCCGCAGACCGCAGCGGCGCAGCAGTTGAATAATCAGTTCCCGTAGCGAGCGGATGGCCAATTCCAATGGAGTCCGGGGGAAATGGCGATCGAGAATGGCAATAGCCGTTTTGAGGGCGGCGCCGCTAGCGGACAAATTGCCTAATCCCACATAGGCATCTCCCAATTGGCGATGCCAACTGGCCCGCTGCAGGGGGGTGGAGAGTTCTTGCTGGTGAGGGGCTTGTTGGTGTATTTCCTGCGATCGAGATGAGTGGGAGGGAGGACTCCTATCCAGCAAGCTATCCCTATCCAGTAAGCGATCCCTGTCCGGCGAACGAGTCTGCTCTAGGGCAATTTTTCGCTCTAGCGAAATTGCCCGTTCAAAAAAAACCACCGCTTCGGCGTTCGCCCCGTCCCGTAATGTTCTTTCTCCCGCCACCCCGAGATAGTACAGAGCTTTATCCCATTGCTCTGCCCGCTCCCAGTGATAGGCCAGAATAGATGGCTCCGCATCTAGATGTTGCTTGTGGGCTTGTTGTTCTGGATCTTGATAGTCACGGATTGGATGGTCGCAAGTGGGTTCTTCGCCTACTTGTTTTGTCTCTGCCTGTGCTTCGTACCAGCAAGCCGCAGACCGATGCAGTTCTCGGCGCTGAGAAAACGTCATCAAACTATAGGCCACCTCTTGGGTCATGACGTGGATAAATTGGTAGGTCACGTCGGGGATGGCGGCCCATAGGGTGGTGAAGCGACGCTGGGAAAGGGTTGTTAGCGACTCTAAAACGAGGGTGTCTTCGGCCGCAACAGGGTAGATATCCTGCAGGACGCACGTTGGAAAGCGACGACCGATCGCGCTGGCGGTTTTGAGGACCAGTTGGAGATTGGGATCGAGGCGATCGAAGCGGCTGATAATGGCACCCCGAATGGAACTGGGCAGTTCCTGCGCAGTGGAGGGATGGGAACTGTCCGACAGATCGCAGGTGCGATCGCGACAGTCAATCTGACCTGATACCTGCAGCGCTAGGGCCAGTTGTTCGCTAAACAGGGGCTGTCCCTGAGATTTGGTATAGATGGCGTCCAAGAGGCGATCGGTAATCGCTTCGGTATTCAAGCAGCGGCACAGCAGTCGGCGGGTGGATTCTGGTGACAGTAGCTCTAGTTGAAGATGGTGGGTGGTGGGGGATTGAAGGATCGCAGCATAGCTTTCGGGAGGCGAGTCGTCTGAGGGACGAATGGCGAGGGCAACGAGTACATTGGGCTGTTGCTCGATGACGGCTCTAGCCAATTGCCAAGAGGCGGAATCCATCCAATGGGCATCGTCAAGCACCACCAAGGTGGGGCGATCTAGATAGTCGCGCAACAAATCCAGCAGCAGCACCCGAGTATTATTGGCCCGCACCTGCCCCTGCATTGTTTGGGTCGTGGGGCTATCGGGAATCTCGAAATCCAACACGGCAGTTAAGAGGGGCAACAGTTGACCCCATCCCTCGCGGTCGCGAACTCTTGCTGGCAGATGCTCTAAAGTCGCTTGTTGCGATTGCCCTTCCAACTGCAGCATGCAGGTAAAAATCGATCTCCACGCCCGGTAGGGCACCTGTCGTTCGATGCTGTCCCCCCCTCCAACTAGCACCGCGATATCCCGTTCGTCCGCCAACGCACACAGTTGTTTGAGCAATTGCGATTTGCCGATACCGGCCTCTCCCTCCAGCACCAGAGGTTCCCCTTGCCCGCGACTCACCAACGTTTGCAGGACTTCAGCAAAGACGGTGTATTCTGCCTCTCGCCCCTCAACCGCAAACACGGAACGAGGCTGGGAGCATTGAGATTGCCCGTACAGCTCTTGCAAGTGGGACGGAGCGGCAGGAGAACGGGAGTCGGGAGGGGAGATCCGTGGGCTGAAGATATCAACGGTATCGGTTCGGCCTTTGACGACGATGGCTGGATGAATGGTAAATTCCAGCACGTCTCGAACAGCAGTGTAAGTTGTGCGATCGCACAGAATGGCTACGCTGGTTTCTTGGTGATTGTCAGAAACGAGATTGTCAGAAGCGAACTTGTCAGAGACGAATTCGTCGAGCTTATCGGTATCTGGCTGGTGTATATATGGCGGGTGTTCATCTAAGCGCAGCTGAACCGCTTGCATGAGCCGAGCCGCCAGGTTGATTGCGCCCCCAATGGTCGTATACTCCCGCCGCTGCGGGTTGCCGATCGCCCCGCAGAACACCCGTCCGGTGGCGACTCCGATGGCGCAGCGTTCCCCACGCTCCTTCATCAGGCGGTGAATGGCGATCGCAATCCGCACTCCCCGCTCCGGATCGTTGGCATGAGTTTGCTGGGGCAATCCAAAAGTCACCAGTGCCGATACTCCTTTTTCATCGACCGAGAACACCAAATTGCCCTGGTATTTTTCGGTCAATGTTTGCAAGGCAACAGTTGTATCTTGACGGCGCTCGAGCGAGTCGTTTGTTTGCCAGTTGGGGAGGTGAACGAATACGGCGGTGACCTGCCGAAATTCCGCTAACCACCTGGTTTGTCCCGCCTCTAACCGAGAGAGAACGGTGGGTGGGACAAAGGCCGGCAAATGGGGAGGAGGCGCTCCTAATGTCGGCATGTCAGAGCGACCCAGAGGACTTAACTCGGTCGCGGGATGGCTCAGACCCGTCGCTAGACTGCGTTGGTGGCCGGATATGGAAAAACGATCTGGAGAAAAACGATCTGGCAGGCACTCTGGCGAACCCTCCGGCTCTACCAACCCAGCGTCCTGTATCGGCTGAATGGGAGCTGGTTGAACGGAATGCAACAAGTACTCCCCTCCCACCAATCGATGCCCATGGGTCAACGGAGCTAGGGGGGCGTAAGCTTGGGCCGACACCACCACCTGACCGGGGGCCGCTACCTTGAGGGTGCGCTGCAATTGCTGCAAACAGTCCCCCACCACCACGTACAGCCAGCGATCGCCTACTCCTCCCACCTGCACCCAATCAATGGCTCCGATACCGATGCCAATGCGTAGGCCGATATTGACAGCCCGTTCGGTTGCAAAGCGCCGAAAATCTGCCTGAATCGTCAGAGCTGCCGCCGCCGCTTGCTGCAACGCCGCACGAGCCGCCGATGACGTACCGGTATCGCTATCGGTATCGGGGGGCCAGATCGCCCTCACTGGTTCAGCCATAGCGTTCCCAGCAGCCGTTTGTGGAGTCGGAAGCGGCCAGATGGCCAGAAGTGCATCTCCGGCGAACTTAGCCACATCGCCACCGCGGGCGATCGCGGGAGAAATTGCCGTATCAAATGCTTGATTCAAGATTTGGGTCAGTGTTTCGACCCCCTCTGGCCCCTCTTGACTTAGATGTTCGGTCAGCGCAGTAAACCCCGAAATATCGGCGAGGAGGGTAACAGCAGGAATGATTGTCTGACAGGGTATAAGCTGGCCGGATTGCTGATTCAGACGACGAATCAACAACTGGGGGGCAAACGCAGAAAGGGTGTCCGGTGCAGTTGTCATCTCAGTGCTAGGGACGCGTAGGTGTGACATTCGAGAGACAGACGAGCATCGCTAGTGGGAAGCGGCTCAGACTCGTATGTAAATTGTCGGTAACGAACAAGGGTTCCACAGGCGATTGTTCTGTGAAGTGACTATCCAGTGTGATGACTAGCCAGTTAACTATCAATGTTGAGTAACCGCCAATGTTCGGCCAGTCAAAACGAGTCAGGGTCACACTCACAATAGATTGTGCAAGATACGTGCGGAGGGGCGATCGCTCTTTGCGGTTAGCGGCTATGCTTGGCGTAACTCCGGTCGGCACTATATGTAGAGTTCAATCTGCTTTAGCTATAAAGGAATGGCTATATACAGCGTTTGCTCTGCGATCGAGAGTTCCAATCTGCAGGGAATGGGAGTCACGCATGAAATACGAATTACCCAAAAGTTACGTCAAACGGGCGGCCACAAACACATCTCCACCCTCCATCATGTCTCATCCCAACCCCCGACCACCTGCAGACTTCCGCCCTCGACCAGCCCGGTCCACTGCTCCATCACCACTATCAACTCCATCACCACATGCGGTCGAGCGCGCCCGAACTCAACCGTCCCCCACAACTCCCCCATCATTCCCGTCGCCTCGCCATTCGGGCACAACTCCCGTATCGGCGTCCACCTATCAACAACTGCTGGTTGAACTGCGATCTCGCCAACAGGAAAACGAGCATCTCAGGCACCTTACGCAGCAACTTCTAAATGACGTGTCTGTCCTGCAAGCTAAGTACGCCCAAGCCATTGTCTCAGGGGCTCCTACAGGCCACCAACTCAGTGCTTTGGGTCAACCCAGTGCTTTGGGCCAGACAGATGTCCGAGAGTCCCTTCTCCCGCTCGCCGCCTCCCCCTCTTCCCCCCAAGTTAGTCAACCTCCAGTTGCTCGCCAAGCAATTCGTAAAGCTCTGGCAACGTTGAGCGTTTTCGAACGACCGTCCCCCCCCCATCGCAAGCAAGACGCACCACCCAAACCCGATCGAAGGGGCACTCCGCTGCCCGAACTGAGTATCCTCAACCGGTTGCGACAAACCAAGCCGCCAAAGTCCGCCATCCATCAAGGGGTCATTCCTGTTGAGTTCAATTCTTCGGAGCAAGCTTTACCGGAGCAAGCTTTACCGGAGCTCAGTACATCTGAGTTGCCGTCATCTGACCCCCAAGCGATCGCTGCCGCCAACACATCCCTACCCTCCCCAGAATCACCCAGTCCCTCATCCTCTCAACCAAAACACCATTCGGGTGTCGATCGTACGGGTGTCGATCATCGTTCCAAAGCAGCCGATAGTCCTGCGCGATTGCTCGTTTCCCCACTGGTTGAGGATGAACGCATACTGGACTATGACTATGCCAGTCCTTACCAAAAAGCCCGCCAGGAGCAAGCTCAAGC
>JBCBVA010000082.1:0-16725 GCA_039817825.1 Cyanobacteria bacterium J06642_12 | reverse complement strand
GTCGCAAAACAGAAACGTTGGTATCGGTCGTCTTCGCCATCCCCCATCCCGATGGGGAGCCCGTTGATGTAGTAAGTGCTGTTGTAGGTTTCGGCTTTGGTGTCGACTCGCAGGCGGCGAGTCACTTTCCAGTCAACGGGCTCCCCATCGGGATGGGGGATGGCGAAGACGACCGATACCAACGTTTCTGTTTTGCGACGACCGTTGGTAAGGCTGCCGGAGTGGACGAGGTCGGGGAGACGTTCTGCTCGCAATCCTCGCGAGGAGGCCAGACCCAGCGCGAACAGGATGCCGTCAATAATGTTGGATTTACCAGACCCGTTGGGGCCAGACACGACGGTAAACCCTTCCAGCAGTGGAATGGTGACGGTGCTACCAAAGGATTTAAATCGCGTCAGCTCCAGCTGTTTAACATACATATGGTGTAAAGCAGTAGCTGGGTCGCGACAATTTTAGCACAGGTAGTGGAAGCGGCCGCGAATGCACTCAACTTCTACATATTTTGTCTTTAGAGTTGATAGTTTGCTAGCGAGAACGGGCTATTCACCTGCACGTTCTACCCAACTGAGAATAAGGCTAATGATTGCTGCTGGTAACTCTAAATGAGGAAAAATTCCAGCGTCAGGAACGATATCAAACTGGCGAAGATAGCTGGGGTTCTGGGCCACTAATCTCCGACCTAATTCGGGAGAGATGAATTGAGATTTCTGTCCCCAAGCGATCGCCGTTGGCACCTCTAACTTCGGCGCGTATTCCGCTAAATCGAAATTCAAGTCTCCGCGCAAGAAGGATAAAGCTGCATATTCAGCATTGGGCTGTTGGGCGGATGTCAGGTATGCGTTGACAACCTCTGGAGAAATCCGATCGCGTTCGGCAAACACGAACCGCTCCAAAAACAGCGTCACGGCAATCTCGTTAGTGGCACCCAGCGCGTAGATGGCGAGATCGAGACCCGGTGTATTGATGATAGGCAACGGTATGCGGCGACCGGCAGGCTTGCCAAAATCTTGAAACCCGGATGGGCAAACCAGGAATAACGAGTCGAACCAGTCTGGATGTTGAGTGGCGATTCGGACAATGAACGCTGCGGAGAGAGTGGAGGCGATCGCAATAACGGGCTGCGCTCCAATCCCCTGAATAAACTCTCGTAACGTCAACAAGTAATCCTCCACGGCATAAGACCGCTGCGGATGCTCGGACTGTCCCCACCCCAATAGGTCGGGGGCCACCACCCGATAGGTACTGGCAAATGCGGGATAGACTTTTGACCACTCGTAAGATGACGCCCCTCCTCCAAACCCATGTAAAAACAACAGAGTGGGCCGTTCCTTGTCGGCATCTGCGGAGGAGCTATCGTTACTGAAATACGCCATCCTGCCTAAAGACGTTTGGGCATATTGGAGCGAGAATCCGTAAGGAATTGAAGCAGACATTAGTTCAGCCCAAGACGTTGAGGATTATAAGGTTGCAGATGATGGTGTAGTGCCAATCGGTTTGAATCCAATGGCCCCATCCCTGCGGTTGAATGCCACTTCGTAATTGAAAAAGAACGGCAATCCCAAAATGTGTTGCGGAGATCGCTCCACTCCTCTTACAAACACCTGACTCAAACTGAGGGTATTGCCTGCCTGCAACTGCCAGCTCAACCCATCCTCTAACTGGCTGGTGAGAACGGCCCCCGGCCACAGACGGGCAGAGAATGACGGTTCGCGATCGACCCCCAAGACGGTATGGGCAGTTCCGCTATCAAATAACGTTCGACCCGCTAAATCCTGAAACTCTGGAGGAATACCATCCCCCTGTAGGCTGTGGTTAACAGTCAGTGCGTCATCCTGCCAGATACTCGACCCATCAGGAAAGATGGTGGGCTCCATCTGTCGTAGAGGTAAGCTCGCTTGCCAAAATCCTGCCAGCGAGTCTGGCGTCAAACCCAGTGTCAGACTGCCGTCTACTGCATAAAATCCTCGCGTCCCGACGATATACCCAGACTGAAAATTCTCCGGTAACCGGGAGATCGGACTGTAGATCTCGAAAGAACTGCCCCCCGTTCTCGCCCCCATAGAAAGGCCCAACACCCCCGACATACCGGCCTGTTGATAGGCGTCAAAACAGTCGGGATTCTCCGCTGGGCAACGCACGGAATCGACCAAGTGGATGGCGATGGGCTCTGTAGTAGTAATCGGGCCGATTGAGATAGAGGCGATCGCAATTTCCCCCTCAAACACCGTTCCGTCAAAAAACGTCGCTTGAGTACGTTCTCCCGTCCGTACCACCATCTCTGGATCGATCGCCTCCGCAAGCACGCGAACTCCCGTCGAACCCGTATCCAAATGCAACTCTAGAGATTGCCCCGCCACAGTAACCGGTACGGCTAACGCTTTTGTATTGTTCTCTAATCGACGAATGGCAATGGGAATCTCCACCTGCTGCCGACTCGTCTGAGATTGCTCGTTCAAGCGTTCGAGCCCATCAGCTCCAGCAACAGCTAAGCTGACTGCCCATACAGCGAATACCAGTGAAATAGCCAGCTTCAAGCGATTCAAAACCACCGACTGCACGTACGGAAACGGTTCCCATGCCATCATCCCCACAGATTGCTCGGAGGGCACGAGTCTTGGCTGTAAACCACCCACATAATGGGTTGAGCAGGGAGAGGAACGCGCATGCCATCCCGACTCTTAGACGCCAAGCAACTGTCGTATCGGATTGAATCTCAGCAATTGTGGGGCAATCTCAGCTTTTCGATTCAAGCAGGCGATCGCGTTGCCCTCACTGGTCCATCGGGTTCGGGGAAAACAGTCTTGCTGCGTACCCTCGCGGCATTGGAACCATTGCAGCATGGGGAAATTTACTTTCGAGATCGCGATCTTTCCGAGCTAAACATCCCCGACTATCGGGCTCAAGTGATGTACCTACCCCAACGGCCATCCTTGCCCGAAACTACTGTGGAGAAAGCTATACAAGAGCCATTCAGCTACCAGGTTCATCGTCACAAGACTTACGACACCAATCGAGTTCTCAGTCATTTAAATGACTTGAAGCGTCCCCCCGAATTTCTCACCAAAACAACGCAATACTTATCGGGTGGAGAGCGCCAAATCTTGGCCTTTTTGCGGGCACTAATTCTGCAACCTGCCGTGCTACTACTGGACGAACCAACCGCGTCTCTCGATAAGGACACCGCCCTCATTCTGGAAGGGGCGATCGCATCGTGGATGACCGAAGATTCCAACCGAGCCTGCCTATGGACCAGCCACAACCCAGCCCAATTAGAACGAGTTACGACCCGCACCATTGAGCTTTAGTGTTGTCAGGCTGACTCCAATCGCTCCAATCGCTTCAAACACGTTGCAGTCAGCTTGAAAGAAGTCTTCAGTAAGAACCCTCTCTAGAGCCATCCGCATGACTGTCAGCCCTAACGATGCCTACCTACAAATCGGTTACGGTCAGCTAGCTTTAGCCTCCGTTGCCATCCTGGCCAACCTAGGGCTATCCATCAGCTTGAAGCTCGGCCTAACTCGCAACCTTTTGGTGGCCGCCGTCCGCATGACACTGCAGCTGCTTTTACTAGGCTTCGCACTAGAAACAATCTTCACGTTAGAAAGTCCATACCCAGTCCTGGCCGTCGCCCTGATCATGACCTCTCTGGCCGGAGTGTCGGCAGTCAATCGCACCCGTCGCCGTTTCCCCCGCATCTATTGGGAAAGCCTTATTTCCGTACTGGGAGCGGCGGCAATTGTCACGAGCTTCATGCTGTTGGGGGTGATTCGCGTCGACCCCTGGTTCGACCCGCAGTACGTCATTCCGTTGCTCGGGATGATTTTAGGCAACACCCTCAACAGTATTTCCCTCGCTCTCGATCGCTTTATGGAAGGAATCGTCAGCCAACAAGACGCTATCCAGACCAAGCTAGCCCTGGGAGCCACCCGCTGGGAAGCTTCCCACAGCTTAATTCAAGACAGTTTGCGTACGGCCACTATCCCGATAATGAACAGCATGATGGTTATGGGAGTGGTTAGCTTACCGGGAATGATGACCGGTCAGATTTTGGCCGGAGCCAGCCCAATCGACGCCGTGCGCTATCAAATTGTGATTGTGTTTGCGATCGCCTCCGCCACTGCTTTGGGAGCCTTAAGTGTCACGCTTCTGGCCTATCGCTCGCTCATCAACCACCACCATCAACTGTGCTTAGCCCGCCTACGTTCTGTTTGAGTCGCAAATCCTAACCGAGACGCAATACTGGTAGTGGTATCCATACACTGCCACCGGAGAACGCAGCGTGAAAATTTGGGTAGACGCCGATGCTTGCCCTAACGTCATCAAAGACATTCTGTTTCGAGCCAGCAAGCGCAGAAAAATTCCCATTACTTTAGTTGCGAACCAGCCATTGCAACCGTCAGCATCATCACTCATCACCACTATTCAAGTACCCGCTGGGTTGGATGCCGCAGACCATCGTATTGTCGAGGAAATGGAAGCTGGCGATCTAGTCATTACTGCAGATATTCCGTTGGCCGCAAATGTCATCGAAAAGGGAGGCCATGCCCTCAATCCACGCGGAGAGCTATATACCAAGAACAACATTCGCGAGCGATTGGCCCTGCGAAACTTTATGGACGATCTGCGCAGTACCGGCGTGAATACGGGAGGGCCGCCAGCCTTGAATCAGCGCGATCGCCAAGCCTTCGCCAATCAGCTCGATCGCTTTATTTCCAAGTACTTCACGAATCACAAGCCATAGCAGTTACAAGCCATAGAAGTGAACGATTAAAAACGGCGTCAGTAGTGACAGCATCAAACTGAGCGGAGCACCGACACGAGTAAAGTCCAAAAACTTATAGCCCCCCGTTGTGTACACCATTGTGTTGGTCTGGTAACCGATGGGGGTCATAAAGCTAGCGGACGCTGCAAACGTGACCACCAAAATAAATGCCATGGGGTTCATCTGCAGAGTCTCCGCCGCCCGAATCGCTACGGGCACCATCAGCACCACCGATGCGCTGTTGGATAGAACTTCCGTTAACAAGGCAGTGGCCAGGTAGAAGACAACTAAAATCCAGTACCCCGGCAGATGATTGGCGATCGCCGCCATGCCTTTAGCAATCAACAGCGTCGTGTGAGACTTTTCCATGGCAATCCCGAGTGGAATCAGCCCCGCCAGCAAGAAGATAATGTTCCACCGCACCGCCGTATAAATCTCTGCCGGCTCCAAACAGCCCGTGACCACCATCAGCACCGCCCCTAACAGCGCACTCACCATAATCGGCATGATGTTAAGAGCAGACAAGCCGACCACCAACGCACCAATGCCGATGGCAATCAATGCTTTTTCGGAGCGAGGCTCGGTCACATCCATCTCCTGCAACACGATTAGGTTATTCTCTAGCTGCAGACTGGCTAGATGGGACGGGGTGGCGCGTACCAGCAACACATCCCCAATCCGCAGTTTGACGCGATCGATGCGTTCGGATAGCTTGTCTTGACCGCGCCGCAGAGCCAACACCGTCGAGTTATATCGCTCTCGAAAATTCAGATCCTTCAGCGTAGAGCCAATAAACGACGTGTTATCTAGAACTAACACCTCGGCCACCCGCTCTGCTTCCGTGCTGGAAGGCATCGCTGGTCCTTCCTGACCAAACTTGGTGTGGGGTAACAGGTCCAGTCCTCGCTCCTCTTGCAGTTGCAGGAGCTGCTCCAACGTCCCCCGTACGATTAGGATGTCGTTCTCCTGCAGGACTTTGTGATCGAGGGCATTCTGGGTCGCCAGTAACTCCTGCCGATCCACCCGTTGCTGAGTTAGCGTCCTTACAGCACCACGCCCATCGTCAATAGTCTGGACTAAACCCACTCTCTGCCGAGCCGGAGGTTGAGGGCGAGTGCCGATCGCAACTTGCGTAATATGTCGCCCGTTACGCACTAACTCCAGAATTTCGATATTGAACTTTGACTTGAGGCCACACTTGAAAATGGGTTGGCCAATTTCACTGGCTCCTGCATGCAGCAAGACTTCCGAGGTATACAGCTCGCCAGCATCCGATAGATTCGCAATGTCGTCTAGAGGAGAGCGGCGATCGGGCAATAGGTGAGGGGCAATCAGCGACAGATAGAGAATACCAACACCAAAGGTAATTAACCCCATCTTGGTGAAGAAAAATAGAGAAAATGCTTCGTACCCCAGTTGCTCGGAAATCCCACTCGCCAACACATTAGTGGACGTTCCAATCGTCGTAATGGTGCCCCCCAAAATCGACGCATACGACAGCGGAATCAGTAATTTAGACACCGAAATCTTGAGCCGACTCGACCACCCTTCAATAATGGGGACAAACATCGGCACCACTGCCGAATTGTTGATCAATGCCGAAATGGGCCCCACCAAAATCCCCATCGTAAAAATTTGTCGGGGGGCATGATGCCCGCCCCAATGGGTCAGTAAGCGGGTGAGCGATCGGATGGCCCCGGTTCTGGCAATACCCGCACTCAAAATAAACATGGCCATCACGGTAATGGTGGCGGAATTGCTAAATCCTGAAATCCCCTCTTCTGGGGACACCTGTTTCAGAACAATGAGCGCCACCATCGTGGCAACGGCAGTAATATCCACCGGCACCCATTCCACCACAAACCCCACGAGGGCAAAGGCAACTACTAGCAGTGTGAGAGCAATATCCATAGCTTCAACAACCATTTGCCGGAGTCTTCGAGAACTCGAGCTGTGCTAGAAAGTTTCAGCCAACACAACGCTGGCCGAATTCGCGATCGGGCTGTCATAAGGGCAGTAGAGAGCAAGGGCAGTAGAGAGCGAGTCAGGTTTGGAGACGAATCAGATCGGCGATCGCCGGTTTAAACTCCCATACCCCGACCGTTCGAGTCCTGCACTCGATGACAACGACGTATTCCGTTATGTTTTTTTGAGATAGGAGTTAAACAGCCAATCGCAGACACATAAGGGCTACATCAGCTAACTCAGTCTCAGTCTTAGATCCAATCGCGATAACTAATGCCGAGCTGGACTCAAGCATTGAGTGAGGAGAAAGCCTAAATATTTGAAGTGCCGCCCTGGAGCGGCACTTAGCAAGCATCGAGTTAGAGAGAGTACAGAGCCAAGCCCAAGATGCCGGAGACGGGAATTAGCACCACCAGTCCTACCTTGAATCGCACCAGAGCAATCAGAGCACCGGCAAAAATCACAGGGGTTGCCCAATGCAGTTGGGCCGTGGTCAGTACGGCATAAACCGCGAAGAAGATCATGCCGATCACGGCGGGTCGAATGCCGCGCAAAGCAGCCTGAATCACAGCCGACTGTTTAATCTGTTCGAGCCAGTGGGAGCAGGTGACCATGATCAGCGCTGGCGGGAAGAAAATAGCGATGGTCGACACCAAAGACCCCAGGAAGCCTTTCACCACGTATCCGATAAAAGCGGCACTAATCAGAATGGGGCCGGGGGTGATTTGTCCGATCGCGATCGCAGTCGTGAACTGCTCGTTGTTCACCCATCCCAAGCTGTCAACCACTACACCCTGAATGATGGGGATAAACACAAATCCGCCACCAAACAGCATGATGCTCATACCTGAAAATGTCGTAAATAAGGTAGCCAGACTGTCTTCGCCCAGAAATGCAGGATTTTGCAATTTGTACAGGTAGCAGGACAGCAATCCAGCGAGCAAACCAACCGTCAACGCCAACTTAAACTTTGAGCTGTGCTGAACCACAGGCGGAGGCGATGCAATTGCGGCTGACTCTGATGATGTTTCGGTCGGTTTGTGAAAATAAGCCCAGCCAAACACACCGGACACGATCACCAAAAGCAGTGGAATATACGGCCTAATCGCAGAGGCAAACCCGCTGAAAGGGCTCTTCAACAAAAACTGAATGGCGAACATGACAGCAGTCGCCACCACTGCCACAACGACTTCTACGCGCCCCTTCAAGGCTTTCTTCGACATCCGCCACACCGCCCCCAAAATAATGGCGGCGACTGCAGGCACAAATCCCATCAACACTCGAGTGACTTCGGGGATATTGCCGACATTCTGATAAACAATCGTGAATGCCAATACCAAAATAAAAGAAGGCAGCAAAACGCCGGTCGCCGTAGCGATCGCGCCCATAGTCCCTTTCAGGCGGTAGCCCACATAGGCCACAACATTAGCCGCCACCGGGCCAGGGAGTACCGAGGCTAGAGAAATGCCATCCAGCATGTCCTCGTGTTGTAAAAGCTTACGCCGTTCCACAATGATGGATTCCACCACTGAGATTAGGGCCATAAAGCCCCCGAACGCCGTACTTCCAACTTTTAAAAACGACAGAAATAGAAATGGTAGGGAAGCTGAATTCGTACCGCTAGCTGGGGATTGACTATCGGGGGGAGACGTATCGATCGCAAGTTCTTTCGTCATGGCTTCTGGTGAGGTGGCAACAACTGTAGCGGTCGACTAACCGCTCACAACAGTTCAGTGATGGTAAATCCTGGCTGAGCGTGAAGGCTGAGGAGCTGTAGATGGGAATAGTGGCATTGGACAGCATGGACGCTCCAACTGAGTAGGAGCAAGCCACATACGGACGGTGGCAGTGCAGAATGTCACATCATTCCAAGTATCTCAACTCATTCAAGCTTGATTTGGACTTGAAACTACTGAACTGTTCGGGATGTTGGATTGTTCGGAATACTGGAGGTTCGAGTTCTCGAGCAGCTGCGCACATGGCAGCAAACAACGAAGCTGGGGATGACTCTCCAACACCTAGTCTCTTGTCAGACTTACTTTTTGGGATGACATCTTTATGCAAAGACTTTGCAGTCAGCCTTTGACTGAGTACTAATCCCTGTTCTTAAGTTGGACAGAACACGAGTGCGGCATCGGAGAGTATTCGCAAGAAACTGGTTCGCAGGAGAGGGTAGCGTAGCAGACGAGTCTCAGTCACAACTGCCGTCAAACCACCCTTCCCCAACGCACCGGTCTCAGCGGAGGCTTACACTAACGCTGGTTGGCGGGCCTCGATCTCGGCCAGCAGGCTAGCTTGGCGCTCGCGACGCTCGCGATCTTCCGCATCCATAGATTCTTGGCGTTCTGCCTTCAAGCGCTCGTTCTCTTCTGAAAACGCGGCCACTTCGGCTTCGCTGAACTCAACCGTTTCGTTGGGCTCTAACTGAGTCAATTCGTACCCCAATGTCTGCAGTTGCTTGCCAGCTACGGCTTCGAAAATACGAATATCTTCCGCAGATGCTTTCTTCAGGAACTTGCGGGTGTTGTCCGTCATCAGTCCCTGAGTCACATTGCCCCACAGAGAGCTGGATTTCGCCGTCCGATTTGCTTCCGCAGACTGGTTGAATTCCAACATTTTGGAGGTGTATTCATACCCCAAAAATGCGCACAGCCGCTTCAGAGTGGCTTCTGTTTCGCCGGTTAGCTGCTCGTAGCTGACGCTAAAGAAGCGATCGCTACTAACCTTCTCCCGCATGTCCAGTGCTTTTTGCTGCGCATTGGCCCAGCCTTTCGCAATGTGATAGAAGTGCTTTTCACCGACCACTGCCTTGCGGAAGGAGCAAGCAACATCGCGACCGTCACGATAGAGGTACAAGTACTTGGCACCTTCAATATATTCGTCCATTTCGTCCAGATAGTGGACATTGGCTAGACTCTTACAAATCCAAGTATCGGCCCCCCAGGTTTCGGCCAAAATATCGTACACGGCATTGAACACGGCCACTGTCGAGTGGGCGCGGCAGCGAGACGCAACATCCTGGCGATCGAGGGTAACGCCGTCCCAAGCAACCGGGTTGAGTTCAACCAAGCGACAGACGTCATCCACAAGGTTGGCAAATGCTTCGTTACTGGAGAGGTCACCATAGCAGCCTTGCAAAGGCATCATCCGCTTCAGAATGTGCGGGGGGTGTGGGGCAGCAAGCTGTTCGATCTGGTTGAGCATCAAACGTAACAGGTTGGATCCCGAGCGCTGGGTCCCAATCATCAGAACTGGCATATTGAGTTTCCTGTAGTGCAGCGACACAAATGTGAATTAACTGTAAAATTGCATATTTTTTTAAATTTTTGAGCCCGTATTATTAGCCTGTCATAATAGTTCCGCGCAATTATTTGCAGATATTCACGGATTGACATACTTGACCGCTTCAGCTAGAACTCGACACTGATAGCGGCACATAAGTGTTTTGGCCTACGGATAACATCTTGCCCATTTTCTAACGTTAAAACTTCATCACACAACGAAAAGAATCTAAAAATCTTTACTAGGTATATACTTTTTCGTGCAATGTCAGGATTTTTGAGACGTTGTTACCGAAAGCTTGTTCGCCCAAATAGGAGTTTAGCTCGGCCTTTCCAAGCACAGTTGGAGTGTCATCAGTGGGACTGTCAAGCGAATGCCTGTCTGGCCCAATTGTGCCCCCGAATCCGTTACATCTGTTGGTAATGGCACAAGCGGTGATGGAACAAGAGACCGATTTACAATCCAGCACTCACGATCGCGCACTTTAAAGGCTATACAGAGGTCTCGAAGCCGTTGAAACGCTTGGCTAGCTGCCCCAACTGGGCTGTTAAAATGCTTGTTGTCTTGGCACTATTTACAGGTCGCTTATCGATACTCTCTACGGTCACCTCAACGGACTAAAGCCGTTTCAACTCAAGCAACTCAAGCGCTTGTACCAACAGCGGTTGCCTCAGGATCGACTGCTGACCGCAGAATTCGCCCAGCGGATGGGGGCGATCGCCTCGGAACTAAAGCCCCAATCGATCAGCGCGTTTGTCAATCGACGCGGTCGAGTCATTCGAGTGGCGATCGGCAATCCGATCGAAACCCAGATTCCCTTGATTGAGTTGCCCCGTCAGGGGGCTGAGCGATTGTGCGGTATTCGCTGCATCACGAGTCAGTACAGCCAGAAAGACCCCAATCACAAAGCACTAGTGGCAATGGCATTGCAGCGTCTAGATGCCTTAGTCACGATTCATGTCACGGGAGAGGGCTCGACCGGTAAGCGCGGTCGCGGAGCCGCAGGCTATGTCACCACCGCCTCGGTCTCCCACTTGGTTCCGGGGGAAGAACGCTGGGAAGTGTCTCCAGTGCAACAGCTCAATGCTGTCATTGAGGATGACTTTTTTGAACTGGTCGAAGGCTTGGAGTCCGAATTCAGTCGGCTCTACTCCAATCGTCAGGTGGATGACACTCGCGATCGTACCGTGCTCGTCGGCCTGCACACGTCAGAATTATCCGATCGGCAATTGCAAGAGCGGTTGGACGAACTGGAGTTATTGGTGGACAGTGCTGGCGGGGAGGTCCTGGAGACCCTCTGCCAACGGCGAGATCGCCTGCATCCCAAAACGGCGATCGGACCTGGGAAAGTGCAGGATCTGGCTCTGCTCGTACAGGATACGGGGGCCAATATGGTGGTATTCGATCGCGAGTTATCCCCCAGTCAAGTGCGGTTGCTGGAGGAACAAGTTGGAGCACGGGTGGTCGATCGCACCGAAGTCATTTTGGATATTTTTGCCCAGCGGGCTCGCTCTCGGGCCGGAAAATTACAGGTGGAGCTGGCCCAACTGGAATATTTGATGCCCCGACTCATGGGTCGCGGGCGGGCCATGTCGCGATTGGGGGGCGGTATCGGCACCCGAGGACCGGGAGAAACCAAGCTAGAAGTGGAGCGGCGGGGTATCCAGCGGCGGATTAGTTTCTTGCAACGTCAGGTCAACCAGTTGCAAGCTCACCGCCGACGGCTGCGTCTGAGACGCCAGCGACGGGAGGTCCCGACCATCGCCATTGTGGGCTATACCAATGCAGGAAAATCAACGCTGCTAAATGCCCTGACCGCATCGGATGCCTATGCTGCCGATCGCCTGTTTGCCACCCTCGACCCCACCACACGCCGCCTGCAGTTAGATGCCCACACTCCACTCTTACTCACCGATACGGTGGGATTTCTGACAGAGCTGCCCCCTCAGCTTGTGGATTCGTTTCGAGCCACCCTTGAAGAAGTGACGGAAGCGGATGCGCTGTTGCATGTGGTGGATATTTCTCACCCCAGTTGGTCGGAGCAAATCGCAGCAGTCGATGCCCTACTAGACGATATGGATATCGAAACAGGGCCGCGTCAATTAGTGTTCAACAAAATCGATCGCGCCTCCGAAGACCTATTGGCCTTAGTCCGGCAGCACTATCCGCGATCGCTGCAGATTTCTGCCAAAGACCGACTTCATTTCGATCGCTTGCTTGAGGTACTGGGGGGGTTTGCAAAAGCCAATACTCTCCAACTGGGATAAGACGCTTCAACTGGGATAAGACGGTGGGGTAAACCGGTTCTCAGGTCGGGAGCGCGACTCTGCTATCCGAACGAACCATCCATGACCGCGCATCCATGACCGCGCATCCATGACCTCGTCCCTTCAGAAGATATGCACTAGGCGTCGGCAGGACGACAAAGGGGATCGGCAGACTGGCTGACACGAACTGAATTTTGTATATTGACTGTACTTTTACGGCTGGTGCTGTTTCCGGTAGGGGAAAGCTGCAGGCTCAGTCTGGGGTTACGATCGCGGAATCTCTGCAGCGGTGAGGCCGCCTCTGTTCCTCTCACATTGCGACATACTGTTTTGTTTGGATGTTGACCCATGCAACCATGCGGACGCGCTCCGATTCGCAAACTGACGTCCTTCGTACACTGCCTCCAGAGGTTGGCTAGCTGCCAGACAGACAGGGTATCCGTTCCGCACACCCCGCCCCGCCCCCATCAATTCCCCATCCATCAACCCACCACTATCCTGTGCGCACTTGTCCTGGCAGGGGGTATGAGTCTGGTGGGAACCGCCAACGCCCAGGAAGAGCTAACGGGTGCCACGGTCAATCGTCTGAGAAACCAAGTGCTGGTGGAGCTATCGGGGGAGCCAGCCCAAGATGCAGCAGAGGGAGATCGCCTGACCACTGTGGGCGATCGGCTAGGTACGGGATCGGAATCTCAAGCCCAGCTGATTTTCAACGACGATTCGCTGGTGCGAGTGGGGCAAAATTCGCTATTTAGCTTTCAACCTGGCCGCACATTTGTCTTAGATGATGGGGTCGCGGCGATCGTCACTCCTCCCGGTGCGGGGGGAGCGATCCTCAGTACACCGGCAGCCGTTGCCGCCGTCCAAGGCAGCTTCTTTGCCGCCAGCAGTCGTGAAGACGATCGCGGTCGCCGCGTTGAAACCTTTATCAACTTCAACGCCACTCCACTTGAAATCAGAAATCTGGACGGCCAACCCATTGCCACGTTGTTGCCGGGCCAGGTGGCCTTAGTGATTGATGGTGTCTTGATTCAAGTGGCCGAGTTCGATCCGGTAAACGCCCTAAATGAATTTCCTTTACTAGCCGAACTGTGTGAAGACGCCCCCAGCGGTGAGTGCGAACGGGTGACATTGGCTAGCGCCTCTGAAGATGTGCAGCAGGAATTCTGGAGATCGCTCCTCAACGAGCCAGACGACCGGCTTGAAGAGTTTGGAGATTTCACATACGAGCCCGAAGCCGACGACCCGATCGCCACCCCTCCCGACCCACCCGATCCACCTGTCGAACCACCGCCCGTTGACCCACCGCCTGTCGACCCACCGCCTGTTGACCCGCCACCTGTTGACCCACCGCCTGTCGATCCACCGCCTGTCGATCCACCACCTGTCGACCCACAAGATCCGCAGGAGCCTTTAGAGCCGACAGTTCCAGGGGTTCCCCAGTAAGGTCGCATGCCCAATTCCCCGTTCAACACGAGCACACCCAGGCTGGGTCTGCGAGCACAGCACTCGCAGTGATTCGACATTCTGTCTTTGTGAGGATTGATATGGCTACCCGCTATCGGGAGACGATCGCACTCTCGCTTGCCAGTGATTGTGGCTGGCTGCTGGGAATAGTGACTGTGGCTCTGGGGGTCTGCTGTAGCTCGGGCCCAGTCCGTGCTCAGTCATCCATGGGCGAACCGTCCTCCAATCCTCCCGCTCGTGTCAATCTTCCTGGTCGTGTAAATCCGGACACGGAAGGGGCAGACACGGGCTGGCTTTCACAAACGCCAAATACCTCAGATGAAGCTGGCCTGACCACTGAAGACGAGAGCAGCGAGGATGAGGAACGTGAGAACGACACCAATGATGCCGAAGCAGGAGACAGCCAAATCGTCGCCGATAGTGGCCTGCAGCAATTATTGGACGCGCTAGATGCCGAGCCCGATCTGGGCCCGCTGCCGCTGGAGCCTGCTGAAGAAGATGCCCGGACTGTCAGTCCCTATCGGTTATTTGTCGATCTTGAAGTGCGGGGCACCTCCAACGCAGGGTTTCTGCCGTTCGATCGCGATCGCACCAGTGACGCCGTATTCACCCCCACACTGACATTTTTGGCACTGCCGTCAATTTCGGACAATGCCCAACTCATCGCATCAATCACGGCTGGCAGCAGCATCTATGCGAGCGAAAACGACTTGGCATTCGGGTATTTCGCCGGTGCCATTGGCGTCAATTGGGATTTTGCTCCCCTGTGGTTCACTCGGTTAGAGCTACAAGGCCAGCAGCTACTCGCATTCGACAATGACGACTATCAAAGCCTTGCGTTGCAATACCAACTGGGGCGCGGCCACCTGTTCACCGACAGCAGCCTGTACTTGCGATACTTCTATCAATTGCGCGGCAGCCTCACCAACGATAGCGACTTAGATCGGATCGGAAATAGCCTCAATGCTTCAGTGCAATTTCCTCTGAACAGTCGATTGCAAGGCAGGATTCTCTACCGCTTACTACTGGACAGTTTTGTTAATGACTCCCGCACTGATGTCAACAACCGCATTCGCGGCGAAGTTCGCTACGCTATCAACGATATTTTGAGCGTGCGCGGGTTCACAACCTACACCAACAACAGTTCGACAGATAGCGATCGCGACTATGACGATCTGGCGATCGGGGTCGGTTTCACGGCAAATTTCCCGTTGGGAGAAGGTCAGTAAGCCACCCCGTCAATCATCATTTAGCCAATCACCAGGCTCTTCACCATCCGCCAAGATATCGGGCTTAATGGGAGGCTCCTCATCGACCCGTTTTTCGGAAGAATTATCGATGCGCGAGCGATATGAACTGGTATCGCGCCGCGCCGATGACGCCGCCGCACTCGCCCCACCCATCTGTCGCGTGACCTGTCGCTTAATCCGACGCACGAGGAACGCATCTTCAAACGCCCAACTGGCATTCAGCAACAAGCCGACCGCCACCCCTGCCAAATAAAACACTAGCAGCATCGTGGATAGCGATAGTGTCCGGCTGGGTTGCCCCAACAAAACTACATCCACTTGGGGCTCCAAATTCTGAAACCAAAAGATTGCTAGCAATGCCAGACCGAGAAGGGACAGGATAGCGTTCAATGTTTTCATATTCGGGTTCCAGCAGCGAGTCGTATGAACCTGGAGTAACAGTAGCCTGAGTGCCCGTCGGAGAACAGGCAAGTAGACCAGCATCGTTGAGCAGTCGAACCCGGCAGCAATCGCACCAGAGGCAGCTCACCACAATCAACCAACAGTCTGCACATCAGCCCAACCACAGACTCAGTCGGCATCGGCCCCCTCGAGTAACACATCACTAGAGGGTTGAGGGATCGCTGTTTGTGGATCGATCGGGCCGCTCCACCTTTGGATCAAATTTACCTTCAGATCGAGATCCAACTGGTCAAGAGCGCGAGCCACAACAAAGTCAGCTAGGTCTTCGATCGTCTGAGGCTGGTGGTACCAAGCCGGGATCGCAGGCACAATCCGTACGCCAGCCTCGGCCAATGTTGTCAAGTTGCGCAGGTGAATCAGGCTAAAGGGGGTCTCCCGAGGCACAACCACCAGCCGCCGTCCTTCCTTGATATGAACATCGGCCACTCGTTCCAGCAGGTCAGTGCTCATGCCTGCAGCTAGCTTGGCGATCGTGCCCATACTGCTAGGGATGACCACCATGCCGCCTGTTCGAAACGATCCACTGGCAATCGTGGCAGCCACGTCAGTACTGGGATGGCAGACCAATTGTCCGCTCGTTACCCCACCGGCTTGTTGACGCCAGAAATCTGCCTGCTTCTCCATACTGGTAGGCATTTGAATGACGTGTTCTGCCTGCCACACTCGATACGCTGCTCTCGATGCCACTAACTCCACTCGAAAATGGCTTTCCAGCAATGCTTTAACGGTGCGAACCGCGTAAAGTAATCCGGAGGCTCCCGTCACTCCAATCACAATGGGGTGAGAAACAGCGTGCAAAGTAGGCAAGGGAACGTCTTCCGAAACAGTACTGCTCTCAGACTAACCTGCTGGGTGGGTATGTCAGGACCGCACAAACGTAACGAGCCAGCCCTGCGCTGTACCGACCTACCGCATTGACTGACATTTTGCACCTGGTGCAGAGAGTGAAGATAACAGCCCCCGAGTAAGGTATATCAGCAGAGATGTAAGCCGGAATCGAGATGGACGGTCTGCTCTCACCGACCCACCTGCTGTTGGTCTCATTGCTTTCGCAACTGAGCACGAGTTATCAACAAGAGAATTTCCAATCCATCCTGGCGTCTTTGCTGGGAAACAAAGACAAGACGCTGTCTGCAAACCAATGGAAATCAGCCTCAGCCTTGAGCCGGTTTCTAGGAGTGAATCGATGGTCTCTGGGGCCGCTGATGGTGATGGTGCGGGCTTATCTACTGACCCAACTACTTCAGCCTCGGGGCCCTGGACGACGCCC
>JBCBVA010000081.1:0-17251 GCA_039817825.1 Cyanobacteria bacterium J06642_12 | reverse complement strand
GCAGTTACAAGCTGTTTTTGCAGTTGATTTATCGCTACAAACCATTTCTGAGTTTCTACAAACCCTGGAAGTTGGTATCAACGGCGAAGTTTTTATTCTAGAAAATAATGGGATTATTGTATCTTCTTCAGACCGAGAAAAGATTTATTCAAATGTAGATGATACCATTCAACGCCTTTCTGGAAGAGAGAGTTCAAGTCCGATAATCCGAGGAACTACAACATATCTAGAACAAGAATATGGCTCTCTTCAAAGCATATCTGAAGCACAGCAATTTAGATTTTCGCTGGATGGAACTCGTCATTTTGCTAGGGTTACGCCATATCAAGATGAATGGGGACTGGACTGGCTAATTGTTGTAGTTGTTCCCGAGAATGACTTTATGGGGCGGATAAATGCCAATACCAGGATGACCGTTTTACTTGGTTTCATCTCGTTATTCATTGCGATTGCCATAGGCTCGCTAATCGCCCAGCAAGTTGTCAAGCCGATCGAGCAACTTAGTGCCACCAGCCATGCTATTTCGATGGGAGAATGGGATCGTCCAATCTCAGGTGGAGAGATTGAGGAATTACGCGTTCTGTCGTCGTCATTCGACCGGATGGCAAAACAATTAATTCACGATGCTCGGTACGATTCGCTCACCCACCTACTTAACCGAAACTCTTTTTTAGCTAGAGCCAAGGAGTTACTGGCAAAGGCGTGGGAAGACCAGGACTATTTATTTGCAGTCTTATTTATAGACTTCGACCGATTTAAAGATATTAATGACAGCTACGGACATATAGTTGGCGATCGTTTCTTATTTACAATATCTCAGATTTTACAAGACTTATTGGCCGGAACTAGCACCGTTGCCCGATTAGGAGGAGATGAGTTTGCAATTCTAGTTGAAAATATCGAATCAGTGGATGATGCAACCGATATTGCAACGCAAATTCGTGAGCAACTTCAAAAGCCTTTAGAGATTCAATCACGCAAGTTTTTCACAACGGCCAGTATTGGAATTGTGTTGGGAGATTCTAGCTATCAGAGCGAGCTCGACCTACTTCGCGATGCGGATATTGCGATGTACGAAGCGAAGCATGCCGGAAAAGATCGATTTTCTGTGTTTACCGAATCAATGTATCAACAGTCGCTCAAAAGTATTCGTCTGGAGAATGACCTGAGACTGGCGGTTGCTCGACAAGAATTTGAGTTACACTATCAGCCCATTATCGATTTGGAGACGGATACTTTATCTGGATTTGAAGCATTGTTGCGGTGGAACCATCCAACTGATGGGCTGATTCGTCCGGCTCGATTTATTCCGACTGCAGAAGAGATTGGGATCATTATCCCATTAGGGGAATGGGTGCTGTTTGAAGCATGTAGACAATTAAAGGAATGGCAGGATAAAGGGCTGGCAGCAGAAGATACGAGTATTCATGTCAACTTATCAGGCAAGCAAATCTTTGACCCCGCTTTCCTAAGTAAAGTTGATGCGATTCTAGAAGAAACTCAACTTAAAGGACAGTGCATTCATCTTGAAATAACCGAAAGCGTCCTGATGACGCGTTCGTCAGATACGATTGAAATCTTTAAGTATCTGAGAAAAAGAGGCTTGCATCTTAGTATTGATGATTTTGGAACTGGCTATTCATCTTTGTCGTACATTCAGCAGTTGCCGATCGATATTCTCAAAATTCCTCGATGCTTTGTTAGCAGCATTGATAAGAATTCAGAGCGTTACGAGATTACCAGAGCCATCGTATCCTTGGCACAGACATTAAATGTTGAGCTAATTGCGGAGGGAATCGAAGAGTACGAAGAACGAGATATGTTGAAGCGGTTGGGGTGCGAACGTGGCCAAGGCTTTTTGTTCGACCGACCACTCACGGTTCAGAGCGCAGAGCGTCTGATGTCATCGCTATCTTAGTGCTTCGTCAGACTTATAGGGATGCTCTATTTCGGCAAATATATTGTAGGTCCTTGAGCGAGGGTCGAGACTTGACAGAGCACTAATACTTTTCAGGCTTGCTGTTGGGGATGGCATCCGTTGGCACATTGTTTATCCAACTCTAAAAATTTATCCGACTTGGACACTAGGCTATTCCTCGAGGGATACGGCATCAACATCTACCACTTGGCTAGTAGTCGAAGATGATTCATTACCTGCTGATTGTTCTTTAGATTGTGAGTCAGCCTCCTCAATGTTCGGGCCAACCTTATTCCCCCACCAGACTTGTGCCAGTTCCGTCAGCAGTAGCCCCACCAGCACAACATCATCAATTTCTCCTACTCCCGGAAAAAATGACGGTACGATATCGATTGGACTGACCAGGTATAGAAGAACGCCAGCAATCACCCACTGACGGGTGGCTGGGTTACGTATACCTTGCCGAAACCAACGATACAACGGAAACGATGGGCCTTTCATATTGCTTTCAATGGCCTGTGAGATGGGCAAGAACCTGAGTTTGTGGAGAGTGGGGCTTCAACAGACCGTTACTCGATCGTTAAGTACTAGACAGATAACTACCGGGCAAATAGCTAGAGATCGACCCTACACAACTCCACGAGCTAGATTGACCAGCGCGCGCTCGCTAACTCGATTCGGTATCCATTCTGGCAGTTGTTTCGCACCTAGCTGCTGATAAAAGGCAATTGCTTCATGGTTATCGCGATACACGTACCATTCCAATCGTCCAGCCTGACGCTTGACTGCCGTACGGGCCAGTTGCACAAGGAGCGAAGTGCCAAACCCTTGACGCCGATTCCCCGATTGAACGAGCAGATCGTCTAAATGCAGCCCTGCTTGCGTTAAGAACGTTGAGAAGTTCGTGTAGAACGTGCCGATTCCACAGATTTGGGCATTCATCTCCGCCAGTACAACTTCCAATGAGGGAGGAGATTCAAAAACCGCCCGCTCCAAGAGGCCAGAAGTCAGCAAGAAGCGATCGCCCGACCCGTGAAACTCGGCGTTTTGCTGTAGCACGGAAACCATCTCCCGCACATCCCTCGGTTGGGGGGCGCGCACCACCTGAGTCCGCCCCCGTTCGGCTAGCGAGGAAAGAGTGTCACCAGTCAGGCGACACAGGCACCGATGACCCAATTGCTCTGCCCCGATGCGCTGGTAAAACTCGATCGCAGAAATGTTCCAATCCAACACCGCCCATTCCAGACGGCATCCCTGACGCTCTAATACCAACTTTGCCAATCGACTCAGGAGTGCCTTAGCGATCCCTTGTCGACGAAACGTGGGGCGCACAAACAAGTCCTCAAGATAGATGCCCGGTTTTCCTTCAAATGATGAGTACGTTGGGAAAAATAATGCAAACCCAGCCGCCTCCCCCTCGACATCCGCCAACAACACTTCGGCTGCAGGTCGATCGCCAAACAGAGCCGCCTGTAGCTGGTCGAGAGAGCCAGTAACTTCATGAGCTAACTTTTCATATTCAGCTAGCGTCTGGATTAACTGAAAAATTGTGGCGGTATCGTCCGGGGTAGCGGACCGCAGTTGGAATGTAGCCATTGAATTACGCGAGGGATAAGCCTAATTATCTTGCAGGTATAGCAATCCGCTGTAAGGTCTGGAGTACTGGAACAGCTCAAAGCCTTGATTCAAAGGGAGGAATGTTTAGGGAACTCTCCATAGCGGAATGCCGAGCGCTATATAAAGCGTGTAGAGAGAAGGAACCTCGCAGAGCAAGCCTGACAGTCTGCTAATTATGGGTGGGCAAACGAGTATGGAAGCGGATTGCCTGAGGCACATCGGCATCCACTTCCTCCCCCAGCCCCAGCCAACCTTGCCCCTTCAAGATCACTTCTTCCCATCGGACAAATACGGGAGAATCAGGGGTTAGATAAATGTAGGTACCGTTGGTGCTGCGATCGACCAGATAAAACCGACTGCGACGATATTCGATGCGCGCATGGTGGCGGGAAGCCAGATCGCTTTCAACGGTCAGATCGTTGTCGGCATCGCGGCCAATGGTCAGAGTTGGTTGCTGGCGTTCGGTAATAACCTCCATGTCCCCCACACGCAAAATCAGCTTGGGGGATTGGGCCGTTGAGGGAGGCGCAGAAAACTTAGCAACCGTCAGTCCCTCCTGTTTCCAAATCAGCTCGCAGACATCGACTCGCTGGCGTCGCCCTTTGACGTATAGGCGATCGACCGCTCGCACCAACATGGCCCAGGAGCTGTCTAGGGCAGAGACTGTTGATTTAGTGGTTAAAATTTGGTCGATCTTGGCAGTTTCTCCCAATCGAGCTGCCACATTAACGGCATCGCCAAACACGTCGCCACCATCGCAGACTACAGCCCCTTGGTTCAGCCCGACTTTAATTCCGGAGCGAATCCCTCCAGCTCGAAAGTATTCGGAAAGCTGTCGCTGCATGGTAGTTGCTGCCTGGCAGGCATCTGCTGGGCTCTCAAACACAGCCAGGACACCATCCCCCAGCATTTTGATCGTGCGTCCCTGATAGTCCTGCACGATCGCCGCTATCTGTAGCAGCGATGCCCCAATGGCTCTCTGAGCATCTTGGTTCCCCAAGGTTTCGTACAGAGATGTACTGTCGCAAACATCGGCAAATAAAACAGTTAGGGTATCACCCACGGCACGACATCGAGGTACGAAACAGTGTAATTGAGACGGGGCTCTAAGCGTGAACACGAAGGGGGCAGGCTCTGAATCAAGGCTTCCCTTGAGAGGAGATTACCATTCGTCTTTCCATTCGCTCATGCCAGATGGCGCATCTGAAGGTTGCGATCTCGTTCTTGCGCTCCCACTGGGCGAGAAGAGCTTTAGATGAGAAACATTCTAGATTTGACCATTTGGGGAAGAGATCGACCGAAGCAACATGTTTACCGTACATGCGAATCCGCTCAACGTACGGGTACTACTGGCAATCTTTATCACTGGATGCCTTTACGTCAGCTCCTTAGGCCAGTCAACACTGCATCGCCAAGATATTGCGATCGTCCATCCCTCCAGCAAGATACGTCTCCGTTAAACCGTCGGTTTGCCAAGGCCAGATAATCTGAGAAGCACCGGAATGAAGCCGAAGCGATCGCGAACAAAGCCTTTATCGAATATGGGTAAGAGTCTTGGGATGGTCAAGGCTCTGACCATTAACCAGATTCGAGATTTAACTTCCTTTCCAACTCAGATGCCGTGTTTCCTGGATGCAGGGTGTTTTTCTGAGGAAAACTCTCGATCGCGAGTGTCCCTGCAAAACCATTCCGATCGCACTCTGATATTGACGACCCTTACCGTTCCACAATAGCAAGTGCAAGAATCAAGATAGCTTCGTCGCGCGATCGCCCCCATTTATGGACGTCATTCTCTGTCACGAAACTGCCGATTTCGATGCGTTGGGGGCCGCCGTTGGAGCTGCTCGGCTGTATCCAGGGGCCCGCATTGTCTTGACAGGGGGGGCCCATCGTACCGTTCAGGATTTCTTAGCCCTGCATCGCGACGCCTATCCGCTGCTGGAACAGCGATCGGTGGACGAGCGATCGCTACAGCGAGTGATTTTAGTTGACGCCCAGTCCCCGCAACGCTTTGGATCTGCCTCGAAGTGGGTGTATCGAGAGGATGTAGACGTACATGTCTACGACCACCATCCCAATCCGCGATCGCCCGACTATAGCACCATTTTATGGTGTGTGGAACCTGTTGGTGCTACCTCCACCCTGATGGTAGAACGCTTGCAACAAGCTCAACTAGAACTCAGTCCGTTTGAAGTCACGGCACTGGCGTTGGGCATTCATGTCGACACCGGCTCGCTGACGTTTGGGAATAGCTCCCCAAGGGATGCCAGAGCACTGGCATGGCTGATGGAGCGAGGGGTGAACCTGGATGTTCTCTCCACCTACATCGATCGCGGTCTCACCCCTCACAATCAAGAATTGCTGGCTCGCGGGTTGGATGCAGCGTCCAATGCTTCTGAAGATATGTCAGGCTATCGCGTGCTGGTCTGGGTGCTGCAGGAAGAGGGTTACATACGAGGGCTGTCTGGAATTGTGGAGCGGTTGATGGAGCTGACCGATCTCGACATGCTAGTCACCATAGCTTGCCAGGGAAAACGTACCAGTCTGATCGGACGGTCTCAGCACGACTTTGCTCAACTGCAAACCATCATGAACCTCTACGGTGGGGGCGGCCACGCGCGGGCAGCATCTGCTTCAACCAAAGTTTCGCAGCCGCAAGAGTTGGACACATTGGCTCGGGATATTCGCCAGTTGCTTCGCGATCGCGTTCCCCATCCAATCGTCGCGGCTGAACTGATGTCGTCTCCCGTGCGCACCATTCGCCCGGACACCACAATCGATGAAGCCCAGAGGGTATTGCTGCGCTACGGCCACTCCGGATTGTCGGTGGTCAACGCCCAAGACGAACTGGTGGGGGTGGTGTCTCGCAGAGATGTGGATCTGGCACTGCATCACGGGTTTGGTCATGCCCCCGTAAAGGGGTATATGAGTTCTCCCGTGTATCACATTCAGCCCACAACCCCCTTACGAGACATTCAATATTTGATGTTGAAGCGAGATATCGGTCGTTTGCCTGTTTTGGATGGCAGCAATTTAATCGGCATCGTTACGCGAACGGATGTGCTGCGACAACTGCACGATCTGTCTCCTACTGAACTCCCAGTGGCTGTGGTCGATCGGTTGCAGGTGAAGTTGCAGCACATGCTGTCCGATCGCTACTGGGACATATTGCAAGAGGGGGCTAAAGCCGCAGATGCGCTGGGTCTTGACCTCTATGTCGTGGGGGGAACGGTGCGGGATTTGCTGCTCGATCGTCCGACTGACGATCTCGATCTGGTGGTGGACGGATGTCATCCCACGGGAGGGGAAGGACCGGAACCGGAAGGGTGGGGGGTCTATCTGGCCAAGCAGCTCTTGGAGGTGTATCCCGAAGCCAGATTGGAGATTCATGGCAAGTTTCAGACGGCGGCACTGATTTGGCCAGATGGATTGTGGATAGATATTGCCACAGCCCGCACCGAGTTTTATCCATATCCCGCAGCGCTTCCTGAGGTGTCTGCTAGCTCGATTCAGCAGGATCTGTACCGCCGGGATTTCACGATTAACGCCCTGGCTTTGCGCTTAAACGGGCCACAAGCCGGGGAAATCTTGGATTTCTTTGGAGGCTTGGAGGATCTCGATCGCAAGATATTGCGGGTGCTGCACCCCAATAGTTTTGTGGAGGACCCCACTCGCACCATTCGAGCCGTGCGGTTTGCCGTGCGGTTGGGGTTTGTGCTGGGCGATCGCACGCAAGACTACGCCCTCACCGCCAGTCGCCTGGTGAAAGGGCAATCCGTTTCCAGTGTGGCCCGCGAGCAGGGACCCCGACTCAAGCAAGAATTTCACTATTTGCTAGAAACCCCCAATTGGCCTGAAGGACTGCGGCTACTCGATCGCCTACAGGCTTTGCATTATTTGCACCCCGATTTAACACTCACCCCGTCGTCTATTCGCACACTCAGACGGGTCGGAGCATGGGTGCACCGCTTCTCTCGCCAGTATTCGGAGTTACGCCAGCGGGACATTTGGCAGCTACGCCTGGAGTGTTTGCTGCTGCAATGCGAAGGAGCGGCTGCGATGGCGGAGTACTTGGATTGGCCTCACGAAGGATTGCAGCGACTGGAGCAGGTGGAATCTTGGCAACAGCAGTTGCGCGCACAACTGTCATCTCACTCCAAACCGAGCGAGGTAGCTCGATGGGGCGATCGCATTCCCGTTGCCGGAGTTGTGTTGGTGGGGGCCGACGAGGATGCTTGGATACGGAAGTACCTGTGGCACTATCTGACCCACTGGCGTCAGTGCAAGGCTCCCATCAACGGCCACGACTTGAAGACACTGGGATATCGACCGGGGCCGGACTTCAAGCGCATGTTGCAAGCGCTGAGGGATGCGACCCTAGACGGTCAGTTACAGTCTCGCGACGATGCGATTGCGTTTCTCTACCGCACATATAGCAATCCGCTCTAAGGACTGGAGTCTGTAGACAGCTCAAAGCCTTAATTTGCCAGGAGAGATGATTCGAAAACTCTCCGTAGCGGATTGCCGATCACCATATAAAGATTACAAGACTACACAAAATCAGCCGCATTGAGTTGGTTGACGTTGATGTTCGCAATCAAGGCCACCTGATTCCCGGTCGTCGTGTCGAAGATAGAGGCGTTGCGACCGCTCTGACGCATGCTAATACCACCAAAGGTCAGTCCGTCCGATAGCTGAATGCGATCGCGTCCATTCTCAAAATCTTGGATCCAATCTCGACCGCTCGAGCGCCCTAGCTTAAACAGATCGCGTCCTCCTCCGCCCACTAGGGTGTCTTGTCCTTCTTGGCCTTCTAACACATCGTTGTCACTACCGCCGAGCAAGCGGTCGTTCCCCGCACCACCAATCAGCAGATCGGCCCCCGACTTCCCTTTGAGGACATCGTCTTGATTGTTGCCGTAGAGTCGATCGGCTCCACCTCCACCCAACAGGGTGTCTCGGCCCGTTCCGCCCGACAGGGTATCGTTGCCCGACTGGCCATCCAATCGGTCGTCCCCGTCATCTCCAAGCAGGCGGTCGCTACCGCCACCTCCAAACAGAACATCGTTGTCAGCTTGACCGCTGAGAAAGTCGTTACCAGCGTTGCCGAACAAGACATCTTTGCCATTGCCGCCTAACAAGCGATCACGACCGTCACCGCCCCAGAGTGTGTCGTTGCCCTCTCCCCCCAAAACGGTGTCATTACCACCCAGTCCAGAGAGACGATCGTTCCCCCCTTGGCCGCGAATGATTTCGCTGCGACTTGAACCCGAGAGAGTATCGGCTCCGGCGGTACCCGCCTCAGTTGGTGGGGTCGGAGGGGGGCTAGTGGGAGGTGGGTCGCTGGGCGAGCCGACAGGCGGGGTCGGATCGCTAGGAGGATCGGCTGGAGGAGGAGAGGACGAACCCTCGGTTTGTGGGGAGTACACCCCTGGCTCGGGATCGCCAGCCGCAAACACCTGCGTCCAATAGAGCCTTCCAGAGTCATTGGCTACGGTCCCCAATCCCATGTGGGTAAAGCTGCCATTCAGAATGTTTTTTCTGTGCCCCTCGCTGTTCATCCAGCCTTGAACAACCGATTGCGCACTTCGATATCCGGCTGCAATATTTTCTCCCCACGTTCGGTAGCGGGTATATCCCGCTCGGGAGATACGGGTACCGACGTTGGAGCCATCTTGTCCTGTGTGCGAGAAATACCCTTGTGTAGCCATATCTTCTGAATGGAGATCGGCGGCAGCATCAAGTTTCTGGCTTAACGCCAGCGCCCCGTGACCAAACTTTGCTCGCTCGATATTGACCAGTCGTAGGACTTCACGATCGAATTGATCGGTGGTGAGAATGTTGCTCATTAGATGGTGTAGAAGAACGGAAGAGTCGCTGGGGGCCGCCTTGAGATCGCGGCAGATCGCGGCTGACTTACCTCAACCTGCTTGTCGGAGCAACCAAAGCAAGTAGCCTTTCATTAGAAATACCCAGACTGGACAGCATAATATCTACCAGTCAGGTTCAGGCTAGTGCATTATCTTCACGCACTCGATACCCAAAACTACGCAAGGAGCATACTTTTGCGTACCAAGATAGCGACATATTCCGTAAAAATAACGATCTCGGCCACGGATTTGCCCACGTTCGATGAACCCAACTTCATCTCACCTTCAAACTCTCCCCTAACTCCTGTCGAATCCGCCGCATAATCGAAGCCTTATTGAGTTTGCTCAGCACCGATCTCATGGCTTGTTTGGGGCTGATTGGATTTTCGTCGCAACTAGCTTTGAGATATTCCCGCACTGCCTGGCCGATTAGGTAAGACGTTAGTCCAGCCACAGCCGCTTGCGACATGCCCGCAGTACTGTAGGCCGATGCCGCTCCTCCCGCCGACGTACCGCCAGAGGCGATCGCCGTTCCCACCGCAGCGGTTTTGCCAAAGCCGAGCAGCAATCCAGTCGAAATCTCAACCGCAATCAATCCAGCCCACCCCAATGCCAGCTTGCGCAAAAGCGGGCGGGCACCGTAGCGGGTCATGGTAATGCCGTATCGCTTGGCCAATGCAGTCACCATACTGATGTCAATCGCCACACCAGCTACGATGTCCAGCAGTGCGATCGGATTGACAAACATCGCCAGGGACTTGGCTGCCACAAATTTCCAGATCAGCTCCGAAACCTCGTCCTCTTTCATCTGCAATTTTTTGTCGATCAGCCGATCTCGAACGTCGTCCACTAGCCGCAACACGTTGATGGCAATTAGGGATGAGCCTTCCCGACGCACTAGCTGGACAATCGTCCGTTTCAGAGGGGCAATTTGTGCAGGTTTTTCCTCCCACACCGTCTGTTCGGAGCCGTCGGTGGCCTGGATGAGCACTTCATCCGGTTTGGGTTGGGCCGCCACCAGCACGATCTCTTGGGTGGAAATCAGCTCTTGAATGCGCGGATTCGCGAGCTGTTCGTAGATAGTGTCGCGATCGCTGTCGGGGTACAGGTCAATTTTGTTAAACACCAGCAAAATGGGCTTCTGCAGTTGTCTAAGTTGGAGCAGTGCCTGATTTTCGTAATCGGTAATATCGCCAGACACAACAAACAGAATCAGGTCCGCCCGCTTAGCCACATCAAATGCCAGACGATCGCGCATTTCCCCCGCCACGTCGTTCAGTCCGGGAGTATCCAGTAGCTCGATATTGAGGGTTTCCCCCGCCTGGCCGTCTTTGCTCTTCAGTCGAATCGTCCATTGAGCAGACAAACCGGAACGGGTGGTACCGTGGGCGGCCCCTGTCGCCATAACCTCTTGGCCCAGCAGTGCGTTAATGGTGGCGGACTTACCGCGACCGACAACACCGAAAACTGCGATCGCCAGCCGGTTGCGCTTCAGCTTGGTTTTAAGGGCGTTCAGTTCCTGCAGCTCGTCCTGGCACTGTTGACGCTCAGCTTCAGTCAGTGAGATACCATCCAATGCGTGGTTCAAGCTGTGGCGGGCAGTGTCTAAATTGCTGGGTGCTGCTGACTGCGGTTTTGACTCTGCAGCCCTAGCTTTTTGACTGTCTGGCGCAGGAATACTGGTTTCGGGAGTGCCAGTCTCGGCAGCATTTGTCTCGGAGATCTGGGATGGGGTGGATTCAGATGAGTGTACCGTCACAACTTAGCCTGCCTTAACCACCGATACATCCACAGTCTCGCTGACCGAAGCTAACCCCGACAGACTGTTCGATGGGCGATCGCTGTCTTCCTCTTTGTCAGGCTGATCTTCGTCAGGCTGATCTGGCTCAGCAGGTTCGAACGAAAACAGCGACTCTTTCACTGCCCCCAACGCCTGCTTCATAAACTGCTGCACAAACTCCGTCCGCCCGCTGAACTGCAGTTGGGCCTTCAATCGTGACAGCATCTGGTCCTCATCCCAGGGATCTTCGCTCTCCAGCCAATCCAAATACGTTAGTCCCGTCACCCGCGTTAGATAGGCAGAACTAATGGCCTGCAGCGGTACTCCCATCGCCCCCAGCGGCGATGCCTTCAGGGCACTACCCATCACTTGTGTGGCCACCTCTACCCCACCAATTTGCACCAGCAATTTCCCCATTGACTTGGCAATCTGCTCGGTCCGCTTCAAAGTGATCTTGCGACCGTACAGCTTGTTGAGCTTGCCGATTGTGCGAGCATTAATTGCGGCTGCGGCCACTAGGTCAACAGCAGGGAGCGGGTTGACGGCGATCGCCCCAGCCGTAGCCCATTGCATCCGCTGAATGACCACTTCTCCACGCTTGCGCCGAGTTTTGGAGATCGCCTCTGCAGCTCCATCTGCCAAGGTCTTGGCCTGCTGCATAGCATTGTCCAGCCGTAATTGGTTGCCCTCTCGCGTCAGAATGCTCTTGATGCGAGCCTTCAATTCTGAGGTCTCCGGTACACGCTCGGCCATTACCTCGATGGTGGTGCCATCTGTTTGATGTCGGCGGACTTTCACTGGCATGGGATCGGCAGAGACTTTGACTACCGGTACGGCAGACCGGACCTGCCCTCTCGAACGCTTCCTCGATCCGTTCGAACTCTGCACCAACGGTTTGGCTTTGTCCTCCAAGCTGCCCACGATCTCCTCAATGTCGTCAGGCAAGTATCGATCGGTTTTGTTGAACACCACCAGCGTTCGCTTACCAATGGCCGACAGCGTACACAGCTGCTCGTATTCCGTCGCTGTCATATCTCCAGACACCACAAAGAGCAAGAGATCGGCATTCTTGGCCAGCAACGTTGCTTCCGTCTCCCCAGTGAGACCCACCGCCTGCAGCCCTGGCGTATCGGCAATCTCGATGCGTCCCCCCACCCCCGGTACAGAATAGGTGTGGATCGAGCCCGTCTGAGTAGTCCCCAATGTGGGGGCCGTATCGCCGACCTGATGGCCCAACAGAGCATTCACCAGCGATGTCTTTCCGGCAGAACTGGTGCCGAACACCACCAAGCGAAGTTGATTGCTGGCCAGTTGCTCGCCAATCTTGCGCGCTCGCTGCTTGAACGTCTTCCGCTTCACATCGCTCTGCAACCGATTCAGCAGCTCGTCCAATTGACCCAGTTCTGTCTCCACAAGCTTGGGAGTGGCCTTCACCAGTTGGGTAGATTTGCGCCGCGATCGCTTCTTTTTCGTGCCTTTGTCATTCTGTCCTTGAAGTAGCTGCCAGCCCCAGTAGCCTCCGAACCCCAATAGACCGGTAGTGGCCACCCCCAGTAAGCCTGTGAGGGAGTTTGCCAGCCAAGGAGAGTAAGGGGCGATCGCCGAGTGCAGCGAAGTCAGGCTGGAGATAGCCTGCTCCAAGACGAAGAATCCACCGGCGGTTAGCAATAAGGGCTTGAGTGGAAGCTTCTGCTGAGTCATCTACCTACGTCGTCTCGTACTTACTTATGTCGTACTAACTTGTGTCGTACTGATTTGCTTGGTGCGCATGCAATTCACCTCATATTGACACCGGCTGGAGGCGAATGCGATAGTCCGCAACCTTTCGAGAGATATAGCAACGGCCATACTACTTGGACTTTTCAGCTATGGTTTCCTCTGCCTGTGCCGAGAAATCTGCCTGTGCCGAGAAATCTTAGTCCTAACTGAAATGGCAAACGTTATACCTGGCAGGTGACTGAGTTGGAATGGATCGCGCTCGCTGGAGAGCTACCATCTCAATGTCCTGCAACCCCATCACTAATACATGTCAACCATTTCGTTAGCCAAGTCCAAAAACTCGTCCCGTTTCAGGTAGGCAACATCTCCTACCCACAGCCCCAACTTCACCACGTACACTTCACTCACAATCGGGCTACGCAAATCGCGGCTGTAGGACTTGATCAGGGCAATTACCGACTGATTCGGAACAATTGACTCGTAGGCAGGCTCGTCACGGGTACTCACCACAAATGAAAACCCTTGGCGATCGGAGATCCGCATGCGCATTTCCTGCTCCCGCACCTCCTCTATATACAGCTCTCCGTCTTCATCGATACGCTCGATTTCGTCCACCAAAATCTCTTTGCTCTCGATATCTTCTACCAGCCCAAAGAAAAAACAGCCGTAAGGCAGCTCGCGAAAGGTGTTGTTGCGGCGGGAAATTTCGATCAAGGGCCCCAGCAAGAATGGATATAGGGCCGCAAACACCCCACCCATAAACAAAATGAATCCCAGCCCGGTTTCGCTAAACAGGCGGGACATTACCAGCATGGCCACACCAATCCCGATGCCGATAATCAGTCGTTCCAAGTTGACCAGAACGTTACTGACATATCGCCCGTACTGCGTGCCGGTGGGTGCGATCGGAATGACTTCATCCATTTCGTCTAACGTCAGCTCGATCAGCATGAAGGGAAGAGTCGATAACCTGCGGTTCGAGCCTATCGCAAAACGAGGGCTGGGAGGGGGACGCCCCATGCTGGTCTCAGTATTACTGCCAGGACTGGAGCGTTCTAGCTGCCGATCTAGATGCAAGCCTGGATGCAAGTGTTTAGGACTGGAATAGGCGAGAGTAGAGGGTGCGGTGAGCTTGGCAATCTCGCTCGAGTACCGGAGCAAAACTATGGAGGGAATCTGGCGATTCAACTGCCAAACAGGTGGGGATAGCGATCGCGATTTCCCCGTGCAGTGTAGCCAGTACCTGTTGCCCTTGCGAGTGTCCTAGTGGGACCAGTCGTACTGCCGCCGATACCAAACTAGTGAGCGAGCCCAATAGGTAAGCCCGAACCGTCTCTGTCGCCGTTAATCCGGCCTGGGCGCACAACCAGCCAAACGCAGCACAGTGATGGATAGAGTCGGCGTCAGGACAGGACAACTCCCAGGTCGAGCGTGCCCAACGGTTGAGCCGATTCCCCAATTGCAAGCTGGCATTCAGGGGTTCGGTGGCCCAGCGAGCAGCCGTCAGTTCCAGTTGCAGATCCAAAAAGCCTGCACTGTCAGCGTCGCAGCTATAGCGATGAGCTAGCACGCAGGCGGCTCCCTCTTGAGGGCCGATCGCCTGATGCAGCAGCCCCGTCAAATACTCGGCAACCTGAGTTGCTGACTGCAGGCGATCGGCTTGCACGGCTGTCTCTAGACCCCACGAATGGGAGTAGCTACCAATCGGAAGCGCTGAGTCTGACAGCTGGAGGAGCCAAAGCTGGGGGTCGGCGATCGGCGGTAGAGTTTTGCCCATACATGCCCTGCGTAGTGGAGTAGACGCTATTAGCTGAATTTCAAGGTCAAGTTTGTTCGGGCTCGGGCGTGGCAACTTCAACCATCTCGGCTTCTGCCAAGGCAGCATCTTGTTCGATCACAGCTTCTTTGAGGTCGCTCAGAGACGCAGAATCTTCTGCCAACACTGCTGGCTCTTCAGCCCCTTGAAACGCCGTTCGCAACCACAATGGAGCCACAAACGTGGTCACAATCACCATCACGATAATGGCGGCATCCAATGCGGGAGGCAACGCACCACTTGCGGCACCAACCCCTGCAAAGACCAGACCCACTTCACCTCGCGGAATCATACCAACGCCAATTGCATACCGGTTAACCCCAGTCTTACCAAACACCCCCCAGCCAGCCGCAATCTTACCGATAATGGCTACCACAATCAGGAACGAGGCAATGACCAGGCCTTCAATGTTATCAGGGTTGGCGGGGTTCAAAACTGCCAAGTTTGTCTTTGCACCCACGGATACAAAGAAGATAGGTGTTAGCAAGTCGGATACGGGCTTAATCTGCTCTTCGAACTCGTGAGAGCGATCGGTTTCCGCCAAGATCAAACCAGCGGCAAATGCCCCCAAAATCGCTTCCAACTGCAAAACTTGTCCGATGTACCCCAACACAAATGCTGCAATCAAACCGGGGATCAAGTACTTGCCACGAGTCCCCATGCCGTCAATCAGGGATATGAGGTAAGGGCTAATGAAGCGACCGATGACAATTGCTCCTACTAAGAACACAACAGCACTAACGATAATGACCGCGACGTTACCCAAGTCCACTTCGCCAGTTTTGGCCAAACCTGCCACCACTGCCAGAATGACGATGCCAAGAATGTCGTCCAAAACGGCAGCGCCAATAATGATTTGACCTTCTGCAGATGTGAGTCGTTCCAGTTCTGCTAGCACGCGGGCAGTGATGCCGATACTGGTTGCGGTCAGGGCTGCACCCGCAAAAATCGCCGCTACTGTAGGGACATGGAAGAGATACAACAGGCCCAATGTACCGATCGCGAACGGAACCGTCACCCCCACAACAGCCACTGCCGCCGCCTGCGGCCCGACTCGAATCAGCTCCTTCAAGTCAGATTCCAAGCCAATCTCGAACAGGAGGATGATCACCCCCAGTTCGGATAGCAGATCGACGACCTCTGACTGAGATGCAAACACCCCTGCAGATGCCTCTGCCGTTAACCCAGCAGTGGATTGCAGCAGATGCACCACCTGGGAGGACTGGGCAATCTGCAACATTTCGCTTGGGGATACAGCCCCTTCTGGAAATACCAACAGATGGAGAACCGAGCCACCGACGAGTACTCCACCCAACAACTCCCCCAATACAGAGGGCAGGCTGAAGCGAGCACAGAGTTCGCCCATGACCTTGCTGGCCATGTAAATCACAACAAGCGATAGCAAAACAGAGATGAGGACAAGCGTACTATCGGGAGCCTCAACTGCAGTTTCAACCGCAGCACCGCTGGCAAGCAACAAAGGAGAAAGCAACAAAACTCGATTCTCGATAAACGGCAATCATGCAAACAATCGACGGTGTCGAAGTAGGTAGTCAGGAGGCGGGGCAGATACTGGCCAGCTTACAGCTTAATGTTTTGTTCATATTTTCGCGTGTACGGCATTACAGCACAGATGAAATTCGACACAGATTAGTCTAGTTTGAGAGAACCAGGCATCCAGACTGCTATGTCAGAATTACTCTGCTGGTCTGTTGTAAAATCGGCCTGCTCTAAAGTTGGATTGCCCTAAAATCGCGGGCAGCCGACACGCAACCGGTCTCTCACGAAGGTGACTCCAATCTGCGGTCGAAAGCTAGTTTGGATCGTAGCCTAGTTTTTCGGAACCGTTTGCTCGCATGTCCAAGCAAAACGGATTTTGAGCAATAGAAATTTCCAATAGAACTGATTGATACAAGCCGAACCTGAGCTCGAGCGCCCTTCTTCCACGGCGGGAGAAGGGTGCAAGAGGCTTACAGGCTGACACTGTCGTTGTGCTGCGAGACAACTATTCCATACATATAGTCCTGGTGAACTGACGTTCCCCGAACATCAAACCCTTCGGAGCGGACGGCAAGGGCTACCAACAGCTACCACGTTGGGTGGAATATCTTTGGTCACAATGCTTCCAGCCCCAATGGTGACGTTATCGCCGATGGTTACACCCGCCAGGACAATGGTACCTCCGCCAATCCAAACGTTGCTGCCAATCGCAATGGGGTAGGCCATTTCCAACCCCTCTAATCGGAGCTTGGGATCGATTGGGTGTGTTGCGGTGTACAGGTGTACGTTTGGCCCAAGCTTGACGTTGTTGCCGATGGTGACGCGGTTGCAATCGAGAATTACACAGCCGAAATTTGCATAAAAATTATCTCCAATCGCGATATTGCTACCGTAATCGCACCGGAACGGAGGTTCGATCCAGCAACTATCTCCCAACGCTATGCAGACAATTCAAGGATTGCTTCGACTCTTCTGTAGGCGAGAGTTTGAACATCCTCAAGAGAGTGATAGCGGTGGGAGATAGTTGCTGG
>JBCBVA010000080.1:0-17837 GCA_039817825.1 Cyanobacteria bacterium J06642_12 | reverse complement strand
ATCCAGATGGAACAACAGGATGCGGTTGTTCCCTCTCTTTAGCAGATGATTCTCTTCCTCAGACAGGATGATTTTGTCATCAGCATCGGAAATAGCGCTGAAGGACTGAACCCGTAGCTCGGTCAGTCGTTCAATAGTCAGAACATTGGCAATAAATACCCCTAAGGCCACTGCTGTAATCAAGTCTCCAAAGACGGTGACAGCGATTGTGCCGTAGGTGATGGCTGCTGCCTTACGCGAGACGATCAGCGATCGCTTCAAGAAACTCCAGTCAACAATGTCGATACCAACTTTGATGGCGATACCCGCCAGGACTGCCCGAGGAATCACGGCAGTGGCCCCCGAGGCGAGCACCACAACGGCCAGCAAGATCATCGAACGAACGATGCCTGACAGTATAGTGCGTCCACCTGTTTGGATATTGACGACGGTTCCCATAGTGGCCCCAGCGCCAGGCAGTCCACCAAATAGTCCGGACACAATGTTGCCAATACCTTGGCCAATTAACTCTTTGTTGGAATTGTGTTGGGTGCGGGTCAAGCTGTCCGCGACCACAGATGTCAGCAACGAATCGATACATCCCAACATCCCCAGGACCACCGCATCAATTAGGATGACTCGCGACTGTGCGAAGGAGAATGTCGGCACAGTCAATTGCGGAATGCCGACCTCGAAGGCTCCAATGCGGCTAATGTCGCCACCTTGAAAGGCCAGGAGCGACAGAACTGTGGCAAACACTAACGCCAGCAATTGTGGAGGAACCAGCTTCTTTAGCTTGCGCGGAGTCAGAAACAGAATGGCAATGGTAGCCGCCCCGAGAATAAACTCGTTGGTCCTAAACGATTCCACAATGCTCGGCCAGGTTTGAATCGCTCCAAACACACCGCCAGCTTCATTTTGATATCCAAATAAGGGGGCCAATTGAAGCACAATCAGCAAAAAGCCGATGCCGGACATGAACCCCGAGATGACCGAGTAGGGCATCAGGGTGACGTACTTGCCCAAGCGGAGGGCTCCAAAAGCAATTTGGAAGGCACCCGCCAGCATCACCACCGTGAATGCCATCGCCATGCCCTTCTCGGGGTCGGCTGCGATTAGTGACGACACAACAGCAGTCATGACAACTGTCATCGGTCCGGTGGGTTCGGAGATTAAAGTTGGTGTCCCCCCGAACAGCGAGGCAAAAAAGCCAATCAGTACAGCGCCGTACAAACCGGCAGCGGGGCCAGCTCCTGAGGCAACACCAAAAGCCAATGCCATTGGCAGCGAAACAATGGCAGCAGCTAGGCCGCCAAATAGGTCGCCACGTAGGTTGTTGAAGTGAATTCGATTGACAAAGCGAAGGGCATTCATTGGCCTAGCATCCTGTCCATAGAGTTAGTGATGAGTAACGTCCTTACACACGAAAGAATAAGTTCAATGAAGATCATAGATTTTTGTCTATGCGTCTTATTGGTATCATTCTGAAAACTTATGAAGGGATAATAACATTAGCTACGCAAAGGCAGTAGGACAAGTGTGATTAGTTCTACTTATCGGTATTGGTACAGGTCCCTATTTCTCCTCCCCTCTCATCCAGATTCACAATCCCCAAAAATACGCAAAAGAGACTCTTGCGTGCAATTCGTGCGTCTATTTTGCGGGGCAACGGATGTCTGTAACCACTATCTGGCAGGGCAATTGAAGGAATGATAAGAGTGTCAGTCCCACTAAGATCGGGCCTAGCGGCCCAGGTACGGTTTCGTAAATAGGTTGTTTTGACGCTCTGTTGCTCTGCGTCAGTTAATTGGATCGGAAGAATGACGATCCAATGGTGTTCATGACACTTAAAAAGATCGTGTTTCGGAGCGGAAGAATTGAAAGCTTGCTTTGTCGCCAATACTATTCGGCCCTAACGAGCACTTGCGAATGCACCGGGCGGTTGTCCGCGAAGAGCCGGTACAGAATAACCTACTGTTTTGCCAGGCTTATTTTTAGGGATGCTATCTCTGTTGATGTACGTTGCAGCCAGCCTGGCAGCGATTGTGAATCCCCTTTCTTAACGTTGACAGAGCACTACATAGTGGCGATCGCCTCTGGACTCCAGTGGGACACAATTGACTGACCCACTTCATTCGCTTTGGTCGGATCGAGCAATTGCGCCACCAATTGCAGCGCAAACTCCACTGCAGTTCCAGCCCCACGACTGGTGATGATGTGTCCATCTACTACCACGCGCTCCTCGCTGTACTGTCCCGCCTCAATCCGATCGCGAACACTCGGGAAACTCGTTGCCCTACGTCGCTTCAGCAACCCGGCTTTCGACAACACCAATGGAGCCGCACAAATTGCTGCCGTACACTTGCGAGACTTATCAAACTGCAGCACTAACTGACCTAGAGCTGCGGACTCTAACAACGTACTCACACCAGGACCACCCGGAATTACCAGCGCATCGTACTGATTGACCAGCGTCTCGCTCCAAATTTCATCCAGCGTGGTGTCGGGCTGCACGGGAATCTGGTGGCTGCCTGTCACTAAAGAATTGGGTGAACCCATGCCCGCAACCGTGACATCAATATCCGCTCGGCGCAGAATATCGATAATCGCGATCGCCTCGATCTCTTCAAAACCATCCACTAAAGGCACTAACACCCGAACCACTGGTTTTACTCCCGAGCAAGCTATATCGCATTCAGCAAGCCGCTAGGCAGATGTCTAAACCCTCTTTCTCTTCCATACAGGCTGGAGATTTGGTCTGGCGCCTACGTTAGAGCGGCTCGCTATAGTTCTCAATGTACTCACAAACTCCAGAGTCGATCTGAAGTACTTACAACTTGCAACGGACGGCGATCTCGCAGGCCTACGCTCAAGGCTGCTATAGCGATCGGCAATCTGCTCTGGAGAGTTGACTAACCATTTTTCCTAATAAATCAAGGCTTTGAGCTGTCTCTGTACTCCCGACCTCACAGCGGATTGCTCTGCGTGCAGACAGACGACATCCCCAAACGTAGGCCTGACGAGACACGAGTTCAGACCGTACTCAACTCAGCAGCCTGAAACCGTCGCCAGCTAAAGTGCTGCAATAGGGAGTCGCGATCGCCGTTCAACATTAACCGCGCCATCACTCTAGCTGTTGCAGGCACTAGCAAAATCCCGTTGCGATGGTGACCGGTCGCAACATACATATTGTCCTGTGGCCCCGTACCCAAAATTGGGAGCAGGTCGGGAGTTGTCGGTCGATACCCCCACCAGGTCTCCAGCAGGGTCAACTCGGCAATCTTGGGAAATACGACGATCGCCCGTTGCAACAGCGACTGAATCGCCCCACCCGTATTCCCGTCCTCAAACCCCACATCCTCTTCCGTTGCCCCCACCACAATGCGGCCATCCCGTCGGGGAACGATGTAGATACCTCGCCCGTAAAGAACATGCTGCAACTGACAGTCTGGATCGTGCACCATCAGCATTTGCCCCTTCAGTGGGCGTACCGGAATGTCCAATAAGTCAGACGAATACGCTCCACCCGCCAACACAAACGCATCCGCCTCCAAGCGACCTCGCGAGGTTTGTACCGCCACAACCCGATCGCCGTCTATCTCCCACTGCTGCACTTCAGTTTTGGGGATCGCGATCGCCCCCACCTCCGTTAACGCTGCCCTCAACGACGACACCAACTGGCGGTTGTCCACCTGCCCCTCGTTTGGTAGCCAACCAGCGCTGACCACTTGCGGTCCTAACCCCGACTGCAATTCGTCCAACTGCGGGCATGACAACAGGTGATCGGCCGCTACTGTCTCGCCCTCTAGACAGGGTCTCAAAATCCCACAAGGCCAGTAACCGGTATCGATCCCCGACAGGCGTTGCAACTGCGCTGTCCACTCTGGGTAGAGCACCAAACTTTGTAGGCACAGCTGCAGTAATGGCCCGTCTTCTAGTTCTTCCGCTCGCGGAGCCAACATTCCGGCGGCTGCCCAACTGGCTTGTTTACCCAGTTCCCCCCGCTCCACCAGGGCCACCTTGCACCCACCGAGCGCTAGTTCGTAGGCGATCGCCATTCCGATCGCCCCACCTCCGACAACAATTACATCCCACTTAGGCACAGTCCGATTTACCCGATGAAGCAACAGTGGTTAGATCTGACAGGCTGAGTTAACAGACTGGAGCTGACAGCATGTAAACAGTCCAGTACAAACGGCATGACATCCCGAGATCGCCCTAAATCATCCCTAACTCTCGTCGATTGGTCTCCATCCGGTCAAGATCGGCTTGAATTGCCTTTACCAACTCGGGGTAGTGAGAGTGAGAAGTTTTCAACGCCTCATACAGATAAATCTCGGCTAGCTCGTAGCGCTTGTAATACAGCATCTCGTTCCCCCGCAGATGGTATGCCTTCACAAACAGGCGCATCACCTGAGGTCGGTTGGAATAATGGGCCACCAACTGGTCGGCGATATCGGTAGCGAGCGAGGATCGATTGCTTCGTAGGGCCTCTTTTAGAGATTTCATCCCTCGATTCAAGTTGGGAATCTCGGGTTCCCGTCTAGGTGGGGGGGAGTAAGGCGTGTAGTTCGATGGCTCGGCAGAAGCCGCTTGTTGACTGGTGGCTCGATTGACACCGTTTGCACTAGAGGTACTGGTACTAGAGGTACT
Organism: Cyanobacteria bacterium J06642_12; assembly: GCA_039817825.1. Lineage (GTDB taxonomy): Bacteria > Cyanobacteriota > Cyanobacteriia > Thermostichales > PCC-7336 > PCC-7336. The sequence goes on along the minus strand of JBCBVA010000080.1, from coordinate 13,205 downwards.
GGTACTAGAGGCACTGTTGTTGGCGGTTCTACCGGTATGGTTTGTGTACGCTCTGTCTGTCGGCGCAGTCCGCATGCGCTGGCTGTAGTTGGACGAGCCATTCCCGCTGGAGCTAACTGCCCCGTTCTGAGCAGGGTGATCGCCAGACGAGTTACGTGCACGGTCTTCTACATAGTTGGTTGTTCGGCTGTCTTTGTCACGACTCTCTCGATCCGGGCGCGGACGCGCAGACTGGGTAGAGGTCGGCTGGTGTGTCTTCGACGAATGTCGAGGCTTTGGAGACCGTCCGCTGTTCGAGAATTCAGTATTGTCAAATGTGCTGCGACTGTTAGTCCCCGCGCGAGCCGAGCTGGCTCGATCTCGCGCTCTCGATGATGGCTGTGATGGCTTGGGAGACTTTGCTGAATTGGAAGATTTGGCTGGATTGGGAGACGTTGCTGGATTAGCAGAAGGTTGTGCAGCCGATGGCGACACTGAACCCGTTTTGGACCGAGCTGGCCGGTACGGAATTGCCGTACGTGGGGAGCGCCCCCATCCGACCGACAGATCGTACTTGCGCCGCTCTCCGGGGTCGCTCAGAATCTCGTACGCAGCCTGGATTTGATGGAAGCGATCGCCCGTGTCTTCCGTAGCAACGTCAGGATGGTGCTTGCGAACCAGTTGGCGGTACGCCCGTTTGATGTCTTCCGGTGTCGCATCTGGAGCAACCTCCAGAACTTGGTAGTAGTTCATAACCGCTCGCGCAGTTTGACCATCCTGCAGCCCCATCTCCACCCATGAGGTCAGTCGTTCGTGCTTGCCAGGCAGCGATCGTCAAATAAATCCAGTGTCGATTGAATCAAGGCTCCCAGTCCCCCGGAGCTACTCAACCCTGGTGTCACTCAGCTCAGAACCCGTTCACACAGGCTCAGCCCGCAAGGCAGATGCAGCAGCACTACATCACTTTTACAGATTTTGTCGCCTTTTGTCGCCTTTCGCACCAGTAGCCACAATTAAGATTTAGGCAACCCGACAACCGCGAGCAGTCTGGCCTACGCAGCCGTTTCACCGTCTTCAGAAATAGCAGAGGGACTGGCTGGAGAGTATTTGCGCAGTTGGGCAAACGCTGATGAATCAATGTCAATAGCCATGTCGGGATCGTCACGCAGCTCCATCGATCGCCGTACTTCTCCTACGTAGATTGGCAATGAGATACCCGGTTCGGGGTGGACAATGGCTCGGGCCCGAATGGTTAGGGTGCGAGTATTGGGGGAATAGCGCCCGTACGAATAGAGGTTGGCTGCCGCCTGTCGCAGCGTGGGGTCTAACTGTTCGGGAGTAATGGTGGTCGGTACTGAGATCGCTGCTTTGGTGGAATTGTCGTCAAATACTGTCGAGAACGGCACCGTTCCAGGGATTGTAGTCCGCACGATCGGAGCCAAGCTGAGCGCAGCCAAACCTGCCGCCAGTACTACCGTGAACGCTGTGTAGCCAAAGAAGGCATATCTCCACTTAACCTCCCGCACCCACAGGACAATCGTCATGAATCCCAAGACACCCGCCAGAATTAGGCAGTAGCGCGCGGCAGTTGCAAATAACGAAGGTTCTGGGGTCATAACGGTGGACACGCTGGCGATCGGTGAACAACAGGCAGGGAAGCAGCCACAGGCAGGACGCTTCAGCTCTCAATCAGTCTAATGCCAAGCGGAAATTCTGGAGTGCAATTGCACGACAGGCCAATTGCATTTGAGGCTCAATGCTTGCCTGTACCAGTTCCGATCCCTGTGCCTCCAGCAGACTTCCTGACATGGATGCTCTCTTTCTACTGCCAGAAGTAGGCCCCAATACATGATTCCTCCCTTCCCTGGGTTCCCCACTTCAGCCCCTCTCTAGACTTGGGGACAGGGAGCACGAGACGCCCCCAGATACGTGACGATTGCCTCTCGCATACATGTACCGGTCAAATACTTCTCAATCCCTAATACTTCTCAATCCCTAAATCAGCGAGACTCTTTATACAGAAAGATTCATATCTGTAGATCTCGTGACACTAGATATTGTCAGTGTCGAGATTGTCAGGTGGCCTGGGTACGCTGGAAGCGTTCATCCCAGCAGGTGCCCTTTGCATGACCGTAGTACTACTGGTTGAGGACGACCCGCTAAACGCGCGCGTTTTTTCCACCATTCTGGCCAAGCGCGGCGGGTTTGAGGTGATCGTCAGCCAAGATGTGGAAGAAATTCTTCAGGTGGTCGCTGAAGGTAATATTGCTGCAATTCTGATGGATGTGTCGCTGTCCGGTAGCTCCTACCGAGGGGAAGCCGTCGATGGCATTCGCATTACGCAATTGCTGAAAGAGAACCCCGTATCGGCGGTAGTACCGGTCATATTGGTTACAGCTCACGCCATGCGAGGCGATCGCGAACAGTTCTTGCAAGATAGTGGTGCGCAGGGATACATCGCCAAGCCAGTGGTGGATCAGCAAGCAATGGTCGATCGCGTCAACGAACTGATTCAGGCACGTGTCGCGACCAATGTTTGAGGTGATTGCCTTTGAGCTTATGGCGCCGAAACAACTAGCAACTACCTAAATGAATGGCGTCTGCCTCAAACGAAATAGAATCGCGGCGATCGCAAGCGTTCCCCCTGTCAAGATGTACGCGCTGAATTCTTGGCTCACGGCATGGTTGCAATTGAGTCACCGCGAGACCACTTGACAGCCCCCTGCTCCCAGAGGAGTTGGGGGACCGCAAGGGTCACTAGGTTTCCCCCCAATACTCCTCTACTCCCTCCACATCAATGATTGGAACCGTAGCTGATTGCCGTCTTCTGGAACAGATTTACGACAGCGCCAACTCCATGGTGTTTCGAGCCACCCCCGACGACGATGGATTTTCCCATCTGGATCGCTCGTCGGTGATTGTCAAAATTCTCAAAGAAGATTATCCCACAGCCGCAGAGCTAACCCGCTACCGCCAGGAGTACGAAATCACCCGTAGTTTGGCCGACGTAGAGGGAGTCATTAGTGTCTTCGGGATCGAGCCCTACCAGCGCACTTACGCCATCTTGCTGGAAGACATCAACGGGCGATCGCTCAAAGATCTCTATCTCAACAAACCCCTGCCGCTGCGAACGTTTTTATCCCTAGCCATTCAACTGTCTGGTGTGCTGGGGCAAGTTCACCATCGCAGCATCATCCACAAAGACATTAATCCCAGCAATATTCTGTTCAATCCCGCCAGCGGTCAAGTCAAGCTGATTGACTTCGGAATTGCCACGCAGCTCAGTCGGGAAAACCCCACCCTGAAAAACCCACGCGTGCTGGAAGGCACCTTGGCCTATATCTCCCCCGAACAAACGGGGCGAATGAATCGCGTCCTCGATTACCGAACGGATTTCTACTCCTTAGGGGTGACATTTTACGAGCTACTCACCGGCAAGTTACCGTTTAACGCCACCGACCCATTGGCACTGGTCCACTGTCATATCGCCCATCAGCCTGTCCCCCCCCACGAGAGTTCCCCCCAAGTTCCGGACATGCTGTCGCGCATTATCCTCAAGCTAATGGCAAAAACAGCCGAGGAACGCTACCAAAGTGCCTACGGGTTGCAAGCAGATTTAGAGCAATGCTGGCGTTACCTGCAGGAGCGGGACTCGATTCCGGACTTTCGGCTGGGGACTCAAGACTTTTCCAATCGCTTTCACATTCCGCAGCGGCTGTACGGTCGCGAAGGGGAGCAAGTCACCTTGCTCCAAGCTTTCGAACGGGTTAACCAACGGGGGAACGCCTGCAGCGAGTTGATGCTGGTGGCGGGGTATTCGGGGGTTGGCAAATCCTCTCTCGTGGCTGAAATTCACAAGCCGATTACCGAACGGCAGGGCTATTTCATTGCTGGAAAATACGACCAGTACCAGCGAGATGTGCCCTACTCTGCGGTCATTAATGCGTTCAAAGATTTAGTCAAGCAATTATTGACCGAAAGTGAAGAACGACTCGATAGCTGGCGAGATCGCTTGGCTGCAGCCCTTGGTCCGAATGGTGGCGTTGTTGCCGAGGTTATCCCAGACATCGAATTAATTATCGGAGAGCAGCCTGCTGTTCCCGAACTAGGCCCCACTGAAGCGCAAAATCGATTCAATTTGGTGTTCCAAAACTTCATTCGGGTGTGTTGCGATTTCGACCACCCTTTGGTGTTGTTTTTGGATGACCTGCAGTGGGCAGACTCCGCCAGCTTACGCTTGCTGGAGCGGACCATGCGCGATCGCCAGCTCAAACATTTTTTGGTGATTTGTGCCTACCGCGATAACGAAGTTGGCCCCACCCATCCCTTTGCTGCTCTCGTCAATCGTTTGGAGGGGGAACAGGTTGCCATCGGCACGATCTCGCTACACCCCCTGTCACAGCAGCATCTCTGCGAGTTAGTGGCCGATACGGTGGGGCGAACTTCCGAGCAAGTGCAGCCGCTGGCCAGTCTGGTGCGGCAAAAAACAGAAGGTAACCCGTTTTTTGTGAACGAATTCCTGAAGCGGCTGCACGACGAGACCCTGCTGCATTACAGCCCCGAATCGCGGCAGTGGGAATGGGATATCGAACGCATTCGAGCCAAAGACCTGACGGATAATGTCGTTGATTTGCTCATTGGTCGCCTGCAGCAGTTGCCCGCTGCCGCACAAGAAGCCCTGCGGCTGGCCGCCTGCATTGGAGCGCAATTCGATCTCGATACGCTAGCGATCGCTAGCGAACGATCGCGCCAGGAGACGTTTGAACAGTTAACCTATGCCATCCGCATGGGGTTGGTCGTTACCCTATCCGAACTCAATTCAGAGCTAACCATCGATCGTTTTCGCTTCGAGCACGATCGCATTCAGCAGGCCGCTTACGCCACCATCGCCAGCGATCGGCGCACAGCCGTACACCTCAGTATCGGTCGGTTGCTACTCAAGCAGATGCCCCCCAAGACGTTATCGAGTCGATTATTCGAAGTCCTCGACCACCTCAACCAGGCCATTCCGCTCATTCTCTTGCCCGACAATCCCGATCGCAGCGAGCTCCTGACATTAGCCAAGCTAAACCTACGTGGAGGAAAGAAAGCCAAGTCCGCAACAGCGTATCAAGCGGCAGCCCGCTACCTCAATACGGGACTAGAGCTGATGGGGGAGCCTGGCTGGGACAGTGAATACACCCTGACACTCGCTCTGCATGACGAAGCGGTAGAAGTGGCCTATCTCAATCACAACTTCGATCGCGTCGAAGCGCTCGCTGCAGTTGTGGAGCGTCATGGGCGATCGGTGTTGGATTGCGTCAACGTGTCGCGCGTCCAGATTTTGGCCAAGATTGCCCACAACTTGCATCTAGAGGCTATTTCGATTGGTTTGGATATTCTGGCTCGCTTGGGAATAGAGCTGCCGGACAACTCTCAGCCCAATATCGAGCGCGAGCTGAGCACAGTGGCTCAACTCAGAGCGGACACGGAGGTTCGTTCACTGCTCGAGCGCCCCTGCATGAATGCCGTGGACAAACTGGCCGCAATGCAAGTGCTGTCAGAGCTGCTGTCGTCGGGCTACCAAGCATCCATCGGTCACTTTATTCTCAGCGACCTCAAACAGATCGAACTCTCGATTCAGTACGGTAACACCGCCGAGTCGGCCTTTGCTTACGACTGTTACGGCATTATTCTATGCGGCGTCACCGGGGATATTGCCGCAGGCTATCAATTTGGACAATTGGCCCAAGCGGTGGTGGAAAAATTTGGGGCCAAACACTGCAAGAGCCGAGTGGTGTTTGTGTTCAATGCCTTCGTACGCCACTGGACAGACCCCCTCAATACCACGATCTCCGATCTGCACTCGGGATTCCAAGCGGGCTTAGACACTGGCGATGTGGAATATGCCTGCTACTCCCTGTGCTGGGAAGCGATGCATTCGCTGCTAACCGGGAAAGGGTTGAGGCTGCTGGCCGCTCGGATGCGTGAATTTCACGAGACGATTGCGGAGCTGCAACAGTCTGCTTGCTTGCTATACCTGCGTATCTACCAGCAAACGGTGGCCAACTTGCTAGGTCAAGCAGATGCCCCCAGCCGACTGAACGGCGAGTTCTTGAGTGAGGCCGATGTCATTGTTGACAGCGTGCAAAACAAGCTGGCCATGGCGTTTTTCTACGTCCACAAATGCCTTGTTAGCTATCTGCTTCAGGACTACGAGACCGCTTACGACAGCGCCCGGAAAGCCCGTGACAATGAAGACGGCATGATCGCAGCAGCGACCGTGGCCCAGTTAAACTTCTACGAATCGTTGACTCTCTTAGCTTTGTGCGATCGATCTCAAGCTACCCCGCCAGAAACGTTAGCTGCTCATGAGTCAACCGCTCAAGAGTTAGCTGCTCAGGAGTTAGCTGCTCGAACTCTAACCATTCCCGACCCCAAAATTTTGCTAGAGCAGGTCGGGCGCAATCAACAGCAACTCAAACAGTGGGCCAGCCACGCTCCTGGCAACAACCAACATAAATTCGATTTGGTAGAAGCCGAGCGCCATCGAGTATTGGGACATTTCGATCGCGCCGGAGAAGCCTACGATCTTGCCATCAGTGGAGCAAAAGCCAGCGGCTACATTCATGAAGAAGCACTCGCCAACGAGCTGGCTGCCACCCATTACTTGTCAAGGCATCGCGAGCAGTTCGGTCGTGTTTACCTGCAAGAAGCCTATTTCAACTATTACCAATGGGGAGCAACTGAGAAGGTCCAGCAACTAGAGTGCCGCTATCCGCAACTGGTCTCCATCTCAGCGGCCCTGGCCAGCGGCAGTCATCTTCGCCGCCAGACACGGGGAAAAGAGGCGGTTGGTGAGGAAGACAATCGCGAGCCAGCCGTCGGGGGGCACGCGATTTCGATGAGGGCAACATTACAGTCACCCACCACCCCCAACGTCGATCGCGTCCTGGATTTAGAAGCCGTTTTGCAGGCTTCCCAAGCGATCTCCAGCGAAATTGTCCTCGACAGGCTTCTGGTTACCCTGATTCAGATTTTGGTCAAAAGTGCTGGAGCTCAAGTGGGGTTGCTGTTACTGGAGCGAGACGGCCAGTTTGTTATCGAGGCATCGTGCAATGTAGAAACCCAGGAGGAAACCGTTCTGCAATCGCTTGCCTGCTGCGATCGTCTGCCGCAAAGCCTGCTCAACTACGTCCAGCGCACCCAGGAAAGTGTGGTGCTGCAAGATGCAGCCCAAGCTGGCAATTTCATCACCGATCCCTATGTCCAGCACCACCAATCAAAATCGATTCTGTGCGCTCCCTTGCTCAATCAACGGCAATTGAGCGGCATTCTCTATTTGGAAAATAACTTGACGGTGGGGGCCTTCACCCCCGAACGGCTCGAGGTCCTGCAACTGCTATCGGGGCAAGCGGCGATCGCGATCAACCAGGCCAGTTTGTACGCCAACCTGGAGCAAAAAGTCGAAGAGCGGACGCAAGAGCTATCCACAACACTGGCAGAGCTGCGACGCACCCAAGAGGGGCTGGTGCAGTCCGAGAAAATGGCGGCTCTGGGTCAGTTGGTGGCCGGAATTGCCCACGAAATCAACACTCCGATGGGCGCTATCCGCTCTTCGGTGCAGTACATTACCAACTTTCTCGACAATACCCTTCTCGATCAACCGCAGTTTTTTGGCACTCTCACCCCCGAACGGGAGCAGCAGTTCAAACAATTACTGGAGCGGGCTCTCGATCCATCGACCATTCTCTCCGGGAGAGAACGGCGTCGCGCCCGCAAACGCATCGCCAAGGAGTTGGAGACTGCGGGAGTTCCTCACCACGAGCAACTGGCCAGTTTGCTGCTGGACATTAATATCTACGGCGAGGCCGAGGATGAATTAGAGGAATTTTTGCCGCTATTTCAGTCACAAGACTGCATTCCGTTTGTCAAGATGGTGCGTCATTGGACGCGGGTGTGGGAAAGTACGCGGGATATTCAAACAGCAGGCGATCGCGCTGCCAAAATTATTTTTGCTCTGAAAACCTATGCCCGTCACGATTATCGAGAGGATGCGGCGATTGCCCAAGTGGCCGATGGATTAGAAGCAGTACTCACCCTGTATCACAACCAAATTAAACATGGGGTCAGTGTTATTCGAAACTACTCCGATGTTCCCCCCATTCCCTGCTATTTTGACGAACTCAGTCAGGTGTGGACAAATTTAATTCATAACGCGCTACAAGCAATGGATTATCGGGGTACGTTAACTGTGGGAATTACCCAGGTGAATTCTTGCATTCAGGTCCAAATTACGGATGGCGGATCGGGAATTCCAGACGACGTTCAAGCTGATATCTTCAAACCCTTCTTCACCACTAAACCTCCTGGAGAGGGCAGTGGTTTGGGCTTAGATATTGTCAAGAAAATTGTCGATAAGCATCGGGGAACGATCTCGTTCCAGTCTGTACCTGGGAACACGACATTTACCGTTCAATTACCTATTTCTGCAGATGAAGGTGAGACTCAGCAGGAGAATGTTGATTAGCTGCTTTTGCCGATCATTCTTTGGCTCTCTTGTTATTCCCAGTCACGATTGTATTGCTCTTTGATTGTCATGCCAAATGGTTTTAGCAGAGCCTTAGGCATAGTGTTTTCCGTCTGGAAACGTCTGGATAGATCAATATAGGTCATTCCTAACGTCAGGCAAAGATGACATCATTGCACCGGCCTAAATCTGTAGTTCTTGCCCGTCTGATTTGCATTTTTTAGCGATCGCCACTTACGTCTTGTAACTTACGTTTTTCAATGGTTCTCATTGCGGAGTCAACCCTCAACTGAATCATGGCGATCGCATTCCTGTCCGAATTTCCGTAAACCGGGGCTAAATGCTACAGCTATTCGCTGTAGGGCCTGGAGTGTGGAGACAGCTCAAAGTCTTGATTTCCTAGGGGAAATGGCTAGGGACCTCTCCATAGCTGATTGACGAAAGCTATATCTCACATTCGCATCTCCATGAAATTCGGAAAGTTGCTGTCATTTCAGGATCGCTTGTGTCTCTCCTCACTTCACTGTTCCGTATTGTGCATGCCAGAAAGTACAAGGCTTTAGCCGACATTCCTGGCCCAAAGCCCCAATTTCCACTGGGGAACTTACTCGATTTGATCTCAGGTGAACCCCTGTGGAGGGTTTTGGCTCGCTATGCAATAGAATATGGCCCCATTTCCGTTATGTGGATCGGCTCAAAGCCATCTGTTGTCCTGAACGATCCCGATGCGATTGCCCACGTGCTGCTGGACAAGGACGAGCTACCCCATGCAGAGGGCAGCAGCGAAACACAAACCTCTCACCCATCAGACAAGGGCGCGGTCAGCCGCTGTCCCGTCCATCGATTTCTACCCACCAGCCAAGCAGACTTTTATAAAAACCTACCCCGCAAAGCGTTGCTTCCCATGCTGACGGATAACAGTCCGTTTATCGCTCGCGATGCTGGAAAAACGTGGACTCGATTGTCAGACAAAGATCCGTTTAATCAACCCTATTTTGAAGACTGGCTCAGCTCGCAGGTTCATCCACTGCAAGAATTTCTGGAAACCCGAGCTGCCGAACTGGTAGGGCAATCAGAAGTGGAGATGCTACCCACCTACGAAACCCTGCAAAAGATGACCTTCGATGGGTTTTCTCTGGCGGTAGATGGTCGCATCTTTCCCTCAGAGGTTTATGAAGAATTCTGCCTGATGTGTGATGCTGGCACGCAGCGCATGTCTCTCTCCACAACTCTGGGCAACTGGGCCATTCCCACCGAACCACGGAGCAAGCGATACCGCCAGGCTAGCCAAAAATGGTACGCCTTGTTCGACCGAGTCGTGCAAGATACCCGAGCGGCCTCTCCTACCCAATCCTTACTGCAGTGGATGAAAGAATACAGCAGCGATGACTTTACCGAGCAGCAGCTTCGAGACTATTGTGCGGGCATTTACCCGGGCGGGGCAGTGTCCGTTCCCAGCGCTATTGTGAATGCCTTACATTTGCTGTGGCAGCATCCAGACCAAATGATGGTGCTGCAACAGGCACTGGACGACTTAATGGTGGCACCGCTGACTTACGATCGCCTCAATAATTGCCTGCCCTTAGAACAAGTCATGCGGGAAACCCTGCGACTGTTCCCTGCCGTACCGTTCTTCACCCGCAACGTGCGTCCTGACAAATCCATCCAATTGGGAGATTACGAAATCCCGGCGAATACGCAACTGTTTATCAACAATTGGTTCCTACACCGCCATTCCTCCCATTGGGATACACCCGAGGCGTTCAAGCCCGAGCGCTGGGACCGAGCCACCATCGAGGCAAATCCGTTTGGCAGCAGGTACTATTTCCCCTTTGGCCGAGGCAAGCGGGCCTGCATTGGCCAGACATTTGCGCAGTACACCATCAAGCTGACCCTAGCCGTACTGCTAGCCAAGCTCGATGTCCAATTTGGCGACGAACCCAACCAACAGGAGTACCACTTCGCAGTGGCTGTCCCCCGCAAGGTCAGAGCCACCTTCTCGTACCGTCCCCCAACAGATGGCGGATGCCACCTCACCCACCGCTTCACTCAAGAGTCCTTAACCCAGGAGTCTCACCCCCAAACACTAGAGTCTCCACTGAGTCCATCTGACGTTAGCGAACCCGTCGCGACTCAAGCCACAAAACAGGCGAACTGACTCAAGCGTAAAAGTGACCGATCGGTCCTTGACCTTGCCCGATCGCCAGAGCATTGGCAATTGCCCGAGTAACAAATCGTTTGGAACGCTGGACGGCATCGAGCGGGGAAAATTCTTGAGCCAGGTGAGCGGCGATCGCAGCAGACAGCGTGCATCCAGTGCCGTGGGTATTGCGCGTATCGATGGGTGTGGTCGAGATGACCTCTAGGCGATCGCCATCAAACCAGACATCCGTTCCTTTCGCGTCGCCATACATACCGCCTCCTTTGACCAACACTGCTTTGGGGCCAAGCTTATGGATGCGAGTCACGGCAGTTTTCATATCGTCTAGGGTGGCAATTTCCATGTTTGCCAAAATTTGCGCTTCGTAGCGATTGGGCGTTAGCACATCAGCGAGTGGAACCATACGCTCGCGCATGGCGGTAATGGCATCGTCCGCTAGCAGTTTTGCCCCCGCCCGAGACACCATCACCGGATCGACAACCACATTTCTGAGATGGCGCTGTTCTATGGCAGAGGCAACCACTTCAATGATGACCTGCTCGAACAGCATGCCGGTCTTCAACGCCTGAATCCCCATGTCGTCTACGACTGCTGCAATTTGGGCACTGACAGCCTCGGGTGGCAGCGCATCCACACGGGTAACCCCCAGGGTGTTTTGGGCGGTCACGCAGGTAATGGCACTGGTGCCGTGGATGCGATGGAGGGCAAAGGTGCGCAAATCTGCTTGAATCCCAGCCCCGCCGCCGCTATCAGAGCCGGCAATGGTAAGGGCAATTGGGGGAGTGCGATCGGTGGCAGGGAGTCCGGCAGCCATAGGGTGTTAGAGAATGCGAGCTGACACTAACTGTAGCCAACTGTAGTCGGTTGTCGGAATGCAGCAATCCGTAAGCATCGACTGAGTACCTGCAATCTCAGCGCAGCGCTCATTGAATCGGTTCGGAATTCAAAGCTCAGCAGCACATTGGTTACGACTCAAAGCCGCAATACAAAATTGAAGCTGGCCTGTTGGGGTGTGTGGGCACTGTCCGTTTGGTCGGAGATCGCCCATGACTCAGAGGCAGCCACTGACATCGTTAAGTCAGGCTGGAAAAAGCGATCGCCCCCATTGAGCGGGTCGGCAGGAAAAAACAATTGGGTGGTAAAAAATGGCTGTTCTGGCACCTGAATTTTGACGTGTAGATGCCGAGTTCGACCGGGATATTCACCCGGAATAATCGTCTCCAGCCGATAGCGTCCTTCTGCATCGGTAAACTGATGTCCTCGCAGACGGTATCCATCCTCATCGTAGTGACCGCGATTGTCCGCTTGCCAAAAGTCCACGAGCGCATTGGAAATGGGAATGCAATTGACCGACAGTACCTGTCCGCTCAACACCATGTGTCGTCCTGACATGCCAGATTCCAGCAGCGAGGAGCGTTCGGGCGAATCGCAGAGATAGAACGGCCCTTCAAATTGCTCTGGAGTCATCGCAACATCCGAGCAGGATGGAGTGGGGGAAAGAGGCTGGGCAATGGCGCGATCGCGGCTGTCTTGTTTGCGATAGGGGCGAATCAACCCCACCGTTAACCCGGCCACAGTTGCCGAGCAGTGTTGCAGCAAGGTGCGACGACTCAAACGAATGTGCATCTGTCGATCCCCTCGACGTGATTAGCTCCAAAATTCTCGAATCTCAAAATGCTTGTCTAGCAATTTGCTGTGAGATTTGGAGTGTGGAGACTTCTAACCGTCTTGATTGGTAAGGAAAAGTGGTCGGACAACTCTCCGCGATTGCCGTCCCCATAGCATGCCGGTTGTTTTATCCTAGACCCCCAGACTGCGTTGAGAACTTTATGGAGATTCTCTGCTGCGCAGCACCTGCTTTGGCGCAGAAAACTGCATGCTAACGGCAGGTTAAACGATTCCAGCCGACGACTGATTAGTGCACCCGATCGCTAGCATTAGCCGCCTGATGAGTATAAAAAAACACTTTATAAGGGAAGTTTAGTCTTGTAGCTGTAGTTGACCTGCACTCAGCCTGCTCCCTCAACGGGGGGATGAGCGTTCGGCGTAGGTCGAGCGATGTGGATGGATCGCTCCGAGCATCACTCTGCAGTTGGTGACTGAATATTTGTTAAGGGAATTGTCATGGCGAACCGTCAAATAGTTAACAAGCTAAAATTTGCATCAATGCTTGCTGCATTTCCGATCGCAATGGTGTCGATGGGCAATCCGGCCATTGCAGAGGGAGTCAATTCTGGCGGTTCAGAATTTGCCCAAGCCGCGATCGAATATCGCGAGAAAGCTCTCAATGCTAGTACCGCTGGCAATACAGAAGCGGCGCAAATTTACAACCGCTTAGCTGAAATCAAAGATGGTGCCGCTCAATTGGCGGATGAGGGCCGCTGGGATGAAATCGATTGGAGTGAGTATCACGAACTTAACGCAACGCTAGGTGAGTTGTCTTAGTTGGCGATTATGGGTTTTGAAAGATTTTGGGCTTAGAAATAGGTTCTAGGCCCGACTAGTATAGCGATCGGCAATCCGCTACGGAGAATGTTCTAATCATCCCTCCTAGTA
>JBCBVA010000079.1:0-17851 GCA_039817825.1 Cyanobacteria bacterium J06642_12 | reverse complement strand
CCCTCTATGGGAGGCAGCATCCGTTCAAGAATGGCTGTACAACGGTGGTCCTTACCAGCTGATCGTGCTGCATTTTTTGATTGGGATTTTTGCCTTCATGGGACGCCAGTGGGAACTGTCCTACCGATTGGGAATGCGCCCTTGGATTCCATTGGCTTTTTCAGCTCCTGTCGCAGCAGCAACAGCGGTATTGCTGATTTATCCCATCGGTCAAGGTAGCTTTTCTGAAGGCATGCCGCTGGGTGTAGCTGGAACCTTTCATTACATGATGGCATTCCAAGCCGATCACAACGTGCTCATGCACCCGCTGCATATGGCTGGTGTCATAGGAGTATATGGAGGCGCGTTACTGTCTGTAGTCCACGGCTCACTGGTCACCTCGACTCTGATTCGCGAAACAACCAAAGAAGAGTCCGAAGCCGCTGGATACCGATTTGGGCATCCCAGCGAAACCTACAACTTGATGGCAGGTCACTATGGCTATTTGGGGCGCACCCTGATACGCGGTACAGGACTAACCAATAAGCGCACCATCCACGGCATCCTGGCAATCTTTCCCGTGCTGGGCATCTGGCTCGCTGCGGCAGGAGTCTCGATCATGGCCTTTAATCTGAATGGCTTTAATTTCAACGCCTCAGTGCTCGATAGTAGCGGGCGCATTATCGGAACAGATGCCGACCTTCTGAATCGAGCTAACTTGGGAATTCAGGTGATGCATTCCCCCAATGCTCACCACTTTCCTCACGTGCTGGCCAGTGGAGATTCCCTTCCTATAGCGCCAACAATTTAGTGGTCTTATACCCAGTGCTGTCGCCCTGGGAGACCTCAGCTCTAGCGATCTGTCAGGCAGGAGCGAAAGGCTCAAGATATCGTTCAGGCTTGCTAGAATTCATTTTCCTCTCGGCAACTGCTTTCACTGCAAGCCTGGAAGACGACTAGATTCGCACATGGATGGAGCAATAGTGATTGGCTCGCGTCTAAGTTAGGTGGCCATCGCAGCGATCGCATCCCTATTTCTGGGGAGCGATCGCTATTTACATTCGACACCAGTCATGTCGCGCCTATGTCCTTTGAAAGGCAGATCACGACTCCCCCGAAGCAAGACATTCACAGCTGACTGGTGTTGTCTTTCACAGACTTTGCTAAATTTCGTAGTGGAATCGTTTGGGGTTGTCCGTGCCTGATTGGGATGACGAACTGGAATGGACGGAAGAAGCTCGCGAGAGTTTCCGCAAGATTCCCTTTTTTGTCCGCAGCCAAGCAAGACAGAGTATCGAAGCGCTTGCCCGCGAGCGCGACTGCGACACGATCACGCTCGAGTTGGTTGAGGAAGCTCGTCAGGGGTTTGGCAAGTAGCTAAAAGCTTGACTTGTACGGGGTGCGAGTGAAGGACGAATACAGGCCACCAATCGGCTAGGCAGGTGCATCCAGAAGACTTCAAACAGGGTCGCTAACGATTGAAATAACTCTAACTCTGAATATTTCAAATGCCGAACCAAGCAACAACAAAGAAAGTCTTTGACAAGTGCGATCGCCTCACTTAGAATGTTTATTTGCTGATTAATTTTCTGGAAAGGCATGAAGGTTAGAGCTTCTGTCCGCAAAATGTGTGACAAATGTCGGGTAATTCGCCGCCACGGCAAGGTTCGGGTCATTTGCTCCAACCCCAAGCATAAACAACGCCAGGGCTAGGACAGCGTCAGGTTAGGACATAACAGGATTAGAGTAGGAGTCTCATGGCACGTATTGCTGGGGTTGACATACCCCGAGAAAAGCGAGTGGAAATCGCCCTTACCTATATTTACGGTATTGGTCTGTCTCGCTCCCAAGAAATTTTGGTCAAGGCCAACGTCAACCCCGATACCCGTACCCGGGATCTGTCGGACGCTGAAGTTGCGTCACTTCGAGCCGTAGTTGAAAGCGATTACCAGGTTGAAGGTGACTTACGTCGGTTTGAGTCCATGAACATCAAGCGATTGATGGATATTGGTTGCTATCGCGGTCGTCGTCATCGCGCAGGCCTGCCCCTTAGAGGACAGCGCACTCGAACCAACGCTCGGACCCGCAAGGGCGCACGCAAGACTGTGGCCGGTAAAAAGAAGTAAATTAACCTTTGGGCTGCCAGCACTGGCAGCTTGTTCGACTTGTAGGTCGTTATGTTCGATGCTGTTCGGCTGACATCTGCTTCGCTCGATCCACAAAGCGTTCTGAGAGCGCACTTATTCGTGCCGATTCATACCGCTCGTGCCGCAACACTTTCTAGAAACAGCTATTACTGGGAATCAGGGGACAACTCATGGCTCGACAGCCACAACGAAGAAAGAAAGCTAAGCGCAACGTGCCGAACGGCGTTGCGTACATCCAATCCACCTTCAACAACACTATTGTGACCATCACCGACCCGAATGGTGAAGCCATTTCTTGGGCATCGGCGGGGTCAAGCGGATTCAAGGGGGCAAAAAAGGGGACTCCCTTTGCCGCTCAGACTGCAGCTGAAAGCGCGGCTCGAACTGCGATCGACAACGGCATGCGCCAGATCGAAGTTATGGTTAGTGGCCCTGGCTCGGGACGCGAAACCGCTATTCGTGCTCTACAGGCGGCAGGGTTGGAGATCACGTTGATCCGTGATGTCACTCCAATTCCCCATAACGGTTGCAGACCCCCCAAGCGCCGTCGCGTTTAACTGCAAGTTTATTTCTCTGTTTAGCCGCTCCCAAGTCCATGCGATTTGAAGCGGCTTTGACAGTCGGTTTATCAGGTTGACTCGAACTATCCGAGGCTGAGAAGTAAGGGAGGCGTGCCGGTGGCACACTATCAGACTGAATGTGTCGAAAGCCATGAAGAGAAGAACGGTGTTCTCTATGGCAAGTTTATTCTGGGTCCTTTAGAGCGCGGTCAAGGCACCACGGTTGGCAATGCTTTGCGACGGGTGCTGCTCTCGAACTTGGAGGGTGCCGCTGTCACGGCTGTCCGTATTGCTGGGGTAAGCCACGAGTTCTCAACCGTGTCTGGCGTTCGCGAAGACGTCATGGACATTTTGCTCAACATGAAAGAGCTGGTGTTCAAGTCAATGTCCTCAGATTCTCAAATGGGTCGCCTCTCCGTACAGGGACCTGGAGTCGCGACTGCTGCACAGATGGAGCTGCCTTCTCAGCTTGAAGTGGTCAACCCAGACCACTACATTGCTACCCTGTCCGAAGGGGCAACCCTGGAGATGGAATTCTTGGTCGATCGCGGCCGTGGCTATCGCTCTGTTGACTACGGCAACACTGACACTATTGCGGTCGACTTTCTTCAAATTGACTCGGTGTTCATGCCAGTACACAAAGTCAACTACATCGTTGAAGATGCTCGCGTCGGCGAATCTCTCGAGCAAGACCGTCTGGTCATGGAGATTTGGACAAACGGTAGCTTGAATCCTCAAGATGCCCTTAGCCAAGCCGCCCAAACCCTCGTTCAGCTGTTCGTCCCTCTACAAGACGTCACCTTCACATCTACGGACGTCGCGCCCAAAGCGGAAGACGATCAGAAGAATCAGATTCCAATCGAAGAGCTGCAACTGTCAGTCCGGGCATACAACTGCCTTAAGCGTGCCCAAGTGAACACGGTTGCCGACCTGCTGGTCTACAGCGAAGAAGACTTGCTGGAGATCAAGAACTTCGGTCAAAAATCTGCCGAGGAAGTGATCGAAGCCTTAAAAGACAGACTCAACCTCACCTTGTCCCGCACTCGTGACAAGAGCAAATAGCGGCAACTGCTTTAACTCAATTTTTAGCTCCACTAGGAACCATCCCATGCGCCATCGCTGCCGAATCCCCCGCCTCAATAAGCCTGCCGATCAGCGCAAGGCGTTAATGCGTAGTCTGACCACAAATCTGTTGCGCGAAGGTCGCATTACGACCACTAAAGCTCGTGCGAAAGCGCTGCGCTCCACCGCGGAAAAGATGATTGGTTTGGCGAAGGATGGTTCCTTAGCTGCTCGCCGTCAAGCCTTAGGATACGTCTTTGACAAGCAATTGGTTCACGCTCTGTTCGAGCAGGTACCCAGTCGCTATGGTTCTCGCAACGGCGGTTACACCCGCATCTTGCGCACGGTTCCCCGTCGTGGCGATGGTGCTGAAATGGCGGTAATTGAACTCGTTGACTAGAGATAGCCCCCTCAAGCAACTGTCTCTTTATGTACTTGTTTATCGATGGATACCGTTGTTACTAGTGTTCCTGCCCGTCGCCTTGTCCTCAAGTTGCAATACCTGGGGACTCGATTTTTCGGTTGGCAACGTCAACCCCGTCACCGAAGCGTTCAGGAAGAGCTAGAGCAAACCATTGCTCGATTGACCGGCGAATCGGTTGTCGTTTCAGGCGCTGGCCGTACGGATACTGGGGTTCATGCATCGGGGCAGGTGGCGCACTTCGACACCTATTCTCCAATCCCGCTCGATCGCTGGGGATTTGCACTCAATAATGCCCTACCGTCCGACGTTGTCGTGCGAGCGGTGAATGAGGTGGCCCAGGATTGGCATGCTCGGTTCGCGGCCACCTGGCGCAGCTACCGATATGCCATCTGGAATGCAGAAGTTCCCGACGTATTCTGGCGATTGTTTAGCTGGCACCATCGCCATCCACTGAGCGATAGCGATATGAAACTGGCCCTGCAATCCTTGATGGGAGAGCATGATTTGGAGGTGTTTCGCCTCTCTGGGTCGCAGCGCGCTCACTCGCGGGTTCTCGTTCAGTCAGTGGATTGCTGGAGATCTGGTCCCTTAGTCTGGATCGACGTCAAGGCCTCTGGATTCCTCTATCGGATGATGAGACTTTTGGTGGGAGCCCTAGCATCCGTTGGATTGGGAGAGATTGCTCCTAGCGATTTCGAACATATGTGGCGAGATCGCAACCGGCCTGCCATTCGGTTCAGCGCCCCCGCTCAAGGATTGTGCTTGACAGGAGTAGGCTATCCGAGCGATCCTTTTCAGGCATCGCAAATGGGGATATCCCCTGCTACTGCATTCCCGTTCGCAGCCGAGCGCGATTGCCAATCTGCTGAATCACCTGCGGGGCTGGTGCAGCAACATTTTTTCCCGCACTTTTCCTGATTAAAGTTATGAACAAGACACCTGTCCCTAGCGTTACTTCGATTGAGCCCCGTTGGTATGTCGTGGATGCCGCCGACCAACGGTTGGGCCGCTTGGCTGCGAGTATTGCCGCGATTTTGCGAGGCAAGAACAAGCCCGATTTCACCCCCCACATGGATACGGGGGACTTTGTAATCGTGATCAACGCCGAGAAAGTGACCGTCACTGGTCGCAAGGCCGAGCAGAAGCTGTATCGTCGCCATTCCGGACGTCCTGGCGGTATGAAGGAAGAAACGTTCCAACACCTGCAAGACCGCCTACCCGAGCGCATCATAGAGAAGGCGATCAAGGGTATGCTGCCCCACACCTCTCTCGGTCGCAAACAGTTCAAAAAGCTGAAAGTTTACGCAGGTCCCAACCACCCCCACGAGGCCCAACAGCCTGAAACCTTGACCCTCAACACAATTCCTGGAGCGAAAGCATAGCCATGAGCGAAGATACAAAAGCAGTGTATTGGGGCACCGGCCGCCGCAAGCGTGCGATCGCTCGTGTCCGCTTGATTCCCGGTGATGGCACCTTTACCATCAACAAGCGTCCTGGCAAAGAGTATCTCCAGTTTCGCGAGACTCTAGTGGCCGCTGCTAAGGCCCCTCTGGAAACCCTAGGTTTGGAAGGGTCCTACGATATTTTTGTAAATGCTCACGGCGGCGGTGTCACTGGTCAAGCTGATGCTATTCGCATGGGCGTAGCCCGTGCATTGTGCGAAATGGATCCTGAGAACCGCAGCCCCCTCAAAGCAGAAGGTTACCTGCGACGCGATCCTCGTGCGAAAGAGCGCAAAAAGTACGGTCTTCACAAAGCTCGCAAGGCCCCTCAGTACTCGAAGCGATAAGTTCACCTCTACTCTGTTGCGTTGCTGGAGGCGCAAGTTATGCCGAAAAATAAAATTCATCCCGAGTGGTACCCCGAAGCTAAGGTCATTTGCAACGGCGAAGTTGTCATGGTCTGTGGCTCCACTCAACCCGAACTGAAGGTTGATGTGTGGTCTGGCAATCACCCGTTCTTTACCGGTCAAAGCAAGATTATCGATACCGAGGGTCGGGTCGATCGCTTCTTGCGTAAGTACGGTATGTCTGGCAAGAAAGACCAATAATCGGGTACCTGTTTTGTCAGATTGGCGATCGCGTTGTCCCTTCCGGGGTCGCGATCGCCTTTTTACTGTTGAACGTTCCTCAGCTCTCGCGGAAGTCTGCCATCGCTTCAAGACTTTAGTCACGGCTAAATATACTCAAGTGTTTAATCGGCCGTTTAGATCGGGACAGACAGTTCAATTCATGCTCACTCATCGGAAGAAGGAAGGCGGGTCATGGTTGCCACGCATATGTTGCAAAAACTGGACAACGTTGCTGCAACGTTTCAGGAATTGACCGTTCGCTTAGCCGATCCCGAAGTGGCGACCGATCCCAACGAGTTACAGCGGGTGGCAAAAGCGCGATCGGCATTAGAGGAAACAGTCGAGACTTACCGTAGTTGGCAAGCCACCCAAGAAGAGTTGCAGGGGGCTGAGGAAATCTTGAAGGAGTCCGCTGACGATCCCGAGTTAGCAGAAATGGCACAACTGGAGTTACGGGAGCTGAAAGCCCGCGACGAGGAGTTAGTGGACCGGCTGACGATTCTGCTCCTCCCGCAAGATCCCAATGATGACAAGAACATCATGCTAGAGGTGAGAGCAGGAACTGGTGGGGACGAGGCGGCAATCTGGGCGGGCGATTTGGTGCGCATGTATACCCGCTACGCCGAAAAAGTAGGCTGGTCAGTCAAGCTGGTCAGTTTTTCCGATGCCGACATGGGTGGATGCAAGGAAGCGGTCATGGAAGTGACAGGAGATCGCGTCTATAGCAAGCTCAAGTTTGAGGCGGGAGTCCATCGCGTGCAGCGGGTACCGGTAACCGAGACTCAAGGTCGAGTCCACACCTCGACAGCTACCGTAGCGATCATGCCCGAAGTCGATGATGTAGAAGTGCACATCGACCCCAAAGATATCGAGATGAAAACAGCTCGTTCGGGGGGAGCCGGCGGTCAGAACGTCAACAAAGTGGAAACAGCAGTGGACTTAATCCACAAACCCACCGGTATTCGAGTGTTTTGTACCGAAGAGCGCTCTCAATTGCAAAACCGCGAACGGGCCATGCAAATCCTGCGAGCCAAGCTCTACGAAATGAAGCTCAAAGAGCAACAGGATGAAATTATGAGCAACCGCCGCATGCAAGTGGGAACAGGCTCGCGGTCGGAAAAAATTCGCACCTACAATTACAAAGACAACCGCATCACCGACCATCGACTGGGGCAGAATTTCTCTCTCAACCCAGTTCTAGAAGGGGAAATGGAGGACCTAGTCCAGTCCTGCATCGGTGTCTACCAAAAAGAGCAACTGGCTGAGCTGGCTCAACAATCTGAAGCATAGCCACAGTCCGAAGCTGCATTGTGGGGAATCAACTCTCGACAGTGCGTCTTCATCAGAGGAGGGTGCTGATGGACGCATGCAATGAATGCTGACAGGTGAAACATTTAACTCTCGGCACCCGCACGGATGCTCAAACTGAATCGATCTGGGTAACTCGGTTGAAGCCAGTTAGAATTCCGTGTACTCTGTGCGAGACCCTACAAACTTTTGTGGGATTAATTTAAATAATGTAAACAGCTTGTATTCAGTTGGTTCGTTGGTGTCTCCTTCCCCGTTGCGAGTTTGTATCTATCAACCGGATGATTCCAGCTTGGAGCATCCGGTGCTTGAGCCAGCCCTCAAAGCAGATGCAAACCAACTCTCTTTTCACGAGTTTTTCAATTCGGAACAACTCGTCCAGTATTTAAAAAATCGGGACGAACCCACCGACTGTCTGATCCTAGCCGTACCCACCTCCGGCGAGTTAACCAAGATTGGCGACCTGCTGGCCAATAAAGGTGTGTTGCTACCTGCTGTTGCTCTACTGGAACCGGAGAGCAGTGTAGGCGAGTTCTCAGAGGCCCCCCAGACCTCTGAGGTGATTCGCTACCACAAGGCTGTGATTACCTTGCAGATAGAAGAGTGCGGGACGATTCCGGACAAGCTGGATCTGTTGGCAGAGGTGGAACGAGCGATCGCGCTGTTTCTGCAAATGTCTCCCAAAGGAGTTCGTCCAGCCAATGGAGGTGAAGAGATCCCCTCTCTCGTCCAACAGCAGCAGAGACGCCTCTCTGAAAAGCTTCGGGAGCGCTTGGGGTATGCAGGTGTTTACTACAAGCGCCATCCCGACCGGTTCTACCGAAACCTCTCTGAGGACGAACGAGATGACTTGATACGCCGGTTAACCCATCTGTACCGAGGCATTATTCTGGAATATTTTCATTCTCCTAGTCGTGTGAATCCAGCCATTGACGAATTTGTGGCATTAGCCTTTTTGGGTGATATGAGCGTATCTCAAGTGCTAGAAATACACATGCAGTTAATGGACAATTTTGCCAAACAGCTCAAGCTAGAAGGGCGCAGTGAGGAGATCGTTTTGGACTATCGCATCACCCTAATTGATGTCATTGCTCACCTCAGTGAAATGTATCGGCGTTCCATTCCACGATCCCACAAATCTGTCTCCGCAAGGGAGAAGCGAGCATGACTACTCCCCGCAAAGCCTACGTCCTCAAGCTCTACGTCGCTGGCCGCACCCCTAACTCGGTGCGGGCCATTCGCACCCTGCAAGACATTATGGAAAAGGAATTTCAGGGAGTGTACAGCCTGAAAGTCATTGATGTAGTGCAAAATCCTCGTCTAGCAGAGGAGGATAAAATCCTTGCTACGCCAACATTAGCGAAAATTTTGCCCCCACCAGTGCGTAAGATTATTGGAGATCTATCCGATCGCGAGAAGGTTCTCATTGGCCTCGATCTGCTCTACGAAGAACTAGACGAAGCCGCTGGCTATTTTGAGGAAGACGATTCCGATGACTAATTCCAATCCACCGTCTTCACCTGACGAGACAAACTCGATGTCCTCTCCGGAAGAGGGGGCACAGCGCTATCCACAGAACTTGTACCCAAAAACGGACGTTGTTTACAGGGGAATTCCCAAGATCAGAACGGGGGTTGAGGGATTCGACGATATTAGTCATGGCGGCTTACCAATCGGACGTACCACTCTGATTAGCGGTACGTCCGGCACAGGAAAAACCATGTTCTGCGTGCAGTTCGTCTACAATGGGATTACTCAATTTAACGAGCCAGGGATTTTTGTCACGTTTGAAGAATCCCCGTCTGACATCATCAAAAATGCCTATAGCTTTGGCTGGGATTTGCAAAAGCTGATCGACCAGGACAAGCTATTTATCCTCGATGCGTCCCCCGAACCGGAAGGATACGACGTAGCAGGTGAGTTTGACCTGTCAGCCCTAATCGAGCGCATTCAGTACGCCATTCAAAAGTACAAAGCAACTCGCGTCTCTGTCGACACGGTTACCGCTGTTTTCCATCAGTACGATGCAACAGATGTCGTACGTCGAGAGCTATTTCGATTATCTGCTCGCTTGAAAAATTGCCAGGTCACCACCGTGATGAGCACCGAGCGGATGGAAGAGTACGGAGCGATCGCCCGATTTGGCGTGGAAGAATTTGTGTCGGACAACGTTGTCATCGTGCGCAACGTGTTGGAAGGGGAAAAACGCCGCCGCACGATCGAAATTCTGAAATTGCGCGGCACCACCCACATGAAAGGGGAATACCCCTTCACCATGACCAACGATGGAATCAATATTTTCCCGTTGGGAGCCATGCAACTGACTCAGCGGTCGTCCAACGTTCGCGTATCTTCCGGCGTCCCCAAACTGGACGAAATGTGCGGGGGTGGCTTCTTCCGCGATTCGATTATTTTGGCCACCGGTGCCACCGGTACGGGTAAAACTTCATTGGTGTCGAAGTTCTTGGAGGAGGGCTGTCGCCAAGGCGAACGAGCCATGCTGTTTGCCTACGAGGAATCTCGGGCTCAACTGTCTCGAAATGCATCCTCATGGGGAATCGATCTGGAGAGCATGGAGAAAAACGGCCTGCTCAAGATTATTTGTGCCTATCCCGAGTCCGCTGGTCTTGAAGACCACCTGCAAATTATTAAATCTCAGATCAAAGACTTTAAGCCCCGTCGGTTGGCGATCGACTCCTTGTCTGCGCTGGCTCGTGGGGTCAGTTCCAATGCCTTCCGACAGTTTGTGATTGGGGTGACGGGATTTGCCAAGCAGGAGGAAATCACCGGTTTCTTCACTAACACCACCGACCAATTCATGGGCTCCCATTCCATTACCGAGTCCCATATTTCGACCATTACGGACACGATTATTCTGTTGCAGTACGTCGAGATTCGGGGGGAGATGTCGCGGGCGATCAACGTCTTCAAGATGCGGGGATCGTGGCACGATAAGGGAATTCGCGAATACATCATTAGCGGTCGCGGTGCTGAGATTCAGGATTCTTTCCGAGGCTTCGAAGGACTGATCAGCGGTTCTCCTACTCGGATTGAGTTCAATGAAGCGAGCGATTTATCTCGAATTGTGCGCGGTGTCAGGTCAGTTGACGATGAAGATTGAAACTAGCGCCTGTGTTCCTTAGCTTTGCCCCTACTCTCTAACAGGATTTGTTGCTCTTGCGCGATCCCAACATCGATCGTTACGGGAAAAGACCTAGGAACCACTCATCTCGTTTGACAGAGTACTAGGGGAGCCGATTCAGCTCTCCTCTTTCACCGTCACTCGACTCGATACTCTTATGTTTGTTTCCGTCCGCACGCAACTTGGCCAGGCTTTCAGGCAACCTGTAGCGATCGCCCTAACACTGCTTGCCTTCATCCAAATCCCTTCAGCCACAGGCCAACCCGTAATCTCCGATCGTCCTCCCCAGACTGTCACTGAGGTGGAGACTATCGCCGAAGTGGATCGTCTAGAACACCCTTGGGGAATGGCTTGGCTACCAGAGGGGGCATTGCTAGTGACCGAGCGACCTGGAAGAGTGCAATGGGTGAGTGCGGATCGCAGCCGAGTGGTCCATGTGCCCGGAGTTCCGGCAGTGTTTGCAGAGGGGCAAGGAGGGCTGTTGGATGTAGCCGTTCATCCCCTATTCGAGCAGACCGGTTGGGTCTACTTCACCTATTCGGCTGGCACAATCGATGCCAACCACACTCGGGTAGCCCGAGCTCGATTTGATGGTGAAGCATTGCAAGACTGGCTGGATATTTTTTCCGTCTCTCAATTGAAGAACGATGCGCAGCATTTTGGCTCACGGCTTGAATGGTTACCAGATGGGACGCTGCTGGTTTCGATTGGGGATGGGGGCAATCCTCCTGTCACGCTGGATGGAAGGTTAATTCGCCAGCAGGCTCAAAACCCGAATAGCCATTTGGGCAAGATTGTGCGGATTCGCGATGATGGCTCTATTCCCGAAGACAATCCTTGGCAGGACGGCACCAGCGGATCCCCAGAACTATGGAGTTACGGCCATCGCAACATCCAGGGGTTAGCGGTCGATCCGGCCACCGGCCAAGTGTGGGCTACCGAACACGGCGCGCGCGGTGGTGACGAACTCAACGCAATTGCTCCCCAACAAAACTACGGTTGGCCGGACGTGTCCCACAGTCGCGAGTATTTCAATAACCAACCGGTTGCTCCCGTGCTGGAACGTGCCGACGCTACATCGCCATCCCTGGTCTGGACTCCAGCGATCGCGCCCTCAGGATTAGCGATCTATCGTGGCGATCTGTTTGCAGATTGGCAGGGCGACTTGTTTGCAGGAGGATTGGTCAGCAAAGACGTTCGCCACATAGAAGTAGCTGAAGATGGTTCTGTTTCGAGCGAACGGTCTATCCCCATCGGAGCGCGAGTTCGAGATATTAGCCAGGGGCCAGATGGCTACCTGTACGTGCTGACTGACGAGCCAAACGGTCGTCTATTGAGGTTGCAGCCTGTTTAATCAAGAGGGTTAACTATGTTTCTCTTCAAGCGAGTCGCATCGGCATTGAGGACAGGCTCCTTTGGCACTTACTCGTTGGCCACCGTTTGCCATTCGGCGATCGCGGTTGGCGGAACGGCAATGGTCACCACACCATCTTCTGTCGGCACCTGCAGCTTGAGCGGAGTGACATCTGACAACTGCAGCACGATAGCCGCAATGTCGTACTGACCCACAGAATCCGGTACCCCGTTATCGGTGAACACGCGATCGGAACTATCGGGAGCCTCAAAGGTTTGTCCGCTCACGTTTGTCATGACAAGTGATTGCTGACGCAGTACCGTAGCGCTCTCGGGAAATCCGACCAGT
This sequence comes from Cyanobacteria bacterium J06642_12, assembly GCA_039817825.1. GTDB lineage: Bacteria > Cyanobacteriota > Cyanobacteriia > Thermostichales > PCC-7336 > PCC-7336. The sequence continues at coordinate 5,456 of JBCBVA010000079.1, read as the reverse complement.
CGCAAGAAGAATGTCGACTGTCCATCTGCAAACTCTCGCTTAAAGGCGATCGCCTGCCAAGGATGCCCCTCCAAATCGCGCAGTGACTGAAATGAGCGATACAACATCTGCCCACCCGTTTCTTGTTCGTAATCCAAGCGGGCTTGACTGGGAGTGCTGCAGAAACCGCCTAGCAACAGGCAGCAACAGATGGTCGCCAGTGCGATTGCGATTAGGTGCCGAGCCCAGCGGTCGTGATGCCAGAAATGCTGACTCTGGTACCTGGAGATCGCTCCAACCTTCATCATCTCAATCCCTGCACAGACAATGACATCCTAATGAAGTAGTCGCAGCATCGACCATTCGTGACTGCAGAGCGACAAGTATGGGTCTCAACAATCCATTTGTTAGCCCCGAATCTGCGTACCATCACTCTCTTCTCTACCAATCAACACGCTATGGGAACTTACGTTATTACCGGAGCCAATCGAGGGATTGGCTTGGAATACTGTCGACAACTTGTGCAGCGAGGGGAGACTGCGATCGCCATTTGCCGTCAATCGTCCCCCGAGTTGGAGGACTTAGGTATTCGGATTGAGTCGAGTATTGATATCGCAACAGATGAGGGTATCGCCGCGCTCGATCGCCAACTGGCAGATACGACCATCGATGTTTTGATTAACAACGCAGGTATTCTGCAGCGCGTCAGTCTGGAGCATCTCGATCTAGATAGCATTCGTATGCAATTCGAGGTAAATGCGATTGCTCCACTGCGAGTCACCCACACCCTGCTCGACCGTATGGCCACCCCCAGCAAAGTGGTGTTAATGACCAGCCGCATGGGCTCTATCACCGACAACACGTCCGGCAGCTCGTACGGATACCGTATGTCAAAAGTGGCTTTGAATATGGTAGGAAAGTCACTCTCTCTTGACCTCCTGCCCCGCAATATTGCCGTTGCCATCCTTCATCCCGGCTGGGTCAGCACCGACATGACCAACTTCACTAGCCAAGGCATTACACCTGCCGAGTCAGTGCGAGGATTGCTGACTCGTATCGATGCACTAACCCTAGACAAGACAGGAACCTTCTGGCACACCAACGGTCAGGTTCTACCGTGGTAGTCGTACGGAGCGATAAAACGCTATGAAAAACCAAGCATTGTCTTGCCAACATCGTTCCAAATCCGGTGTGTAGTGCCCATCGCACAAGTGTTTTTCGCTACACTAAAGGTCAAGCTTTTTTTCCTCTGGTCTCCATGACGACATCGCAGTCTTTGTCTCTATCAGGTCCCTGGCAGCACGCATTTGCGAACACAAACGGCATTCGCATGCATTACGTCACTCAGGGAGAGGGAGACCTCGTGGTACTTCTGCACGGTTTTCCCGAATTCTGGTACTCCTGGCGACACCAAATTCCGGCCTTAGCGCGCCGCTTTCGCGTAGTCGTGCCCGATCTGCGCGGTTACAACGATTCGGATAAGCCAGAATCCGGTTACGACATCGACACCCTTACGGATGATGTGCGCGGGTTGGTGACGGCTCTGGGAGAACGGACAGCGATCGTGGTAGCCCACGATTGGGGCGGGGCGATCGCCTGGCATTGGGCCCAGCAATTTCCCGAGCAAGTCGGCAAGCTGGTGGTTCTGAACTCCCCACACCCCGCCTGTTTCCGGCGTGAGCTCCTAAGCAACGCCGATCAACTGCGTCGTAGTTGGTACATGTTTTTAATGCAGATGCCGTTGTTGCCCGAGTGGATGGTGCAACTCAATCTCGGCAATGTCGTCAAACAGGTCTTTCAGGATACGGCTATCCGCAAAGGGGCATTTTCAAAAGCAGATTTGGCGGCATACAAGACTGCTTTGTCCAAACCCAAGGCTCTGACATCTGCCATGAATTACTATCGCCAACTATTCCACTGGCGGCAGGTGCAGCGCTGGCTAACCCATCCCATTCATCAAATCAAAGCCCCCACCATGCTGATTTGGGGGGAAGAAGACTTTGCCCTCAGTCGCAAGCTAACCGAAAATATGGAGTCGTTTTTCACCCGTAAACTGCGGTTGGAATTTATTCAAGATTGCGGACATTGGACTCAGCAGGAAGCCCCTCAGACAGTAAATCGCTTGCTACTCGATTTTCTTTCTCGGTAGATTGTGGTGATGGAGGCCGTCACGACCGCTCCTATCGTGGCCGGAGTGCATCAATCGTGAGCTCTTCAAAACACTTGTCTAGACAATCTACGATGAAGGGCATAGAAGGTATAGCAGTGGCTTTACCACTTGCGGGTATTTCCGTTATGTCCCCTCCTGATTCAGTCCAGAGACCGTTGTCAAAACTGAATTGGCAAACACCATGAAAGTAGAAAGACACATCAGTCGATTTTTTCTTCTCGAATTAGAGATTGATCGACCCAACTACCATCTGACAAATACCGCCGAATGATTCTCAAACGAATAGTGGAATCGACGAAAAACATTAATTCGCACCTAAATGGAGCATGTCGCTGAATAGCGATCGGGCACAGTGAAGCCCCTCCATACGGTAAGAGCAGTAGTTGATAAGGTTGTCCGTCCTGCTCGAATAGCAGGCGGGAACCATCCAGGCGGGCTTGTGCTTGTCCGCGATCGCTACCAACCTGCCACGAATACAACCATTGACCCGAGGGTAAACGTTCGAGTTTGGACTCAGTGTCCACAGGATCTAATGCGAACCAATTATTGAGATAGGTCATTGCTTGGCCTCGCCACAGTCCACACAGGCGATCGAACGAAACCCTTGGGCGCTGGATCTGCTCGCATCCTTCTCTCGTTTCTTGGATGAGAACCAGATAATCTCCCCCCCCTCCCGGCTGAAAGGCTTGCACTAATCGCAGTCGTTCGCTCGGCAAAGTGAGGCTGAGCTCTGCAACAAACTCCGAAAAGGGACTGAGCTGCATAGAGCCTTTACTGAACGAGCCATCTGGAAAAAAAATACTGCTTCGGTTGATACTTGAAAATTCTGTTTTAAACTCTTCAGCAGCTTTTCCCTCCGGGTAACGAACGATCTGAAAGCTCGCACTAGTATCGCCAGAACGGGCTAATGTCAGACAGGATGGTGTGACGCTGACAAGTTTGCCTCCGGGAGTAAAACGGTTGAAACAGCCCTTCCAAACCCCTGAATTTTTAAAAAAGTTTTCCCAGATATCGGACATGCTATGTTCTCAACTTTGGCAATTCACTTTCAACCGAAGCTGAGGTGTTTTGGGGAACCTGTGAGGCAAGGTGGCGTTATCTCTTCTCGATTCATCACAGCAAACTCAGAGTCCAGCGAACTCAAAATCCGACAATCACAAATAGCTTGCGTAACTCATCCAGCCAAAGCTTCCTGCTCGGGTGGATGCTGTTTGAGAACCTTCTGTAAGTATTGCCCCGTATACGATTCCGCCACAGCAGCTACATCTTCAGGAGTTCCCGCTGCCACAATTTGTCCCCCTCGATTGCCTCCCTCTGGCCCCAAATCCACAATCCAGTCTGCACAGCGAATAATGTCAAGATTGTGTTCGATGACTAACACCGTATTGCCGGTATCCACCAGACGCTGCAGCACGGTAAGCAATTTGTGGACGTCGTAAAACGACAAACCATTCGAAGGCTCGTCCAGTAAATACAGCGTCTTGCCGGTCGATCGCTTCGATAGCTCCGACGCCAGTTTGACCCGCTGTGCTTCCCCTCCCGACAACGTCGGTGCAGACTGACCCAACCGCACGTAGTTCAACCCAACATCCTCAAGGGTCTGCAGGATCTTCTTCGCCGGAGCGATCGCCGAGAAGAATTCCAACGCCTCGCTGACTGTCATATTTAAAACATCGGCAATCGTTTTGTCTTTGTACCGCACCTGCAGCGTTTCACGACTGTACCGAGTGCCAGCACAGGCATCGCAGACTACGTAGACATCGGGGAGGAAGTTCATTTCAATGACGTTCACCCCCTGCCCCTTACAAGCTTCGCAGCGCCCTCCCTTAACGTTGAAGGAAAAATGCCCCGGCTGATAACCGCGCGCCTTAGCCTCAATCGTCTTCGCAAAGGCCTGACGAATATGGTCAAAGACTCCCGTGTAAGTAGCTGGATTCGATCGCGGGGTGCGGCCAATCGGCGACTGATCGATGACGATTACTTTGTCTAAATTCTTCGTCCCCGCCAATTTGTCCAAATCAGACGGCATCGGTACCTTCTGCCCCAACTGATGGCGTATGGCTGGATACAGCAACTCATTCACCAGCGTTGACTTTCCCGATCCCGACACCCCCGTAACGCACACCAATCGACCTAACGGAAACTCAACATCAATATTTTTGAGGTTATTTCGGGTTGCCCTCTTTAACGTCAGCCGCTGCTTCTTCTTGTTGCGACGCTGGCTGGGGGTGGGAATTTGAGCTCGACCGGACAGGTAACGACCCGTCACCGAGCCCTTGCATTTGGCAATGTCAGCCAAGCCACCCTGAGCGACAATCTCTCCTCCATGCACCCCTGCCCCAGGACCAATATCCACGATATGATCCGCTTCTCGCATGGTGTCTTCATCATGTTCCACCACAATCAGGGTGTTTCCCAAATCCCGCAGTCGCTTTAACGTTTCCAGCAACCGACTGTTATCCCGTTGATGCAACCCGATCGAGGGCTCATCCAGTACATACAAAACCCCCGACAACCCCGCCCCAATCTGTGTGGCCAGCCGAATCCGCTGCGCTTCCCCTCCAGATAGGGTCATTGCCGGGCGACCGAGCGTCAGGTAGTCCAACCCCACATCCAGCAAGAACTTGAGACGAGCTCGAATCTCCCTCAGAACTAAGTCACCAATCTGTTCTTGTCGCTCTGTCAGTTCGAGATTCTCTATCCGCTGTAGGCATTCATCAATCGGAATCTCGGTGAAATCGGTAATTGGATGCCCCCCGATTGTGACGGACAGGACCTCCGGCTTCAAACGAGCCCCCTGACAGGTAGAACAGGGGCGATCGATAAGATATTTCTCTAGCTTCTTCCTATAGACGTCTGATTTCGATTCGCGATAATGTCGCTGCAGTTGGGGAATCACACCTTCGTAGCTCTTGTAATACCCTTTCGTGCTGCGATAGCGAGACTCCGCATTAATGAATATCTCTTCTTCCGAACCGTACAGCAGCATGTGCTGGTGATCCGCGGAAAGACTGTTCCAGCGATCGCGAATATCGAACCCAAAATGCTCGGCTACTGACGACAGTAGCGATAGATAGTAAGGATTATCTTTTTCTGCCCAAGGAGCGATCGCTGCGTAGATTGGCAAGGAAGGGTCGGGGACAATCAAGTCGGGGTCAAAGGTAGGAACGTATCCCAAACCGTGGCAGGAAGGGCAGGCTCCCAAGGGAGAGTTAAACGAAAATAGGCGTGGAGACAGCTCGTCCATCACTGAACCGTGGACAGGAAAGGCTGCAGAGTTAGTTTTCTCTGAAAAATTTGCCTGTCC
>JBCBVA010000078.1:0-18303 GCA_039817825.1 Cyanobacteria bacterium J06642_12 | reverse complement strand
GCAGCTCAAGGGGGAGCGAATGAGTAACACGACCTTGACACCGTTTAGAGGGCTGGGCTGGGTGGCCAAGCCACACGCAAATCCTTACGGGCAAACGCGAGTAGCTTGGCCACCCAGCCCAGCCCTCTAAACGGTGTCAAGGTCGTGTTACTCATTCGCTCCCCCTTGAGCTGCGCTGGATGCAGGTGCCTCTTCAGTTAGGGCCGCATACAAATCTGCTAAGGACATCTCCTGCTTGCGGCATTCCACAACGTCAATCTGCCGATTCACCAAGTATTTCAGCGTGGCCGCGATCGCAGCGTCACGATCGCCAGCCTGCACCCGAACTCGCAGGCAAGAACAAGCCTGACGGCCTGCCGGTTGGAAGTGCTCTAGAGTCACGCCCGGTACTGACATATCGGTGGACAACATAGTGGCCGTCAAAGTCGTCAGGGGTTGCCGCGTCACAATGTCGTAAGCGGTGGACGAACAAACCGAACGACGAACGGACTCCAACGTGCCGGACGCCAGGCTGACGCCGCGATGCAGAAAGAGGACGCGATCGCACAATTGCTCGATTTCTTCAGGCATGTGAGTACATAAGAAAATCGTGCGCTGCTGTTCGGTCGCCAGCTGCTGCAGAAACTGCCGAAACCGATCCGAGGCCAGTGGATCGAGACCGCTCGTCGGCTCGTCTAAAAACAGCACCTGTGGCTGGTGCAAGAGCGCGCGGGCGATCGCTAGCTTTTGCTTCATGCCGGTCGAAAACTCTCGCACCGCGCGATTGGCACAATCCCACAACCCCACTTGCTCTAACACTTCTGCGACACGATGGTCGCGCTCTCTTCCCGATACATCATTGAGGGTGGCAAAGAAATTCAAATTCGCGATCGCGCTGATGCGTTCCTCAAACGAGCGATCGGCACAGGTGACATACCCTACTGCCTTGCGTACCGCTAGTGGCTGCTGGACACCATTCACCCCTATCACTTCAACCGTGCCGCGATCGGGCAGCACCATCGTGCACAGAATCCGCGTCAGAGTGGTTTTCCCCGCACCGTTGGTGCCCAGAACGCCAAACACTTCTCCACGATTGACATGGAACGAGACATCGTGCAGCACCGACTGATAACGGACCGGGCGGTTGCTTAACAGTTGAGGGATGGTGCGCCGCTGAGGAAATTGCTTACTCAGGCGGTGAACACGGATGGCCATATGTCGACTGTCCTCTGGTGAAGACAGTCGTGGCATCGATCCGTCAGTTATCGCTTCATTCGAAGAAAGCTGCAGCACGGAGCACAATTCTTTACTTTTCCTAAACACTCTAAGATAGGTCGGCACAAATCCACAGGTAGGAGTGCAGATATATAACCGACGGCCTTCTACCAGTCCGCCCGACCCTCCAATCGCATACACGATCCCAGCGGTTCGCATCTCACGAGACGTCAATGTGCTTACACTCCTGCCACACCGTAGGGAAGAAAGCGGCGCAAGGGGAATTCCCCTCAATCACGCTGTTGTCACTCGCGAAGCAAGTTTCGCTCAAATCGTTCTGTCAAACTGAGATCACCTCGGCTAGCATCTAACCCAGGAAGAATGGCAGTATTTATCCCCCGTTCTATCCGGTTTTCCATCATTTTTCTGCTGAAAACGACAGTGAGCGGACCGCAATTAGCGTGGGTATCTGGTGATACTTAACAGCCCCTGCAGAGTTCACGTATAGTTGACAACAAGCAATAGAGCAACCTGATGAAAGACACAATTCTGGTTACCGGCGGCGCTGGCTACATTGGTTCTCATGTCGTCAAAGTCCTACTCGATGACGGCTATGACGTTGTTGTGCTCGACAATTTATCCAGCGGGCGATCGGATTTCGTGCCGGATGGACGCCTAGTAACCGGAGATATTGGCGACGCCAGCCTGCTACAAGACTTGTTCGCTCGCCATTCATTTGCTGCCGTTTGCCACTTGGCAGCATCGATTCAGGTCGGAGAGTCCACCACCGCCCCAAGTCTTTACTACCGCAATAACGTTGCCAATACGCTAGTCCTGCTGGACGCGATGGTGGCCGCTGGTGTCAAGCATTTTGTGTTCCCATCCACCTGCGCGGTGTACGGCGAACCTCAAACCTTGCCCATTCCCGAAACTCATCCCCTCAACCCCCTCAGCCCCTACGGTGCCACCAAGTCGATGGTGGAGCGGATTTTGCAGGATTACCGCAGTGCCTACGACATCCAGTCTGTAGTCTTCCGCTTCTTCAATGCCGCAGGGGCTGCCCCTGATGGCACGATTGGAGAGGATCACGATCCAGAGACCCACCTGATTCCGATCGCGATTGAGGCAGCATTGGGGCTACGGCCCGGACTGAAGATGTTCGGCGATGATTACGATACGCCCGATGGCACCTGCGTCCGCGATTACATCCACGTGATGGATTTAGCCTCTGCCTTCAGCTTGTCCCTCGATTATTTAAAGCGGGAGCACACCAGCCAGATTTTCAACTTGGGCAGCATGCGAGGCTTCTCGGTCAAAGAAGTTGCCGAAACCGTGATGAAGGTATCCGAGCGGCAATTCCCCGTCGAAGTCAGCCCACGTCGCCCCGGCGACTCTCCGCAACTGGTGGGCAGTAATGCGTTAGCAGAGGACTTATTAGGTTGGGTACCGCGCTACGGTGACCTCGACACCATCGTGAAAGACGCTTGGAAGTGGCACAACAACGAACTTGCCCGCCAGTCCCAGTCCTCATCAGCAGTTGCTGTATAGCAGGCGGTCAGGCATCCGCGCCTATCCCTTAGGGTCTACTAACTTTCAGTTTGAGGCGCTCTTGGCAGACGCTGCAGTCAATCTGACAGCAATCTCCTACAGCAATCCGCTCTAAGGCCTGGAGTCTGTAGACAGCTCAAAGCCTTAATTTACAAGGAGAGACGATTAGAAGACTCTCCGTAGCAGATTGCCGATCGCTATACGCTTCAAAATCGTATTGATAAGAACGCTAGTCAACAAAAGGAGCCCTGAGCTGGCCATTCGGTTGCAAGGTTTCAAATAACTGTGGCCATTGTTTGTCTTCGATCGCGGAGATGGTCTCATCTAAAGCGGTGCGGTAGGCATACAACGACCGCAGCAGCGCATTGCGATTGAATTCAGCCATCGCAGTTCCTAACTCCGGGTTACCGCCACCCACCCGACTCGTATCTCGAAATCCGCTGCTGGCTAGCTGTTGAGCTAGGGTACGTTCGCTGTCGCCAGCAGAGGCTACCGCAGTAATCAGAGCCGCACTCACCATCGCAGGTAAGTGACTGATCCACGCCACTGCTGCATCGTGAGTTGCCGGAGATGCACGCACTAGATTGACCTCAAGCGGACGCAGCACGGTCTCTAGAGTGGAGATCGCTGCCGGTCGAGTGGTCTCGACTGGGGTAATGACGTAGGAACAACCGGTAAACAACCCACGCTGAGCGGCATCAATGCCCTGCTCCGCAGTACCGGCCATTGGATGTGCGGCCACAAAATTGGGCCACAGTTCCGTTGCAGGTTGGGCGATCGTCGCCTTTACCGAGGCAACATCCGTGGCGATCGCTTGGGATGGCAGTATTCCCGCTAATGCTCGCAACGTTGGCAGAACGTAGGGAATAGGAGTGCAAATAAAGACTATATCGACCTCGTGCAAACTCTCTAACTGAGTACTGGCGCGATCGACAATGTGTCGTTCGAGGGCGGTAGTGCATGTCTGTGAGCTGCGACTGGTGCCCCATACCGTATGACCGAGATCGCGCAACTCAAGTGCTAACGATCCGCCGATCAAGCCCATCCCGACAATGCCTATGTTCATGGAATCTCTGCAATAGCCGCTCAAACTGTAGCCCACGCCATGAATAGGGTTCAAGCTGATGCAATGGTGGCTACATAGACGATCGCAGCAACACAGCCAGCGCAAACTATTGCCTTACCCCAACTGGGTAGCAGCATCACAGGAATGAACGTTGACGGGCTTGCGTGAAAGATGCAATCGATCGAGCAAAACGCTGCAGTTGGCCTGAGGCATGCTCTTCAAGCCTTCAAGTTTGCAACCTCTCAAGTTTACGGTGTCAGAACACTAGCGACTGTCCTGAACCTGAATCTCGGCAGGCATGGGAAACGGCTCCACGACTTCAGTCGGCTCCCCTTGAGCTTGATACTCGCCTAGAAACGCGATCGCCGACAGCGCAGACAGAACCAACATGGTGACGTACCCGACGTCTTGCCATCCTGAGAAGTGTCGACCAACCTGGCGAAACATGTGCTGGAGTAGAATTCGCTTGAACAGATTCATACGTATTTCCTTCAGCCCATTGACCGCTGATGCGAATGCGACCCCCACTCAGGCATTGCCTCCAAGCTCGAAGCATCGGCAGAAGACAACCTTGACCGGATACCCCTGAGGGAGTGACGCGAGATTCACATCCACAGCCAACACTGACTGGTTGTGTATCTAACTCTGCATGACAGTCGACCTGGCATACATGTCGAACCTATTCCTCACTGATAAAACACTATACAGCTAATGTGAAAATCATGTGAAGTTCGTAAAGGCAGCATGAAGTAGATCGGTACGTAATCCTGCTAGATGGGCCAAGCGGCTGATAAGCCATAGCAAATTGATCGATACAGAATACGTAGCAGGAGCAGTTAGCCGTACTGATATAAAATCCAGATGAAGATTAGAGCCGTAAAAGTCTTACCAGGCTTGGGATATCGACTACTTTTTTTGTAGAAAGCGGGATATAAGTTGCGGTAAGGCACCTGCCTGACAACCGGAGTGGTGGGTCTGAACAGAATGGCTGGAGACGACATGGATCGCCGTGACATTACCACTGCACGTAAACGTACTACAGGTGAAAATACTGAATTTGTCGACACCTCAGGCAATCCGAGCCCACCGTTGAGCGATCGCGTCCCAGGCAAACGCGCACCAGGCCAAAGCACGCTAGATAAAAGCACACCCAAGGGAGCCCCCAAAGCACAGGGGGTATCAAAGCTCCACTCGGCAAAACAGTCATCAAGATTCGCAATCGGGCGATCGCCATCACCCAGCTTTACACCTTTGCCCAAGTTTTCGCCATCGCGGCGTCGCTTTCTCGCCTTTTGCGGAGGCGTTGGCTTCGTTGTCGCAGGGTGTGGCTCCCCATCCAGTAGGCAAGACAGCACTTCCCCTCAAGAGAATGCGGCTGCGATTGCTCCCTCCGATCGCCGTATTTCTGTCGGAATTACCGATCGCATCCGCACTCTCGATCCCTCCGACGCGTTCGAACCCGTGTCTCTGAACGTATTACTGAATGTCGGCGAAACCCTCTACACCTACGATGTGGGTACCGGCATGCTAGTGCCGCTGCTGGCTACAGACCTACCTACCATTAGCCCTGACGGCACAACCTATACCATCCCAGTACGGCAAGGTGTGACCTTTCACGATGGCACCCCGTTTAATGCCGAAGCTATGGCCTTTTCGCTGCAACGCTCGATCGAGAACGGTGGCAAACCAGCCTTCTTGCTATCAGATGTGGTTGAGTCAATCGCCGCCTCGAGTGAGTTCGAACTGGCCATCCAACTGAAGGAACCGTTCAGCGCATTTACGTCCACACTGGCCTTTCCCGGAGCCTGCGCCGTCTCACCAACGGCTCACACCATCGGGGAATTTCAACCGGAGACTGTGGTCGCTACCGGTCACTATCGACTCGTCGACTATGCGGAGAACTCTCGTTTGGTGCTCGATCGCAACGACGACTACTGGGGAGAGCCCGCCGCCAATAGCGGCATCGACATCCAGTCGTTCAACACCCCCGCCTCGCTACTGAATGCGTTTAAGAGTCAGGCAGTCGACATTGCCTTTCAAACTCTAGAACCCAGCCAAATCCAGACCCTGGTCAACGAACAAGATGCCCAACAATGGCAAATCGCGTCCCAAACCAGCGCCCTGATTCGCTACTTGGTTCTCAATGTCACGCAACCACCGCTCGATCGCCTGGAAGTCCGGCAGGCGATCGCTACCGCCATCAATCGCACGCTGTTACAAGAACGGGTGTTCCTCAATCAAGCCTCTCCACTTTTTTCCCTCATCCCGGAAAGCATGAGTACCTCCATCCCAGCCTTCGAAAATGAATATGGAGACGGAGACATAGAGCGGGCGATCGCCCTCTTGAGAGAGGCCGGGTTCACTCCGGAAGCCCCTGCCCAAACAACGCTATGGCATGCTTCCAGCAACGCTCGCGGCGAGCTCATTGCAAACACCCTCAAAGCATCTCTGGAGACCGATCTAGCAGGACTCTTCCAACTAGAGTTACAGTCTGTCGAAGCCGCCACATTATTTAGCAATTTAGACAAAGGCAGCTATCCGATGGTGCTGCTGTCGTGGGCACCAGATTTTCTCGACCCCGACAACTACCTACAACCCTTTGTCGCCTGCGATCGCGCCGAAGATGGAGTGTGTGTCGAAGGTTCGACATTTGCCCACGGGTCGTTTTTTGATGACAGCACTATCAATCAATTGGTTCAAGCGCAGCGGCAAGAAGCAGATACAGACACTCGTGCCAGCATGTTAGAGGAAGTGCAGGTGGAGATCGCCAAACAAGTGCCGTTCATCCCGCTAGTGCAAGGGGTAGATTATGCCTTCGGCGCGCCGACCATTTCCGGACTGAGCATCGGAGCGTCGCAGTCTATCCAGTTTTGGACCGTACAACGTGGAGATGCACCTGCATAGAGCTGACTTCATGATTGTTCAGGCTTGCTATGCAGGATACTGTCAATCGTCACATGCATTAGAGCAATCCTGAGAGAGGAAGATCGCCCATCACCTATGGCGAGCGGCAATCCGCTATGGAGAGTGTTCTAATCATCTCTCCCTGCTAATTAGGCTTTGGACTGTCTTCATACTCCAGACCCTAGAGCAGATTGCTATGTACGCTGACAGAGCACTAGGTCGAAGTATCTCTAGGTCGCGACGACTCTACCGCCTTCTAGCTCTACAAACGTTCGAACTAGGCTCGCCGGTTACCGCCCTAAGCGCTCCACTCAGTAACGCACTTGAATTCGGATGCCAGAGTTGTCCGCGTCAATAGATTGGCGAGAGCCATGGGTGCGCACTACATGATGACGGGATGTGTGGTGACGAGAGGTGCGATGCCCATCGTGGAAGCGGCGATCGTGAGGGAAGCGATCGCGGACAATTACCGGCCCACGGCGATATCCGCACAAGGAGCTGAGACAGATAGTTCTCCTGCTCCGAGTTGCATTCAGTGCATTGGTTCTAGCCAACGACTCACGCTCCAGCGCCCGTAGGTACCGCTCTTCAGCTCGCTGCAAGCGCTCCTGATTGCGCTGCTCCCGCCGAACTTCGCGGGCAGCTAGACGCTCTTCACGAGCAGCCAGGTCTGCTTGGCGTTGCCGTTCGCTGGCCAACTCGCTGGCCAGAGCCGCTTCAGAAGCTGTGGAGGATAACTCGATCGCTGGAGCCGTGCCCAACTCAGCCAGCATTGCGTTCGTATTCAACTGCTGCAGATGGCTGCGATAGGTGAGTAAGTCTTGGTTAACCCCCTGTTCATCAATTAGGCGATCGACCAGCGAAACAGCCCGCGACCACTCTTCACGATCGACAGCCTCCGACAGCGCTGCTCTAGTTTGGGCAGGGGTTGCCAAAGCAGCCGGCGCAAACAGTAGGGAAACAGTCGTAATTCCGGCAAACAGGGTATGACGAAGCACGGTTTTCCTCCTGGACAAGTGAATCGACAAACAGTCACATCAACAAACATTGGTACGGACAACTATCCCGACAATCTCACCTGGCAACAATCGAATCAGTCGGCAAGCCTACCCAGCAGCAGGCGCACTGCTGGACAGTCGCACCCATATTGGCAGAAGCCTATGCATACAACACACATGCATGCAGTCGGCGAAGGGGACAGTGCTGTGAACGTGCGAACTACGTACCTCTAATCAAAGAAAAGGCTGGTGACTCTTCATCCACTGCGAGTCCCAAGCGGTGACAGAACTTCAGCACCCTATTTTCAGTGTGGTAGATCTGACTCCGGGATAGGTGCGCGTTAGCGTAGAGCTTTGCAAGACCTATGGTGTGCTGCCCCAAGTAGCTCGCTAAGACACCATTTTTTTGACGAGATCGCCATCAAGTCAACAGAAAGTTGAGTTAGTCAAAAATCGAATCAGTCGAAAATTGACGCGACGCTACCATCTAGACCCAGCAATTACTGGTCTTAGCAGCATCGATCTGATTTTTTGGTTAAACTTTAATTGCGATCACTTGACAACTTTAAGCGTAACTTCCCTAAAAATGTTTACCCAGCACAGTCATAAGCTGTCACAGTCGTAATGCTATTGGGAACGTATTGATTCAACTCAACGTATGCCGCAGTATCAATTTGAGATTGAAGTGAAAGACGATGACTTACTTGAGACGCTAGAAGTCCACAAGTTTGTTCTGGAAGCAGAGTCTGAGGAAGAGGCATTGTCCAAGTTTGAGTGGATTGCTCGCGAACGCGGATGGAGCGCCCACGCAACAGACGAATGGGTCGACAATCGCTGGCAACCTGCCGGACAACCTGCTACTCAGTCACCAGTCGAGCTCCGAGATAATGAGAGCCTGGGGTAGGGGGTTCCGACATGACGCCGCTCCAGAAGCAAACCTGAAACATCTCCAGCTTTTTCAGACCTATCTAAAGCCAGCAGCCCAGACAAAGTCCTGCGAACGGTCTGCCTGGCAAGGTTGCCATCTTCAGAGTTCCGTCGAAACGTCTGCGACCAGTCCGAGTGCGACTGTTAGCTTCTCGTTTCAACCCTGACCCAACACTGGCTGTTGGCTGAACGATCGGATGACCTAAAGCAGGCGTGCCCCCCGCCGAACTGGTCTCGCGAGCAGAAACACTTAATCGTTCAGTTCAGCCTCGCAGTTGAACTGAACGATACGACTGGATGAAGAAAGAAGCATGTCCCGTCAGTCTCCGGATCGCTCTGGCATGTCCAGAGTGTTAAAGAATGCTAAGTATAAAGAGTAACTCTGCAAGAGCCCTTCCACTGCTTTGAGATGGCTGCAGGCCCAGCGTCTTTGCTAAACCGATCGTAGATGGGGCCGTGAAACCGGCTCCCAGCACAACTCGTGTCTAATGATGATCGCGGAGCCTTAACGGTGGAGTTGCGTTTATTCAAGTCGAATTTTTTTGGCAAGCACGAGGAACCATGAAAAACAGCGGTCAGCGGCTGAAACTTGCCATTGCAGGAGCGATCGCACTACTGATAGGGGTCGCCCTGTGGCAACTGAGACAGCCGAATACCGGGACCTCGGATGATACCAGCTCACCAGCACCGACAGTAGAGTCCCTCAACAGAGTGGCAGTTGCAGCTCTGGGACGTTTGGAACCCCGGGGGGAAGTGATTCGCATTAGCGGTCCCACCGGAGAACGTATCGGACTGCTAGAGGTACGTCGCGGCACTTGGGTAGAGCCTGGCGAGATCCTGGCGTACCTTGAAAGCCATGCCGAACGGTTGGCCGAACGCGATTTAGCAGCCAGCCAACTGGCGGAAGCAGAAAGCCGCCTGATTGCTCAAGTGGAATTGAGTCAAGCGGAAATCTCCGAAGCCTCCACACGACTGCAACAGATTGAGCGGCCGGCGACCTTTGAGATCCAAGGTCAACAGGCAACGGTGCGTCAGCTTGAAGTAGAACTGGCGATCGAACAGGCAGATCTCGCACGATTTCAAACACTCTTTGTCGAGGGAGCAATTTCGGAGCAAGAGCTAGACCGACAGCAGAGTACAGCCAGTCAACTGCAAGAACGCTTGAGTAATGCCCGCTCTGCCCTAGTCCGTCTGGAAACATCCAGAGACACTGACATGCTGAACGCGGAAGCTCAGTTGCGGGCCGCTGAGGCCAATCTCGAACTTTCTCGCATTCAAGTGGCGGTTGATTCTGCTCGTCGCAATCTCACACTGGCCGAGGCGCGGCTAGAAAGAACAATTATTCGGGCACCGCAAGCAGGACGCATCTTGCAGGTCTATACCCGTGCGGGCGAGGCAATCTCTGCCTCGGAAGGCATCTTGGATCTGGGAGACACCAACCAAATGTTTGTGGTGGCCGAAGTGTACGAAACGGATGTGACCCTCGTTCGGGAGGGGCAGCCAGCAACCATCGTCAGCCGCAACGGAGCGTTTTCTCAAGCCTTGACAGGCCAAGTGGCGGAAGTGGGCTGGCAAATTTTCAAAAATGATGTGCTGGATGACGATCCGGCAGCCAACGCCGATTCCCGCGTCGTGGAAGTCAAGATTCAGCTAGACAATAGCGAGCGGGTAGCAGGGCTCACTAATCTGCAGGTGGATGTGCGGATTGATGTCAGCGAGTCTTCCACACTAGACAATGGGGACGCTGCCACACATGCAGAGCCCTCTAGCCCGGTATCTCGCACACTCGAAAATTGGCAGGCACAGCCTACAGTTCAGCATCTCTTTGCCCCAGTCGTAACCTCCTCCACAAACCTGTGAGAACCCCGATCGCCTGGTTAAATCTCGTGCACGAGCGATCGCGGCTGCTGGTGGCGATCGCCGGGGTTAGCTTTGCGGTGTTGCTCGTATTCATGAACTTGGGCTTTTTGGGGGCGCTCGCCAAAACCGCCTCCCAGCTTTACACTCGCATGGATGGCGACGTATTTCTGATTTCGCCCGTCAGCCAAGACATCAGTTCCGCCAAACCTTTCACAATTGAGCGGCTGTACCAAGCAGAAGGCATTGCAGGGGTGAAACGCTCGATGCCCCTCTACGTTAGCTACGGTCAGTGGCGCAATCCCGAGACTCGCATCAATCGGGCTATGTTCTTTTTCGGGGTGAATCCTAACGACGGCTTATTTCAGCTACCAGCACTTCAGGAACCAGACATCCAGGCGGCATTGCTGCGTCCCAACACCGTCCTGATGGATGTGTTATCGCGACCGGAGTTTGGCCCTACCGATACAGGCACTTCAACGGAAGCTGAAGGTCGCCGTATCACAGTGGCCGGTCAGTACACCTTGGGAGGCGGGTTTGCTGCAGATGGAACGGTGATTCTCAGCGACCAAAATTTTTTCCGTTACTTTCCTCGTCGATCGGTGGATACCGTTGACGTCGGAGTCCTCCAGCTAGAAGCAGGGGCAGACGCGATCGCCGTTCGGGATACGCTGCGACAGAGCTTGCCACCGGATGTGGAGGTTTACACGCAAGCGGGGATTGTAGAACGGGAGCGAGCGTATTGGATTGGAGCCACATCCACTGGATTCATTTTCGGTATGGGGGTGACCGTCTCGTTGATTGTGGGAGCAGTGATCGTCTACCAAATCCTTTACACCGATATTTCCGATCGCCTACCGGAATACGCCACCCTGAAAGCGATCGGATATCGCGATACGTACCTGTTCGGGATTGTCTTACAAGAGGCTGGCATCTTAGCGGGATTGGGCTACGCGCCAGGGTTCGTCGTCTCTTTGGGCCTCTATCAATTGGCCTACACCGCCACTAGTGGCACTCTGCCGGTGGGAATGGAACTCGATCGCGCCATTTACGTATTTGTCATGGTGTTGGTGATGTGTGTTGTGTCGGGGGCGATTGCCATGCGTAAAGTCGTCCGCGCCGATCCGGCGGAGGTGTTCTGATGGCTTTGTTCGGCACTATTCGCCAGTTCTACCGCAAAACCTATCTCGGCAGCCGCACTCCACTGGCCTGGCACAATCTCACATTCGAGCGCCGCCGCTTAATCGTCGCTCTAGCCGGAGTGGCCTTTGCCGTTCTACTCATGTTCATCTTCAACGGCTTCAAAAATGCCCTCTTCGACAGCCAAGTGCAACTTCACAAAGCCTTGAATGGCGAGATCGCGATCGTCAATCGCATCAAAACCAACATGTTCGTACCGGAGCAATTTGCCCGCAATCGTCTCTACCAAGCTCAAGCCTACGAAGGGGTGGAAGCAGCCTACCCCCTCTACCTAGAAGTTGCAGCCCCGTGGAAAAACCCCGACACTGGCCGCACCACCCGCTTGCGGGCGATCGCCTTCAATCCCAATGACCCAGTCTTGCTCTTGCCCGAGGTGACAGACCAGTTAGAAGCCCTACGGATGCCCGAAACGGTTTTGATAGACGTACGGGCTCGCCCCGAAGTTGGCCCTGTGAGAGCGGGGGTGGTGACAGAGCTGGCAGAACGGCGGGTGCGATCGGTGGGAACGTTCGATCTGGGTACGGATTTTGCTGCAGGCAACGGCAATGTATTAATGAGCGATAGCAATTTCCTGCGATATTTCGCGGTGCAGGGGCCGGAAGTCGACAATCGTACGCTGAATACGGTGGACGTAGGGGTGGTAAAGGTGGTGCCGGGTATAGATGTGGAGGCACTGGCGGCCGAGCTTCAACAAGGACTGCCCAACGATGTGTCGGTAATGACCATGTCCGCCTTTGCCGAGCGGGAAATCCTATATTGGCAAGAGAACACCAATATTGGCTTCGTCTTTGGCTTGCTAACCCTGATGGGGTTTGTAGTGGGGGTAATTCTCGTCTACCAAATCCTGTATACAGACGTTGCCAACCACTGGGTGGAGTATGCCACCCTCAAGGCCATTGGCTACAGCGATCGCTACCTATTCGGCGTGCTCATGCAAGAAGCTATCCTGCTATCTGTGATGGGATTTGTGCCCGGCTGTGTCGCCAGCCTGGGTCTATACAACCTCACCAGCCAAACTACCGGGCTGCTGATGGTGCTCACCCCCTCGCGGGCCTTCGGTACTTTTGTGAGCACATTTCTCATGTGCTTAGTATCTGGAACCATTGCCTTGCGGCGCGTACAAGCAGCCGACCCGGCAGAGGTATTTGACTGATAGACACGACATTTGAACAGTCGGCCCCCCTAGGGAAATGTTTCAAGTGCATTTTCTGGCATCGTCAGACCGAGAACCTGCCGACTCCTCTCGACCTCACAGCGGGTTACGATAACACGCTTCATCCTGCATTCCCGATTGCCGGGACAAACCCCACTCTCTGACTTCAAGCATGAATCCAGCGTCCGATACCCAATCTCAGTCAAACCATTTGCAAGAGGAGCCAAAACCTCCGTTGGCTGTCTGCATTCGAAACCTGAATTATTATTTTGGCGAAAAAGAACTACGCAAGCAGGTTCTGTTCAACATCAATCTAGACCTACCCCAGGGGCAAATCGTCATCATGACAGGCCCCTCAGGTTCGGGCAAAACTACCCTACTGACACTGGTAGGGGCACTACGGTCTGCACAGGAGGGCAGCTTGCAGGTGTTGAACCGCGAGTTGGTGGGATTGGGCAACTCTCAACTAGTGAACATCCGGCGAGACATAGGTTTCATTTTCCAGTCCCACAACTTATTCGAGTCACTCACCGCCAGTCAAAATGTCCAAATGGCCGTGGAACTCACCGACCAGATCGACAACAAACGCAAGCTGGCAGAAGACATGTTGGGACGATTGGGGTTATCCGACCGGGTGGATTACAAACCGCGATCGCTCTCTGGAGGCCAAAATCAGCGGGTAGCGATCGCTCGTGCCCTGGTCAACAGTCCCAAGCTAGTCTTAGCAGACGAACCCACAGCGGCCCTAGATAAAATCTCGGGGCGAGAAGTGGTCACCATCATGCAAGAACTCGTCCGAGAACAA
Organism: Cyanobacteria bacterium J06642_12; assembly: GCA_039817825.1. Lineage (GTDB taxonomy): Bacteria > Cyanobacteriota > Cyanobacteriia > Thermostichales > PCC-7336 > PCC-7336. The sequence goes on along the minus strand of JBCBVA010000078.1, from coordinate 4,651 downwards.
GGCTGCACAATTCTCATCGTCACCCACGACAATCGCATTCTAGATGTTGCCGATCGGATTATTAACTTAGTGGACGGCAGCTTGGAGTCTGACGAGAGCCTACAGCATTTCGTGGAAACCCACGATCCGAAATCTCTCGATCGGCGCATGTTCATGATGTAATGGCGCTCGGTAAAACGCTGCGACGACGGGAGAGGCATAACGATTCACCTTAAGAAACGTCAGTTCGGGCTAAGAAAAAGGCGGATATCCTATGCTGAATCAGCTTCAACCCAGATTCAGCGATCCGCCCATGACCAGTCTAGAAGAGCTGTTCTGTCAGGTAGATGATTTCTGTCGGCGCTTTGAGGTTGAGTGGCAGAATCGCCAACTACTGGCCAAGCCCAGCTCACGACGTCGTCAGCGCGCTCTCAGCCTGAGTGAAATCATGACGATTGTGATTGCGTTTCATCAATCGAGCTACCGCAACTTCAAGCACTACTACCTCAAGCATGTGTGTCGCTACTGGTGCTCTGAATTCCCAGGACTACCCAGCTATCAGCGCTTCGTGGAGTGGATGCCCTCCACCCTGATGCCGTTGTCTGCCTACCTCAAAAGCTGCATGGGTCGTTGCACGGGAATCAGTTTCATCGATGCCACCAGTCTCAAAGTCTGTCACAACCGTCGTATTCCCCAACACCGGGTCTTTAAGGGCTGGGCCGCTAGAGGGAAAACCTCGGTGGATTGGTTCTATGGATTCAAGCTGCACTTGGTCGTCAACCATAAAGGTGAGTTGCTCAATGTGAGGCTGACTCCAGGCAATGTGGATGACCGCCGTCCCGTCCCGCAGTTGCTCGCAGGGCTGTTTGGCAACGTGTATGGAGATAAGGGGTACGTTTCGCTGCCGCTGACAGAAACACTGATGAAGACCTTAGGTGTTCGTCTGGTGACTCGTATCAAACGTCGTATGAAGAATCGGCTGATGGAGATGAGCGACAAACTGCTGTTGCGCAAGCGTGGCATCATCGAGTCCGTTAATGACCAGCTCAAGAACATCTCCCAGATTGAGCATTCTCGTCATCGCAGCCCCATCAATTTCATGGTCAATTTGTTAGGCGGATTGATTGCATACTGCCATCAACCTAAAAAGCCCTCCCTACATCTCCAGCCCATTTCTGAACTACACCCTTAACCCGAACTCACGTTAAGAACAAGACTGAATCAACCTAAGTTCAATAGCCCTCGTGCCGTCATTGTTCTGTGAGGTGATTATTCCACTCAGATAGCTTTTCCGAACTGACATCCACTATTGCTCATACGTCAAGTCTCCTGGTGCAAGATGTGAGCATTCCTTAAATCCAATAAACTCGGTTAGTGCCTTCAATTGTGAGAATGATTTCCTGTGAAACCCTGATTTGAACGGGCTCCCAGATGCCATCCTTACTGATTAGAAAGCCTACCTAAATACGCTATAGCTACAAGCGATAAATACCATGACTGGCATATCGTTACATCCTACACAATCCACGCAGTAATCGAATCAGAATTTCAATTCAAACCGAACCCACATAGAAATCTGAAGATTTTAGTGCCTTTAGTAGATAACATCTCTGAATCTACAGTCATTACAGCTACTTACAGAAAACTACGGGGATCAACATGGTTTTGATTTAGTATGCATCTGTCCTATTCACCTGAAAGAAGCCTTGTACAAAATTGACAAGTCCGAGCGATAAAACATGCTTTCATTTAAACAACAGGTGTTGATGAAGCAGAGAAACTTGTAGTAGTCATACCGGTTGCATCGACATCGATATTATATTCAAAGTCAATAGACTTTACATCTTCTATGGTGACAGATGCGCCCAGCACAGTGGCGAGTAAATCATTTCCAGTAAAAATCAAGCTATCACTACCAACCATTTCGAACCTAATCGTGGAGAGTTGGATACCGCTAGTCAGGCTAAACCGATCGATCCCAAGCTCGAAGTCAGTGATAGTGTCAGATCCCCTACCACTTCGCAAGACAAATGTATCTGCTTGACCATCAAAGCCACCGGCCGCGCCTCCAGTAAGCACGTCATTATCCAGGCCGCCGACAATAATATCTTCTCCGCTTCCGCCGATGATCGTGTCATTCCCCCTGCCGCCTACGAGGAGAGCGTCACTTAGATCGCCGCCATCAATGTGGTCATTGCCAGTCCCACCATCAACGACATCGGTACCATCACCACCCGAGATCGTGTCATTTCCGCTGCCTCCACTAATGACGTCTTCTTTCCTACCACCATCAATATTGTCGTTGCCACTATTGCCTTCGATAGTATCTCTACCTCTCCCTCCAATAATTAAGTCGTTCCCTGCCCCGCCAGAGAGTCCATCTTCACCAGTCCCACCATCAATTACATCCTGTCCTGAACCACCGTCTATGACATCATCGCCGCTGTTCCCACTGATAATGTCATGACTATTGCCACCACTGATAGTGTCTTCGCCACTACCGCCTTCAATAGTATCTCTACCATTCCCTCCAACAATTGAGTCATTCCCTGCCCCACCAGAAAGTTCATCTGCTCCGGCACCACCATCAATGACATCTTGTCCCGAGACACCGTTTATAACATCATCCCCTTTGCCGCCGCTCAGACTATCGCGATTAGAGCCACCACTTATAGTGTCGTCACCGTTTCCACCATCGATCGTGTCGGCACCATTGTCTCCATCGAGGCTATCGTTTCCGTCAAAACCTTCAATCGAATCAGCACCGTTTCCGCCGCTTATAGTGTCGTTTCCTGCAAGGCCATCGATCGTATCATCGCCATCAAAGCCATAAATCAGATCGGCATCAATGCTTCCTAGTAGCATATCCGCCATCTTCGAACCAACGATCGCGCCGCCAGACATAATCCATACCCCAATAGGTGCAAAAGGCTACACAATATTATGCAGATAATCAAAATTAGTTACTAGGTGGATAGTAACACAAGTGTTATTACGGTTGATAAGGTGAATAGTTTTTTGCTCTGTTCTTGCTGAGCAGGCACGATCTCTAGTGAATCTAGTGTGCAGATGCTGTTGAAGTCATCGATTCGTAGGGATGCAACCCGTGCTAACAGAGTTGCTAGGGCTACCCGGAGTAGACGTCGAAAGCTAAGAAGAATCAGACAATCAGCTCATCTTGGGCGTGGAAGTGCATGAGGAGAAAGCAACTGCCCGCGCTGCACCTATGTGAAGCCATCATCTGGGTCTTGTCCGTTTTTGGCGAGCGTTAAATCTGTCCCATACAAGCTACTTCTGGGGACGGCGACGTTGGAAGACGTCAGTTCGACAAGGGTAAAGATAGCTGAACTGCCCGCAGTGGTCTTGCCAATGCCGTAACCAAAGCAACCATAACTCGCAATACAAAACAAACGGCTCCTTCGTAAAAAGAGCCGTTCATTGAATTAACCACAATCATGTAAGTTTAGATTGAAACGCCTCCTGGCTAAATCACTTGGAGACCATGGACGTCATCTCATCTACACCAGCCATGCCACTTGCTGGCTGTCCCCTGCAGGACACGTGAGATGCAACAAGCTTACAGAGATTCGTCCGCAGAGACAGAAACGGAAGCCTGGGACAAAGCTTCCACTAATGTCCGAACTTGAGCGATCGCAGCTAAGTCATTATCCAAACGACTGATGGCAGACCCCACCCCTACGCCAGCGGCGCCAGCAGCGATCGCCATCGGCACAGTCACGGCAGACAACCCAGACGCACATAGAACGGGAATCGACACAGCCCGGCTAATTTCGTAGGTAGCGGCCAGGGTGGGGGTCGCCTTTTCAATCAGTCCCACAACTCCGGCATGAGCAGGAGCACTACTCATGCCGCCCTCGGTTTGGATAAAGTCCACCCCTTGCCGTTCCAACTGTTCGGCCAATTCAGCCTGTAAATCGAGAGGCAGCGTATGTGGAACAGTCACGGAAAGTAGTGTTGTAGGCAGCAAAGCGCGGGTAGCGGAGGCTAGCGCCAAGACTTCCGGCGCAGAAAATTGTCGGCCTGACGCATAAAAACTGTCGTAATTGCCAATCTCGACGAAATCAGCACCGCGATCGACAGCTCGCTTCAGTAGCTGAGGGTCAATCGCAGATACGCAAATCGGCAACTGAGTTTCGCTGCGAGCTAACTCAATCAGGTCAGGGTCAGCCGCAATATCGACCCACGAGGCCCCACCAATGTCTGCTGCTCGCACCACACGGCGAACACTATCTGCATCGAAATTTTGAAGACCACTAATCACTTTCAGCGCACGACGCTCAGCCAATGCTTCTAACATGGCGGCGATTTTTGGGGAAGGCATAGCACTGAATCTCCCAACGACAAGATACAGGTGGAGACGCTACCCGGAACTTATCCAGCTAGCATCAGTTGAACCCTGAAACTTAAGTGTAGGGGCTGAGATGTGACCCAAGCACGTAAAGAAACAACATGTTTTGTATCTTTAACTATCTGACAAAATCAATGGCTGATGGGATACGTTTGCTAAGCAAGAAATCGGACTTGCGATCGTCATCCAAAATGACGGTCATTAAAATCATACAACGCAAAGATTGATCGTCTGAGATAGAACTTCGAACAGCTAGCTACAACATCTACTAGTTGTTAGACATTGGCTAGCTAGATCGTAAGA
>JBCBVA010000077.1:0-18333 GCA_039817825.1 Cyanobacteria bacterium J06642_12 | reverse complement strand
CGGAGGAGAACCAGGTGTCGAGCACGTCGTCTTCTTGAACTAACTCGACATCTTCACCGAATTTTTCGCGGGCTTTTTCTTGGGCTTCTTCGAGGTTGCGGGCGACGACGTAGTTTTGGGGGTTGTCGTCACCTTTGACATACCAAGCCGGGATTTGGTGACCCCACCACAGTTGGCGAGAGACGCACCAGGGGCGCAGCTTGGCTAGCCAGCCTTCGTAGACTTTGGTCCATTTTTCGGGAACGAAGGCGGGGTCGTGTTCCCCTTGGGACGATTCCAGACAGGACTTGGCCATGCCGCTGACGTCGCAGAACCACTGGATGGAGAGGAAGGGTTCGATGGGGACTTTGCCGCGATCGCTGTAAGGAACGGAGTGGGTGTAGTCTTCGATTTTGTCCAGCAGGCTGTTGTCTTCGAACCACTTGACCACGGCTTTGCGGGCGTCGAAGCGATCGAGGCCCTGCATGATGCCGCCGTTGTCGTTGATGGAGCCATCCTTATTAAGGATGTTGATGAAGGGCAGGTTGTGGCGCTTGCCGATTTCGAAGTCGTTGGGGTCGTGGGCAGGGGTGATTTTGACGCAGCCGGAACCGAATTCGGGGTCGACGTAGTCGTCAGCGACGATGGGGATGAGGCGATCTTGGATAGGTAACCGAATCTGCTTGCCTACGAGGTCTTTGTAGCGATCGTCGTTGGGGTTAACGGCGACGGCGGTGTCGCCCAGCATGGTTTCGGGGCGGGTGGTGGCGACGACAAGATAGCGCTCGGGGTCGTCTGCTAGCGGATAGCGGAAGTGCCACAGGTGGGACTGAATTTCTTTGTTTTCAACTTCGATATCCGAAACTGCTGTCTGAGTGGCCGGACACCAGTTGACTAGGTACTCGCCGCGATAAATCAGTCCTTCTTCGTAGAACCGGACAAAAGCTTCGATGACGGCTTTATTTAGTCCTTCATCCATGGTGAACCGCTCGCGGCTCCAGTCTAGGGAGAGACCGAGGCGGCGCAGCTGTCCGGTAATCGAGCCGTGGGAAAAGTGCTTCCACTCCCAGGCTTGCTTGAGGAATTCTTCCCGTCCTAAATCGAAGCGGGTCTTTCCGTCTTTACGCAGCTTGTTTTCCAAAATGGCGTGGACGGCGATGGAGGCATGGTCGGTGCCGGGAACCCACAAGCAGTTGTAGCCGCTCATGCGTTTGTAGCGGGTGATGACGTCGGGCAGGGTGAAGGCGAAGGCGTGGCCCATGTGCAGGCTGCCGGTGACGTTGGGGGGGGGCAGCACCATGCTGAAGGCTTCGCCCTCTTTATTAGGATCGGCAACGTACACTCCGTTTTCTTCCCAAAATTGCTGCCAGCGGGGCTCGGCAGAGAAGGGATCGTACTGTTTGGGAAGTGTCGGGATGGCCGCGGTCATGGTTTCGAACAACGGGTGAGTTTAGTACTTCACTAGACTAGCAGCGCGATCGCGGACCTCCACACAATTCATACGATTCGCAGATTGGGGAACTGAAGGGAACTGAAATTCGTTAGAGCTAATATGACTTCTAATGATTCAAGTACTTCTTTAACTTTCTGCATTTGCTTACGACTCCGGTGCTCTATTCGCCCCTTTCGAATGTGTTGGGATGAAGGATTTCTTTGTCAGTTACAACAGCCACGATCTCGCTTGGGCTGAGTGGATTGGTTGGATTTTGGAAGAAGCTGGGTATTCAGTTGTCATTCAGGCTTGGGATTTTAGGCCAGGTGGCAATTTCGTTTTAGAGATGCAGGCTGCTGCTGTGGGAACGGAGAAAACCATTGCGGTGCTCTCACACAGCTATCTTGACGCTGAATACACTCAACCAGAATGGGCTGCTGCTTGGGTTGATGACCCGCGAGGTTTAGCAAAGAAGCTGATTCCTATTCGGGTGGGGAAGTGCCAGCCCACAGGGTTACTGAAACCGATAATTTACGCTGACTGCGTCGAAGTTTCTGAAACTGTTGCAAAACAGCGCGTTTTAGATGCGCTTCTGAAACGAGCAAAGCCGCCCCAGAAGCCTCCATTCCCTGGAGCTTCAGGCACACCTAAAAAGCCTTCCAAACCTAACTCAGTCTCTTTTCCAGGTCAGATCTGGAACGTACCTTACGACAGGAACACCTTTTTCACGGGAAGGGAACAGATATTAACTGGTCTACGCCAACGACTAACCAAAGAAAGCACAGCAGCTCTATCGCAAACTCAAGCCATTAGTGGATTGGGGGGAATTGGCAAAACCCAAACGGCGGTGGAATATGCCTATCGTTATGCCCAAGATTACCAAGCTGTGTTTTGGGTACGTGCAGAAACTCGCACCGAAATAATCACTGAGTTTGTGGAGATTGCGAGACGGCTGGAACTACCGCAGGCAGATGCACAAGATCCGATGGACACTGTTAACGCAGTCAAGCGATGGTTGGGGAAAGAAATTGACTGGTTGTTAGTGTTCGACAACGCAGATACACCCGAGTTAGTTAAAGAGTTTCGGCCCCAACAATTCAAAGGATATATCCTGTTAACTTCTCGCGCTCAGCGCTTCGACACTTTGGGGATTACAAACCCAGTGTCTTTGGACAAGATGGAGCCCCAGGAAGCACAGGACTTCTTACTGAAACGAACAAACCGAGTTGAGTTAGCAGACCCAGCAGAATTAGCAGCAATCAATGAACTAGAAAAAGAACTAGACTATTTCCCTTTAGCTCTGGAGCAAGCTGGGGCTTACATTCTGCAACAGGAAGTTCAAGTTCAAGATTATTTAGCAAGCTTTTCCCGGCGGCGACTAACGTTGTTGGAACAATCCGCTCCTGTAACCGGAAACTACCCGGCATCGGTGGCCACCACTTGGTCATTAAACTTCGAGCAAGTTAGCAACGAGTCTGAGGTATCTGCAGACATCTTACGAGCCAGTGCGTTCTTCAGTCCCGATGCCATCCCCTACGAGCTTTTGTTGGATGGGGCGAGCGAACTGGGAGATGCCATCGCGGAGGCTTTGGCAGAAGGAGATGTCGATCCGCTGCGGTTGAATGAACTCCTCACCCCTTTGGCCCGCTACTCACTTATTCGTCGAGAACCAGCTAATCGCGCTTACAGCATCTATCGACTGGTGCAAGAGGTGCTTAAGAATGTGATGGAACCGGATGAATATCGCACTTGGGCAGAACGGGTGGTGTATGCAGTATGTCAGGTGTTTCCAAATGCTGAGTTTGAAAATTGGCAACAGTGCGATCGCCTGCTGCCGCAAGCTCAAGTTGCAGCTCTACTAGCACAAGATTTTGGCTTCAAGTCGAAAAAGTCTGCATTGCTTTTCGGTCGGCTGGGTTCCTACTTTGACGATCATAGTCAGTACCAAGAAGCCGAATCTTGCTTCCTTCAAGCCCTGCGGTGGAGACAAGAGCTGTTTGGGGAAAAGCATCCCTATGTTGCCACCAGCCTGAACAATCTGGCAGGACTCTACTCCTCGCAAGGTCGCTACGAGCAAGCTGAACCCCTCTACCTTCAAGCCCTGCAGTTGAGCCAAGAATTGTCGGGGGAGAAAAATTCCTCCGTCGCCACCAGCCTGAACAATCTGGCAGGACTCTACTACTCGCAAGGTCGCTACGAGCAAGCTGAACCCCTCTACCTTCAAGCCCTGCAACTGGTGCAAGAGTTGTTGGGAGACAAACATACCCATGTCGCCTTGGGCATGAACAATCTAGCCAGACTCTACTCCTCGCAAGGTCGCTACGAGCAAGCTGAACCCCTCTACCTTCAAGCCCTGCAGTTGATGCAAGAGCTATTTGGGGACAAGCATCCCTATGTCGCCACCAGCTTGAATAATCTGGCAGGACTCTACTCTTCACAGGGTCTCTACGACCAAGCTGAGTCCCTCTTTCTTCAAGCCTTACAGTTGAGCCAAGAGTTGTTGGGGGACAAACATCTCAATGTCGCCGCTTGCATGAACAATCTGGCCTTACTCTATTCCTCGCAGGGTCGTTACGAGCAAGCTGAATCCTTCTTCCTCAAAGCCCTGCAGCTGGGCCAAGAGTTGCTAGGGAACAAGCATCCCGATGTCGCCACTAGCATGAACAATCTGGCCTTAGTCTACTTCTCACAGGGTCGCTACGAGCAAGCTGAACCCCTCTTCATTCAAGCCCTGCAATTGATGCAAGAGCTGCTGGGGGACAGGCATCCCCATATCGTCCAGAACCTGAACAATTTGGCCTCACTCTATTCCTCGCAGGGTCGTTACGAGCAAGCTGAACCCCTTTTCCTGCAAGCCCTACAGTTAAGTCAAGAGTTGTTGGGGGACAAGCATCCCGATGTCGCTACTTGCATGAATGATCTGGCCAGACTCTACAAATCGCAGGGTCTCTACAAGCAAGCTGAACCCCTCTATCTTCAAGCCCTGCAGTTGAGGCAAGAGCTGTTAGGGGACAAACATCCCAATGTCGCTACCAGCATGAACAATCTGGCCAGACTCTACAAATCGCAAGGTCACTACGAGCAAGCTGAACCCCTCTACCTTCAAGCCCTGCAATTGATGCAAGAGCTGTTGGGGGACAAACATCCCAATGTCGCCATGTACATGAATGATCTGGCCTTACTCTACTCATTGCAGGGTCGCTACGAGCAAGCAGAACCCTTCTATGATCAAGCGCTGACAATCCTTGATGAAGCACAAGGGAGTCAACATCCCAATTTTTTGAATGTGCACATTAACTTCGAGATTTTCAAACTCAATCGGGACAAAGCTTAATTTCCGTCACAGGAAACATGGAATTTGTCACTTCTTAGGAGGCTTTCAAACATTTTTCCCATATCTTGAGCATCAAAACAGATGCGCCATTCACCCATATTTTCCCCATGACTCAGCGCCCCCTAGACGATCTCCCCACCCCCAATCCCACTACCGAAACACCTTCCTTCAACTTCTTCCACCAGTGGTATCCCGTCTCCCCCATCGAAGACCTCGATCCCACCCGCCCCACAGCCGTCACTGTCCTCGGCATCCGCTTCGTCATCTGGAAACCTAAAAACGCAACAGAATTTCGCATCTTCCGCGATCGCTGCCCCCACCGCCTAGCCCCCCTCAGCCAAGGCCGCATCGACGAATCCGGCACCCTGATGTGCAGCTACCACGGCTGGCAATTCGACCCCAACGGCACCTGCACCACCATCCCCCAATCCGACAACCCCGAATTACTAGAGAAACAACCTGAAAACTACTGCGCGATCGCCTACCCCTCCCAACAAGCCAACGACCTCCTGTGGCTCTGGCCCGACACCGACACCGCCGACCTGGCCCAATCCACCCCACTCCCCCTCTCCCCCCAAATCGACGCCTCCAAAGGCTTCGTCTGGTCCAGCATGGTGCGCGACCTCGAATATGACTGGCAAACCCTGGTCGAAAACGTCGCCGACCCCAGCCACGTCCCCTTCTCCCACCACGGCATTCAGGGCAACCGCAACAAAGCCCGCCCCATCCCGATGGAAATCACCAGCTCCACCCCCACCGAAATCAACGTCAAAACCGCAGGCACCATCACCTTCCGTCCCCCCTGCCTGATGGACTACGCCATCCAATTCGGAGACAAAAAACTGGGCCTCATCGTCTACTGCATCCCCGTCACCCCCGGCAAATCCCGCATCGTCGCCCAATTCGCCCGCAACTTCGCCCACCGTCTGCATCGCTTCACCCCTCGCTGGTGGGAACACATCAAAACCCGCAACGCCGTCCTCGACGGCGACATGGCCCTGCTCCACTTCCAAGAACGCGAACTCACCCAATCCGCCGACCTCTCCCCGTCCTGGAAAGAGTCCTACACCATGCCCGCCAGCGCTGATCGCCTCGTGATCGAATTTCGCCGCTGGTTCGATCGCCACTGCCAAGGCCAACTCCCTTGGTCCGAAGTCGGCCTCTCCCCCAACTACGACCCACCCCTCACCGACGACCGCACCATCCTCGATCGCTACCACCAACACACCATCCACTGCAGCAGTTGCCGAGGCGCCCTCAAAGCCATTCAAAACTGGCAACTGGCCCTAGTCGCCCTAGCCATTCTTTTAACTATCATCACCGCCCTACTCCCCGACGCCGCTCGCCTCCCCTACGGCCTCCCCCTAGCCGCATTCACCCTCATCTCCCTAAGCATCTCTGCCACCCTAAAGTTTTGGCTCGAACCTCAATTCCTCTACGTCCCATACATTCACGCTGATCGCTAATGATCGCGAGCGGCGATCTGCTTGAGCCCCTCACTACCGAACTATTGAGAACTGGGTATGTCCAACACCACTCCACTCAAAGTCATCATTATCGGCGGGGGCATCGGCGGCCTCAGCTTGGCACGAGCTTGCTTGGATGCAGGCTTAGCAGTCGAACTGTACGAAAAACGACCCCTCAAAGCGATGCTGTCCGGAGCTGGGGGCATCTTTATTCAGCGCAACGCCATGCGCGTCTACGACCTGCTGTGGGACGGACGCATTCGCGATCGCCTGTACGAAACCGGCGGCAAAATTCTCAGCGGGGGCTTTATCAACAGCCAGGGCTCCCCTCTCTATATCAACTCCCCATCGTTTGTCGGAGCCGAAGACTTGGGAGTCTGCATTCTACGACCAGAGCTGCAGCAGATTTTGCTCGAAGCGCTACCGGAGGGCACGGTCAGACCCGAACATGCTTTCACCCAGTTTGATGATGAGGGAGATCGCTTGCGGGTAATGTTTAACAACGGTCACGTCGCTGAAGGAGATATCTTAGTGGGTGCCGACGGCCTCTATTCAACCGTGAGAGCGCAGTTGGGAGATTTGGACAGACCCGAAGACCCGGAATACAGCGGCATGTGCTGTTGGCGTGGCTTCTTTAACGGTGACGGCGTGCCCTTCGACTCCCGCTATTCTTGGGCCGAAATGTGGGGGCAAGGCGATCGGTTTGGCTATTTCGATGTCGGTGGCGGTCGCTATTCGTTTTATGCCTTCTACAACATGCATCCGGGTGGTAATGACGACGCTCTAGGTGGGTCGCTGGTTGTCCTCAAATCCCTATTTGCCGACTACGCCGAGCCCGTTCCATCCATCCTCAAGGCGCTAGAAAATCAGCGGATTTATCGTGACGACATTAGCGATCGCCTACCGCTGGGAGATCGATGGGGCAACGGTCACGTCACCTTACTGGGCGATGTCGCCCACCCGGTGCTACCCAACATCGGTCAAGGAGGATGTATAGCCATTGAAGATGGATTCGAATTGGCCAAGCAGCTTTCCAAGATAGGCGAGCGCGAGCGCCTCCCAGCCACCCTCCGTCAATTTGAGGCCAGTCGCAGTGAACGAGTGGCGAAGGTATTCAAAAGCTCGCGACAGGTGGGGCAACTGGGTCAGGTGAGTTCGAAAGCCGGATGTTTAGCCCGCAATTGGATGTACAAACTGATGCCAACCTGGTTAGCCGACCGTCAGTTTCAGTGGTTGTTTGACTATCAACCAAGCTGGGAAGCCAGCCAGGTTTAGGAGGCGGCTGTCACACCCCTGTCTGTATTGCCGAGCCCTCCGATGCGATCGCCTGCCAAGTCTGCGAAATCGTTGCCGATTGCAACTCCTCCGGGGTGGCATTGGGATAGGCCACTTCCTCGGTCTCTGCAATTAAGGACAGCTGCTGCCGCTCGGTTTGGGGTTGATACTCTTCAATCGCCGCAAAAATCGGCTGCAGCACCGCCGGTAATGCTTTCACCCGCCCAGGAAGCGCGCGATCAAAATAAATCAGGCGATCGGACTTCCACAAATTGCACGTCTGACACAATGGCTGAATATTGGCAGAGGTATTCGGGCCACCTCGACTAATCGGAATAATGTGGTCGCGGGCGATCGCACCTTCTGTCTTATTCCACGCCACCCCACAACTGGGGCAACAGGGATACAGCTTTAACAGTTGCCAAAACTCCGATTCAGAAATCTTGCCCTTCGTGTCGTAACTAGCCCGCCGCTCGCGCGCACGACTGCTGCGCTGCTTGCGAGTACTGTCAGCAGCGCAGGTGGGGCATTCGTCAGGTTGGAACAGAAACGTATCGTGACAGCGGGGGCAGGTGTAGCCCAAAGCGTCTACTCCGGCTGAGCAGCCATAGCGTCGGGGATGGTGTCGCTAGGAGCAGCGAACTCACCCATTTCGACGAATTCTAACCGCAATTTCAACCAGCGAACGAGCTTCGGATCGGTAGACACCAACGCAGCCGCCGGAGCATCGAGTTTGCCGCGTAACTCCGCAAACTCGGGAGCCTGCAGAAATGCCGGATTTTCGATGTATTCAAAGTCAATCGGCTTGTTGCGCTCGGCATAGTTACGGCGACGCTCGGCCAGGACCTCATAAAAGGGTTCCGAATCGAAGAAGGCTTTGCTGGCCGCAATGTAGTAGTAGGTCTGGCTCATGACTGTATGAATCTTTAATGATGGTTTTGAAATGTACGGTCTGCAATCCGCTATGGGCTTTGACAGCCCTCTTGGCAATTCAAGGCTTTTTGCTGTCTTCAGACTCTAAACCTTACAGCGGATGCTATACCTGCAGTATCTTACCGGTGCGCGCGATCGTCTGGATCGAGTTGCTGGTCTGAAATGATTGGGCTCGAACAGCGCTGCCAAACTGACAATCACTCAGCCAACTCAGCAGACAATCCGCGTGGAGTCCGATCGCACGGGTAGAGACCGAACTAGAAACTCGCAATTTGGGCAGCCAAGTCTCCATCAGTCCGGACAACGGAGGTCATGGCTTGCTCGGCGTCGGTCAGGAGTTCGAACGCCTGAACTTGTGCATCCAACAGGTCAGCGGTGGCGTCGGCAATATCACCCGTACGGTCTCTTAGCCACTGGCGTACGGTCTCCAGAGGGGCTTCGCAGGAGATAAAGGTCAGAGGCAATTGCTTGTCCTTAGCGGCATCGGCGATCGCCTGACGCACCGCTTGCTTGTCGTACTTGGCATCCAGAATCACAGGATATCCCAGCGACGCCAGCAAAATCCCCAACTCTTGCAGGCGATCGTAGGTTTGTTGGGTCATCTCGGGAGTGTAGATGCCGCTGCCGAATTCCCCTGCACTACCACTTTCATACAGGTCAATGCCCGCTAGGTGCTTGCGCACGGCATCGGAACGAATGTGAATAGCATCCAGATGTTGAGCCAGCGATCGCGCCACCGTACTTTTGCCAGAACCAGACAATCCGCACATCACGTACAAAGAACCGGCGCGGGGCTGCAGGCATTGCAGCGCCAGCTTGTAATACTTTGCAGCTGTTGCGGTCACCTCGGCCTTCTTCTCGGCAGAAATCGCCGGGTCCCCCAGCAAGAATGACGTCACCTTGGCCCGCACGTACGACTGCCGACTGACGTACAAAGGCAACACCTGCAACCCCTCGTAATCTCCCGTGTGCTCGATGTAGGTATTCAGGAATAGAGCACTGAGGTCGGGTCGCTGGCGCAACTGCAAGTCCATAACGATGTAGGCAATGTCGTACATCACATCCACAAACCGGAAGGGCTCGTTGAACTCGATGCAGTCGAATAGGTAGAAGCGATCGTTCCAGTAGCAGATATTGCCGAGGTGCAAATCTCCGTGACACTCCCGCACGAAGCCCCCCTGCACCCGCCGAGCCAGCAAGTCCGCTTGCTCGACAAAGAACGCATCTGTTAGCGCTTTGGTTTCGTCAAATTGGGCTTGAGTTTGCGGCCCGCCGATAAACCCTGCCGTTTGTTCGTAGTTTTCATCAAACGCAGCCCGTACACCTGCAACAGAGCCAAAGCTCTTGATGCGATCGCTGGTAGTGAGGCCGCCATGAAATCGAGCGATTTCTTTAGCTAAATCTACGACTAAATTTGGAGTCAGCTCGCCGCGATCGAACACCTGAGGCAACAGCGCTTCTTGGGGAAACTGGCGCATTTTCAGAGCGTATTCCACTGGCTCGCCCGTGCCGCCCAGTCGGTAGACACCCGACTCATCCTGCGAAATCGGCAGCGCTTCCAGATACAGCTCTGCGGCCCCTCGCTGATTTAAGCGCAATTCTTCTTGGATAAAAAACTGCCGTTTGTCTAACGTCGTGAAATCCAGGAAGCCGAAATCCATCGGCTTTTTCACTTTGTACGCAAACTCTCCAGTCAGCAGCACGTAAGAAATGTGAGTCTGTAAGAGCTGGATTGGCTCCTGCACCGCATGAGGATAGAAGGCAGGCTCCAGCATCTGCTGAACGAGAGCAGGCAGCGCAGATTCAGACATAGCAACGGTAATGGGGGCTGACGTAACTTCCGTAGCGTACTCCCCATCCGCGATCGCCCTCAACACTCCAGCTGGCGCTCGATAAATTTCAGGAACAGCTCTTGCAGTAACCGCTGCAAGTATAGAGGCGTTCCCCATGCAGGTGATGTCACATCGAAAAGCTGGGATGGCCTACCGCTTGCCTAACCCACTAAAATCTTCTCTGCTATCTAGCCCGGAACACAGGCAGATTTTTTCAAAATACTTTTAGGCGTAAAAAAAGCCTTTGGGAGTCTTGCCGTGTTTCGACCCCAAAGGCTTTTCTGTTTCACTCCTCACCTGCATTAAAACTATCCCGAGGCAACAGGTGGAGTCAATGGAATTCCTGTAGATTTATATGAAGAAAACATTAAGAATCGAGAATAGTCGCATAACCAGTTGACGTCAATCGTGGAAAAAGTCTAGCGATCGCTCAAGTTCCACGAGCGCGCGATCGCCTTGCTAGCCAGAGTTATCCTGCTACACAGGTTCATCTCGCAGCCCAGAATCATCCGTTCGCCGCACGCCTCTCTCATAATGGTGTCGCAGCCCATCACCACACCTTATGACTGCTACACCTCGCACTATTCTCGAAACCCTCTTGCCTTCGCTACGGCTAGCTGCCGGCTACGCCCGCCACATCCAATCCCGCATCGTTGCACAACCCGCGAAAGACGGAGCCAACAAGTTCTCCTCCGCCCTCACCGACGCCGATTTATCCGTCCAGACTTTTGTGGAAGTGGCTCTGCTGGGCAGCTTTCCCACCATTCGCTTTTACGGCGAGGAATACCAACAGTCTTACAACACCAAATACTTCCGTTCGATTGAACTGGGGCCACAAGACGATTACTTGGTCACCCTCGACCCGATTGACGGCACGTTGTTTTACATGGATGGTCTGCCGAACTATCTCATTATTCTGACGGTGCTGAATGCCGATGAGTTTGAGGCCGTACTGGCCATTAGCCCTGAGGAAGATCGCTATTTCTTCGCCCTGCGCGGACAGGGCACTCATGTAGCTCCTTTAGATAAAGATCTTGATGACGCGGCCCCCCTGGAGATTTCTCCCACCAATACGGTATTCTTGGCCAGCTTGATGGCTCCGCTGCGGGCTAAGCTCGACGATCGCTATGCCATCATTAGCTCCTCAGAAGACTACTCTCCCGACAACGTCATCCCCAGCACCAACGGCATATTGAAAGGAGAATTGGCGGGAGCCGTATTGTCAAAAGGACAGTTTATTGATGGTGCCGCACTGGCATTTTTGGCTCGCGAGGCGGGGTGCATCGTCACCGACCACCAGGGACAGGCCTTGCCGCGATTGGACGAATGCAAAGACTACTGCACACCGGGAATCGCGATCGCCGCCACCCCAGAAATTCACTCTGACTTAATCGCGGCACTGGAAGGATTCGTACCAACAGCCTCCAACGATGGGGCGTAATTTTTGTGTCACCAACCTGAGTTCGCTCTCCCTCCTCCTGCTATGGGATGAAGGAGAGCGAACTCAGGTTGTTCAGGGTCTTAGTCTCAATCAACAGATAGGGACTCCATCGGCAGTGCCAACCTCCCCCCTTGCTTGAGAGAGGGAAACAAATTCAAGTTAATGGGAGGGCGAGTCTACGTCTGTTTCTTCAATTGAAACCGGTATCCACCGAACTTTAAGGTGAATGGGGCGGCCCATGTAGTTGGCCAGCGAGTCTCGCCATGCCTCCACGTCTTCTGAGGTGATATCTCGGTTGGAAATGCCCTCCATTTCGATGTAGAGAGTGCCGTCTTCCCGTAAGTCCACGGAGTACGAGAGCAGGCGTGAGTTGTCCAACGTTCCAGACCGGGATAGTTCCCGCATCCGACTCCGCAGGACATTGGTAAGTAGGAGTTCTGTAAAGGCTTGACCGAGTGGAAAGAAGATAATTACGGCGATTGCAAGCCAACCGGTTAATCCCACAATCGCACTGCGGATCGAGCCATAGCCCTGGCTCGCAAACACCAATCCGCTAGCCAAGACAATGGCGACTAAATTGGTCAAAAACAGGAGGGTGGCACCGAATGCCAAACCGTTATGGCCAATACTGAGACCGATGCCCGGAACCGCATCGCTCCCCAGCGCAAGCCCAATCCCAAGGACACTCAATGGAGGAACCAACGCAACTGCAATCGCCACGCCTGCAATACTGTTGGCAATTGACCGGCGGGTGTTGGCAAATCCTCCCGCTGCTCCTGCTGCTAGGGCGACCGCCATATCGAGCAAGGTTGGCTGGGTACGGGCTATCACCTCGCTATCAACGACCGAAACCGTCAGAACAGTGGTCAGCAGCCAGGCGATCGCAATGGTCAGCAGTGCGCCATTTGCAACGGTTACGAACGATCTCAGGCACCATTGACGATTTCCCACAATCAAGGCATAAGCCAGCGCCAGGATCGGATTCATTAACGGGGCAACTATCATGGCACCGATAATGGTAGCGGCACTGTTTTCCAGAAGTCCGAGCGTGGCGATAACGCTGGCTAGCGCGAGCATGAAGTAAAACGAAAAGCTGGCTCGGGATGCTGTTTCCAGACCTGCGCATAGTTCAGCCTCGGACATGGCAGATTCCGTCGAGCCTGTCCAGAAATAGGGTTGAAGCTGTTTGAACGCATCTGCCAACCGATTGCTCATATAGCCTTCGTACTGGGACTAGTCTGTTATCTGCTATCGACCTCTACCCGGCGTTTATCACCATCGCCGATCGATAGCGGGTCGAAAGTTCAGAGTCATTGCTACGAGCACATACCGCGATCTTGGTAGGCCCTACGATAGTCAAAAGATCCGGCGGAAATGGATCCGAGCACAAGCCAATTGTGTCTGGATGCAGTTCGGTTAATCGCGAGGGAAGTCTACACCCAAAATCTGGCGATCGTCGTTGACAAATATCAATAGATCGTCGCTTAGATCTTCAAACTGCAGTGTAACAACCACAATGTCGAAATCGCCGGCATCGCGGACTTGAGTCATCACCCGCTCCTGGTAGGCTCCTGCAATCGACTGCAATCCCATCCATTTTCGCTCAATGTCTTCAGTCGATAGCTCACCTTTTAAGATTGGATGCAGATTGCGTCTGGCTGCAATAAAGTCGTTGGATGCCAGCGCATCTACCATTGCTTCAGCAATTTCTTGTGGGTTTTCGGCACGTAGCGGAGGGAAATCGATGCCGACAATTTCTTGTTCGGAATTGAAGACAAGTAGTAAGTCTCCTTGGGCATTTTCAAACATTAATTCAATAGCTACAAAATCAGAATTGACCCCCCATTCGTAGCGGGCCTCGCCGCGTTCAACTAAGTTTCCGGCTACTTCCAACGTACGTTGCCAGCGGCTGGCTATATCATCAGTTGAAAAATCATCTTGAACTGAATCGGCTAAGAGCGATCGTGCTTGTTCAAAGTTTTCTACTTTTAGACTATCAACAAATGATGTAGCGACTTCTTCTAACGTAATGGCACGTTCTGCAATATTTGGAGGTAAAGAATTAAGGTCTTCATTGGGAATTTCATCTTGTCCGAAACTTGGACTGGGGAAAAGCAGCGTCAGGCCCCCAATTGCGGCAGAAATCGCTAGTTGTTTGAGACCAGGATGAGTGTTTCGAACAGTTATCCGTTGCATGTTAAGACACCTATCAATAACCAATGCAATACGCCAAGAAGCGCGGCTCGATAATGGCCACGGGACATAACTCTACCCCGTACTCGAGAGTCTCTCCAGTTCAACAACCTTGAGAAGAAATACCTCTCCACAGCACTAATCAGCGCAGGGGGATGGCTACCAGATTGTCGTCAGCTTGCGCTTGGCCTTTGTTTGGGATGTCCGCTGGCGGCGACATCAAGCCAGACCAGTAATCCAGATCGGTCATCCAGAACAATAAATTGTGGCGAAGAGTGAGCCTGGAGTACGTCAGTTCGACAAAGATACCTGAGCCGGATAATGACCACACATTGCAACGACAGCATTAGGGCTATCGAACTCAGGAGGAGTGGGGGCCGCTATCGTGTTAAGTGCATGTATTTGCAATCAACATAGTGGGGTGATGATGCAATGAACGTAGATGTTTTGATTTTCGATGGGTTTGACGAGTTGGATGCCATTGGCCCTTACGAAGTTCTTCAGAATGCAAAGGATTTTGGGGCAGATATTGCCGTGCGGTTGGTGACGCTGGGTAATCGGACCGAGGTGACGGCATCGCACGGGTTGTGCGTAAAACCCCACGGTGTCCTAGAGACGGCAAGGGCACTCGATCTATTGGTGGTTCCCGGTGGCGGCTGGGGCAATAAGGCCGATCGCGGGGCCTGGGCAGAAGTTCAGAAGGGCGAAATTCTAGAGGCGATTGCCCTGCTGCATGAAAAAGGGACGCTGGTGGCGTCGGTATGCACGGGGGCGATGCTAGTAGCCCATGCAGGATTGATGAAGGGGCGTCCGGCGATTACTCATGCGGTGGCGCTGGCGGATTTGCAGGCGCTCGGAGCTGATGTGAAAGAGGCCCGAGTAGTGGACGACGGCGACATTATCTCGGCGGGGGGAGTTACATCCGGGATCGACCTAGCACTGTGGTTGGTAGAGCGATTCTTTGGCGCAGAGATGCTGGCAGAGGTGGAGGTTGAATTGGAATACCAGCGACAGGGCATGGTGTGGCGACATGCGGAGACCTAAGGGGTCGCTGCTAAGGTTCTTTCGGACGCGATCCCGAGCGAGTCGTTTCCCCTCGCAAGCTGGATAGTTCAGCTAATGTTAGTCAGTGGCCGCAAGGCTGAAATCCGCAAGATTGGTTGCATTCAGGCCGGCTTCAGTTTGAGTTGATAGAACTGGAGTCCTGCTCGGAGACTTACTGTGAGTCGCATTGTACTGACCACCATCGGCTCGTTGGGCGATCTGTATCCTCAACTGGCGATCGCTCTCGAATTGCGTCAGCGCGGTCACGATATAGCGTTCGCCACCCATCAAGAATATCGAGACAAAATTGAGTCTTTGGGGTTTGAATTCCATCGCATGCGTCCCGACAATACGGCCCTCACCGATCCTCAAGAAATGGCCAAAATGATGGATTTGAAGACGGGGACCGAATACGTTATCTGTAACTGGATTGGAGCCAACTTGCGAGAGACGTATGCAGACTTGATGGCGATCGCTGCAGGTGCCGATTGTATCGTTGCTGGTGAAGGGGTGGTTGCCGCTCGGATTGTGGCAGAGCAGTTGAGGAAACCTTGGGCCTCAGCCGTGTTACAACCCGCATCATTTCTTTCTGCTTACGATCCGTCCGTCATTCCTGTTTTTCCCTGGCTGGCCAAGTTTCGCAGATTTGGGGCGCTCCTTAACCACGGCATCGTTCGGCTGTCGAAGGCGATCGCCAAGAGCTGGGCCGAACCAGTCCATCAATTGCGATCGGAGTTGGGGCTGCCGCCTCTGACAGGCAATCCCTTTATCGACGATAAGTCTTCTCCCTACCTGGTACTGGCGCTGTTTTCGTCGGTCTTAGCCAGTCCTCAACCCGATTGGGCTTCTTCCACCATCCAAACTGGGTTTCCCTTCTACGACGATGGCACCATGCTCTCATCGGAATTGGAGCATTTTTTGGATGCTGGAGAGCCACCGATTGTATTTACGTTGGGGTCAGCAGCCGTAATGACCCCCGGAACGTTTTTTCGTGAAAGTATTCGTGCCGCTGAAATTCTCAACCGACGAGCGGTCTTGTTGATGGGACGCAATCCGTTGCCCAAGCAGCTACCCGATCGGGTATTAGCAGTTGACTATGCCCCTCACTACCGACTGTTTCCCCAGGCATGTGCGATCGTTCATCAAGGGGGCGTTGGCACAACAGCAGCCGCCTTACGAGCAGGTCGTCCGACAGTCGTGATGCCCTATAGTCACGATCAACCAGACAATGCCGCCAGAGTAGAGCGCCTTGGCACCTCTCTCACCATTACTCGCCAGCGGTATTCTGCAACGCGGGTCAGCCGCACGCTCAGCCAGCTATTGGACAATCCTGACTATGCCCGAAGCGCTGAACAAGTAGCTGGCGCAATAGTTTGCGAACGTGGAGTTGAGACAGCATGCAATGCCATCGAGCAGAAGCTGTGCATACCTTGGAGATAGCGTCTCTGCATTGATTCAGCTTGAAACCTGCCCCGCAGGAAAGCCATTAAATCAAGACAGATCTCTACTTGAGCCTGTTAGTATAAGGTGAGTTGAGTCTTAAAAGCGCAAATGAGCGATCGCCCCGAATCTCACGATATAGGCCCTGCGAATGTAGACCCCGAGCATTTCGAGGTGCAGCACAAGACCTCTTCCTCGAACACTGGAGACAAGCCTGTGTACGCCATTTCGGTGGCGGCAGATTTGGTGAATATGCATCCGCAAACGCTGCGCCAGTACGAACGGCGAGGGTTGGTGCAACCGCAGCGGGATGGCAAAAACCGGTTGTATTCCCAAAACGACATCGACCGGATTATATACATTCAAAAGCTGACTCAGGATTTGGGAGTCAACCTGGCTGGGGTGGAGGAGATTTCGCGCCTCCAGCTTGAGCTAGAGCGACAGAAGCAGAAGATGCAATCAGAGATTCAGCGACTGCACCAGCAAATATCCGTGATGGAAGATCGATTTGATGACGGAGAGTCGTTAGAGAGCTTGGAGGGGGGTTAGTCGCTGGTGCGTCTCTTAGTGTTCTTTAGGCTTGCTGCACAGTGCATTCGTAATTAGGTGCCCATCTCATGGCAAGCCTGACAAATTGCGAGAAAAGAAGACAGCTCTATTCTGAATGGCGGTCTCGATTTAGGATATTCGGGTGACCTGTCTAGTTTCCGAGCGATCGCGATGGAAGTACTCGAACGTCTAATTATGATGGCGGAGGATGAATTAACCGAATACAGTACCGAGGCTCGCAAGATAGAGAAGATGCGTCGCAAGATCGGACTGTCGGTATCGCGATTCGAACAGCAGGAGGCACGGGAAAAGTTGGCCGAGATGCTGCCAAAAGGTGGGGTTGTGCGGGCGATCGAAGAGCAGCGTCAGAATTTTGCCTTACCTCTGTGGGGGGTGGCTGGGCTAGGTCTTCTGGAAGGATTCCAGGGAATCCCCTACGGCTGGCTGGTTGCAATTGCAGCCACCGTTGGAGCCTTCAGTCTTCAGAAATGGGGTTGGCAAATGCAAGCCAAGCGCTTGCTGATGAAAACGTTTGAGGATATCGACGCCCGAACTGCCGACATGAAGTAGTAGCAGCAAGCAGAAATAAGCTTTAACTGGCTTGTTCATTAACGGGAAGTCAGTGACGGCAAGCGATGAAAGGGGTTTCACTGTTTCAGAGCATTCAGAACATATTTCCAAATTCACGCTCGAGGGCACTGGCCCGAGGTTAGTGTATTCAAGGCTCGCAGAGCTTACTGATACTGCCTCACAGGCGATTTCCCAGCCGAACGACTAAAACGCTTGCTGAGAGTAGCACGCAGGTTCCCATAAACTAATTCTTGGCCAGTGCCATTGAGTGCCCTTTGATAGACACTATCGGCACGGTATTCGCCCACATCCTTACACCGTATTAAGAAGCGATCGACGGCTGTCGGATCGGACCATTGTTTGAAAACGATTGCGGTGGCATTCTCGTAGTCGTTTTCGTCGTGAACATCGAAACGCGCAATCATCAAATACAGCTATCAGGAAGCGAAGGGAGAGTCAAACTATTGAAGCAACAAGGCATGGTTCGAGCCATTGCGTGTTCCACACCAATAGTCGCTATTGATTTCTTTGCTTTCTATCAACAATTGAATATCCGGTCACAACAATAATTGCGAGGATGATGAAGTCTAGCATCAATGCAATTACGGGATTAATGGGAAATAGAAGCTGATTCATTTTTCCAAACACAATAACGAACAACAATATCCCAACAACTGGTGCAATAACGTATTCTAAGATTTCAACAATAGCATTCATGAGAAGAATTCCTCTTCTTCATAGTGGACAGATATTTCCTCACACTAAAATTCAACTGAATGCTGAAACGTTACGCTCCAGTTGTTGGGATATTGTTGTTCGTTATTGTGTTTGGAAAAATGAATCAG
>JBCBVA010000076.1:0-18403 GCA_039817825.1 Cyanobacteria bacterium J06642_12 | reverse complement strand
GCTGCAACTTCAGAGGGGCCAACTTGACCGATGCCGACCTGGAAGGTGCCAACCTAGAAGGGGCACTCTTGATGGATACCACTGTCAGCCGAGCGGATTTGAGGGGAGCCGATTTAAGCGAAGCCAAGCTAACCGGTTCTAGTCTCACCCCCGACAACTTCCTCAACGTGCCCCACGTCGCCAGCCATCGCTGGGTCACTTGGGCAGGCGATCGCGGCAAGACCATTCAAGGTCAACCCGTTTAATACCAAACCGTCAAATCTTAAGCCGGGCAAGGTCAACCTGTGTGAAACACTGACCTGTCCGGCGCTAGATAATAAACAGGGGCGACGGTTCGCTGAATTCCCGATCCAAAAACGGCGCATTTCACCGATCTAAATCACCAGCAGCACTCTCCCCAACTCCCGCGGAGAGCGCTAATTTTAACTTTTCGACATATTTCCAGCAGCAATACATTGCTGTTTGCGGTTAATTTTATATCTCCAACAGCTCGATGATACGGAGCAGTATTCTCACTGGTATCTATTGACGATTTCTTGCGAATTTGTGGGGACACTAATAAAAGTGCGTTGTGCACCGCTTGCAGATTCGATCTGCAGTCTCCCGACCTATCGACACCTGTACTTTGCGAGAGCTTCTAGTTCCGATGCCCCAGTCCAATTGGCCTTTCGATGTCTTCCTTTGCCACAACAGCCACGACAAAAGCCAAGTGAGTGAGATTGCGAAACAGCTCCAAACCAGCGGTTTGAACGTCTGGCTGGATGAGTGGGAATTGCCGCCTGGACAGCTATGGAAGCAGGCATTGGACGAGCGATTGCTGGAAGTTGGCTCGGTTGCCGTGTTCGTGGGTCCAGGGGGAACCCCCTGGAACGATCTCGATGTTCAAGCCTTCCTGCTAGAATTTGCGCGCCTCAACTGCCCGATTATTCCAGTCATGCTGGAAGAAGTCGGCACTCGCCCACAGTTACCTTCCTACATTCAAGGGCAGTCTTGGGTGGATTTTCGCCGGTACCGCCCCGACCCCATCGAGCAGCTCTGCGAGCGTATTTCCCACAAACAAGAGTTTGCAGTTGCACGCCCCACCCTGTTCTACGACGATGACGAGCACGCTTGCGAACAGGGCGCTGCCAGTCATGAGTACACCTCGGTGGCAAACAACCACACAATTGCCCGCGAACTTGAAGCCAACGACGCCGAATATCTAGATGCTCGTGATGTAGATGCGCCTGATATCGAGTACGAGGATGGCGACCCTCAAGCCAATCGGATTGAGTCCGAGTACTACGACGAAGCCGAGAGGGGCTTTAATCATGACTTGGTTGATACTGCCGAGAGTCCCATCGACAATCCCCAACCCACCATCACCCAACTGCATCAGGGTTTGATTGTGCAGTTGGCTGACTGCATCAATATTGAAATGCGATCGATTCCTGCCGGAACGTTTCTGATGGGGGCGGCCCCTGAAGAAGAGGGCAGCGAAAATGACGAACGTCCCCAACATGCCGTCAATGTCTCCGCCTTTACACTTGCCACCTATCCCGTTACCCAAGCCCAATGGAGAACGATCGCCCGCTGGCCCCGGGTCAACATCGATCTCAACCCATCGCCCTCTGGGTTTGATGGGGACAATCGCCCGGTAGAGACGATTACATTCGAGCAAGCCCAAGAATTTTGCGATCGCCTGACCGAATATTCCGGGTGGATATTTCGCTTACCGTCTGAAGCTGAATGGGAGTACGCCTGTCGCTCTGGCACCAAAACCCCTTACCACTTCGGCGACGATATTTCCCCCGAAACCGCCAATACCCTAGACACCCATAACCAAACCACAGAGGTGGGCCAGTACCCAGCTAATGGATACGGCCTGTACGACATGCACGGCAATGTCTGGGAATGGTGCACGGATTACTGGCATAGCTCGTACGAAGGAGCCCCCGATACGAGCAAGCCTTGGGTGGATGGCGAGTATGCCAATACGCGGGTACTGCGAGGGGGCTCTTGGGATAGCGACCCCAGCACCTGTCGCTCTTCCTACCGGATTGGCTGCCAGTACGATGGTTGCGATTATTTCATCGGGTTCCGCGTCGTCTGCGATCCCGATGGTGTCTATGAGGCGTGATTGCTGGATAACCTGAGTTCGATAACCCTTACCCCTATCCCCTCTCCCACATAGGGAAAGGGGAGTTGAGAAACCCAAAAGCCTAATCATTCGTTGGCCTTGATGGTTTTCTACGGTGTGGCGAACCTCGGTCGAACTGACGATGGACATAACGCCGATAGGGGGGCGCTACCAGCAGGCTCAAACTCATCAAATTTGATGGGCTGACATCGGCTAGCTGTCTGTTGTCGGACGCTTATCGGATGGCAGCAAGATGCGCTTTTCAATCACGGAATCAATCAGGCCGTAGTCTTTGGCCTCGTGAGGGGACATGAAGAAGTCGCGATCGGTATCCTTCTCGATTTTGTCGAGGGGTTGGCCGGTTCGCTCCGCCATGATTCCATTCAACTGCTGTTTTACAAACAGAGTTTCTCTCGCTTGAATTTCCACGTCAGTGGCTTGCCCCTGCGCGCCGCCCAATGGTTGGTGAATCATGATGCGGGCGTTGGGGAGGGCCATGCGTTTGCCGGAGGCACCCGCATTCAACAAAAACGCGCCCATACTGGCCGCTAAGCCCATGCAGACTGTGCATACATCCGGCTGCACGTGCTCCATCGTGTCAAAAATCCCCAGTCCGGCATACACCGACCCCCCCGGACTGTTGATGTACATGTAGATGTCTTTTTCGGGGTCTTCTGCTTCCAAGAAAAGCATTTGGGCGATCGCCAGGTTCGCCACTTCGTCATCGATGCCTTTACCAAGAAAGATGATGCGATCGCGCAGCAGGCGGGAATAGATATCAAACGCTTTTTCCCCGCGGCTGGACTCCTCGATCACAGTGGGGACGGCATTAAAAATAGACATAGGGCGCAATCCAGTGGGTGCAAAGATGCCTGTAAAAAAGCTGGCAAGAATGTCTTACCAGCATGACATAAGGACTCGTCGTTGTGGAATTGGGGGCGGGGAGTTGGGGAGAGAAGCCAGTGGATTCGGAAGGGAGTGTTTCTCGCACCTGCTCCCGTTACTGTCACCCATCCCCCAATTCATTGGACAAGCGGTCAATCAGACAAGTCAATCGACTAGCTTTGGCGATCGAACTCATCCCACCAACGGCGGAGTTTTTCTGCCGCGATGTCGCGACCACCCCAGCCGAAGGCAATGGCCACCGCAACGGCAAACGCACCGAGCAACAGTGTGAACGCACGAATAACAATGGTCTCTGCCACGCCAACTTGTTGCAGGGCCATGGCCGACACCATGATGATGATGGCAATTTTAGCTACTTGGGCCAAGATGCGACCCTGGCGGCTGTCACCAGCAGACAGGAAGCTGGAGGCAATGTTGGCAAAGTACAGACCAAATCCAAAAATCAGGACGCCGACCAAAATGCGGGTGGTGAGTACTCTCAAAATGGAGGTCACGATCTCGCTGACGTCTTCTAGATTCAAAATGTTTGCCGCCGTCACCGCAGCCCCCAACATGATGAGGACTAAGACAAAGGTGCCGACTAACTCTGATGGAGACTGGGCTGCCAGTGGTGCGGAACTGCTCTCTTGGGATTCATCCCCTTCTGTGGATGCCGATAACGCGGGGGATTGAATGGGTGATAAACCGAGCCAGGAGAGAATGTTGTCAAATCCCAATCCTGTCAACAGGCTGGTGACAATGTTGGCAATAATCCGTCCGATGAAGAAGAGTACGGCCAGCACGCCCGCCGCCGTCAACACTTGCGGCAGTGCGGTTGTGAATTGTTCGATCGCGGCGATTGCAGGGCGAGAGATGGCGTCAATGGCCAGTGCTTCCAGGGCTGCAGTTGCAGCTAGCGCCAAAATCAGGGCGAACAGAACTAATCCGGCTAAATCGGATAGCTTCAGCCCCTCTTCGGTATCGGGTAATCCCATTCGAGTGCCAAGGCTATCGGCACCCGCAGATTTGAGGAAGTTGGAAATCACCATGCGCACGATGGTTGCCGCCAGCCAACCCACACCGAGGATCGATGCCGCCTTAATGATGTTGGGCAGTGCAGACAGAAGCTGATCGAACAGGTTATCAACAGAAGAAACATCTAGGCTGAGTACATCCAGAATCAGTGGCAGGAATAGAACCCAGACCAACCAATACAGGGCGGTTCCTAGAGATTCTCCAACCGGAAAAGGTGAATCCCCTTCCGATTGAGTTGTTTCTGCCAGCTTGTTGTCTAACTGAGCGGCAGTCGATACTCGCACAACGATCAACTTGCACGCCGTTGCAACCAACCAAGCGACTAGCGCTAGGGCACCCACTTTCAGCGCCTGACTCAGCACCACACCAACGGGGGCCGAGATGGTTGTGATGTTTAGGATGCTTAACGCTGCCAGGGCAAACAGAATCAGCGTGGTCCAGAAAACAATCAGCGCTGCGTATTTGTCAGTCTCAGGCCGTTCTTCCAGAGATTTTCCGGCTAACTTTGCATAGACCTGTTCGTCCCAATCAGTGCTAGCGATAAGTCGCTTAACTGCACTCGCAAGAATATTTGCCAGAATGAATCCAGCAATAAAGACCGCGATCGCCCCTAACAGGCTGGGTAAAAAATCACCTAGCTGTGAGCTGATTTCATTAAAAAACTGTCCAATTGGCCCTGCTTGGGCAAACACCAGAGGAGGTTTCAAAAAAACTGGATCGATCGCCGCTATAGGGGGCTGAATATTAAAAAGCATAAGACACCGAATAAACACGACACATTCGAGCGGAACCTAAAATTCCCGCTAGTGAGGGAACACGATTTGTCCTACGGGCCTAAGCCGAATGATGTCAGCTCTACCTGCCTGAATAAGTATCACACTCTATAGGAAATAGAGAATTCGATCCAATATGCTTTCGTAATTTGCAAAGAAATGTTCCGAGCTGCCAGAAAAAGAACGTGCCCCAAAAAAAAGATGTTTTAAATAGCACTAGCAGTGTTAAGTGTTACGCACTGAGCTGGTTTTTGTTTACGGGTTTGCAATGCGGATTCAAGACAAGAAAACAATGGAAATATTTAATGTTTAATTTATATTTGGATTGAGTTTGATTGAGAGTGGGCTCCCAATGGCGATCTCAACTAAATTTGATACAAGTTTGATAGCAACTCAGCCGATCCACCACCATGCCCCTTCAGCTCGATCGCATCCGATTGTTTGATTCCACATTGCGCGATGGTCTGCAGGGGAAACGGGATTTGGCGATTGCTCAGCGGGTTGAGCTGGCCACGTTGTTAGAGCGGGCTGGGGTGGATGCGATCGAGGCGGGCTACTGGATTGACGGTAAAGGGGATTTGCAAGGGCTGACAGCGGTTGCGGAAGTGCTGTCAAAGGCCATCGTGTGCGGTTTGGCTGGTGCTCGGCAGGCCGACATCAAGCAGGTTGCCGATGCGATTGCGTCAGGGCGATCGCAGTCCGGTGTTGCCAGCTTGCCACCGTTTCGCATCCACACCTTTAGTTCGACTCAGTTGAAGCGGCCCGACGATCTAGAGCGAGTTATCGAGCGAGTGGAAGATTCCGTCAGGACGGCTCGTCAGTTTACCGATGACGTACAGTGGACGGCCATGAACGCCACCGATAGCGATTTGGACACCCTGGTTCGAGCCATAGAATCCGCGATCGGGGCTGGGGCCTCCACCATCTGTATCGCCGATACGCAGGGGAACGCTGCCCCCGATGAATTTGCTCGCCTGTTGTCTGACCTTTGCGAGCAGGTGCCCATGCCGAATACGGTCCTGGCAGCCCACTGTCACAATCACGAAGGGTGGGCGGTCGATAATGCGCTGGCGGCGTTGAATGCCGGTGCTCGCCAGTTGGAAGGGACGCTGCTGGGCGTTGGTCCAGCCGGTGGCAGTACCGATTTGGAAAAACTGGTGATGGGCATACATTCCAGCAGCCAGTCGTGGGGGGTGGACGTCGATCTCGATTTTGCTCGGTTGGAAGCGGCTTCGCAGATGGCGCTCAAGCATTGGCCCAAAATTGCACGGCCAGCTTGAGCGTCTAACGGTCGTTGTGCTCCGATATTGGGCGAAATGCTGAGAATACTCTCGATCTCGTATTGCTATAGAGTGCGGTGTCTTAGTTACGCGGTTGCCAGATCACCACGACAGAGTAGGTTTCTAAAAAGCGATCGCTCTGATTTTGGTTGCGTAACTCCCACGCATCCTGATTAGAAATCACCAAATCATACCCCTGGGTGCGCTGCGCTACGACGGTATGCGGCCGTTCGCCAATTCTATTAATTAACTCGAGAGCTTGCGCTTCGTCTGTCACAAACAATGCCGTTCCGTTGACGGCTACTTGCGATGCATTCAATTGTTGATTGGTGCTGGGTGTGGTGTAAACCTGGTTGCCGTCTGGATCGAACAGCCGCATCGACATGCTGGGCAGAAAGTCCAACTGACGCGCATCCACAATCACCCCCGTCACCTGAGGGATATAGTCTCGCCGCGTTCGCACCGGCCCCTCTCCCCCCGGAGTTCCCTGTCCAGGTTCGGTCGTGCCTCTACCATTTCCCACATCAGAACCATCTCCCGTTCCCGATGGTGACCCAGAACCACTCCCATCCCGGCGGCCAGCGCCATCCTCGTCCAAGCCATTCGATGCCCCTTGCCCGGTACCGCTACCATCCCCTGCAGATGCATCACCGCTACTGGAGTCGCCATCCTCTCCGCTCAGTCCCCCGTTGCCATCTCCATCGCTGGGCCCCTGTTGGACGCCAATATCCAATTCAAAGGTCGGCTGATTGCCAAAGGCTGATTCATTGCTGCTCGAATCGTCGTAAACCCCGGAGGTGTCCTGGTCTGGGGAGCTGACTCCATCGGGTTCAAATTGGGAGGGGGATTCAAATTCAGCGGCTTCGGGATCGTCCAGCCAGCGATCCAAACGGCCCACCTCAACCTCAACCTGTCCTTGAGCTGCGTCTTCAGTCGAGGTGTCTTCAGTCAGGGTGTCTTCAGTCGGAGGATTGGATGCCTCGCTGGGGAGGACAGATTGAGCGTAGGTATCACCTCTCGAAATTAGCAGCGATAGTGCAAGGACTGCGACAGAGGCGGACGACAGTAGTCCGGCAGGTATGAGTCCAGTAGAGGGTGCAGACATGGTAAAAATACCTTGGACGTTCTGGTGCGATTTTCCTTGCTATTCGGGGATATCGCGCGACTGGAGATGTCTTCAGGTTGTGAGTGAGTGAAGTGATAGGTTAGGTCGACACACCAATGGCTGACGATCGCGAAACGACAAGGGCGATCGCTACCAATGGTATCGGCTCCACTCCTGCTGGGTAGGCTTATGTGCGCAAATACCAGTGGAGTTGTTGCTCTTGCGGCATGCTGCTGCATCTGCAGTTAGCCTGTCTGTGCCCCGCACTGTATGGCACTGTTCTTCCGGGTGCCGTTCCTCATGCTTCCTGCAATTTCCTGCTATTAATGACTACTCGGCCCTCCCCATCCCTCAGGTCTTCACATGCTATGCGTGCGATTGTGGTGGAAGATTGCGAGCCAGTTCGGGCGGTAGTCCGATCGGTATTGTGTCAAATGAACGATGTGGAGTTGGTGGCCGAGTTTGTGACCGGTGCTGCGTTCCTAGAGCGATTGAGCGTTCTCCAGCCCGATGTCGCCATCGTCAACATTGGCTTACCAGATATGGACGGTATCGAGCCGATCGCGCAGGCGAAATCCCGATGCCCCCACCTGCAGGTGTTGATTCTGACGGGGAGCGATCGCGAAGATTCGGTGCTGGAAGCGTTTTCTGCAGGAGCAGATGGTTACTGCTTGAAGGCGTTTGTGGCCGATAACCTTGGGCTGGCGCTGGTGCAACTGAAGGCCGGGCATGCCTGGATCGATCCGGCGATCGCCCATATTGTGCTCGATCGCATTCGCACCGAAGTTGACGAACCCGATACCATTAGCATCTCGGCTGCAGATACCGAACTCTCAGAACATCTGGACGAGTCTCCGTTAACCGAGCGGGAGTTGGAAGTCCTAGAAAAAATTGTGGATGGGTACAGCAACGCCGCGATCGCCGAAGAGTTTCAGATTGGGATGGGCACTGTCAAAACCCACGTGCGCAATTTGCTGCAAAAACTGAAAGCCAGCGATCGTACTCAAGCTGCTGTGCGTGCTCTTCGGACGGGTCTGGTGAAGTAGCGGCACTTATAGTGTTTGCCATTTCAGTTAGGACAGCGGTTCCTAGACCTCGTCTGGGGAGAACGTGAAATGTCCGCAGTGATATGGCCACGGCTGTAGATTCCCCACTGACCCTTCGTCCAACGCATCATTCTCCTCAGACAACCAACAAATCATTGCAGTTCGGCTGGCGAGATGTACCAAGATCTCCGCACGAGACTAAAATTAGTCCGAACTGTACCCATCCCCGAACCGCTTTATGACCGTTCAGTCTCCGGTAACAGATGTGTGGCCCCAGCTGCTCCAGCAACTGCTCGATCGCCAATCCCTCTCTGAAGCACAAGCGGAACAGTTGATGAATGGCTGGCTGAATGGGGATGTGCCAGATGTGACATCCGGGGCATTGTTGGCAGCATTGCAGGCGAAAGGGGTTACCGCGCCCGAGCTAGCAGGGATGGCTCGCGTCTTGCAGCGGGCCTCGAAAGGTGACCCTCTCAACCTGCCCGTATTGGTCGACACCTGCGGTACGGGCGGTGATGGAGCCGGAACGTTCAATATTTCGACAGCGGTCGCGTTTGTGGTTAGTGCCGCCGGGATTCCAGTGGCCAAACACGGCAACCGGTCGGCCTCCAGTAAAGTTGGGTCTGCCGATGTGTTGGAGGCGTTGGGGGTGAACCTGCAGGCGGAGGGCGATCGGATTCGCTCGGCGGTCAACGATGTGGGCATTACATTCTTATTTGCCCCCGGTTGGCACCCCGCAATGAAAGCCGTTGTGCCCTATCGCAAAACCTTAAAAGTGCGCACTATCTTTAACTTGTTGGGGCCGTTGGTCAATCCGTTAGGGCCGACCGGTCAGGTGGTGGGGGTCTATAGCCCTACCTTGGTGGGGACCATCGCTGAAGCGTTTAAGCTCTTGGGATGCCAGCGGGCGATTTCGTTACACGGTCGCGAAGGGGTGGATGAAGCGGGATTGGGGGCCCCCACCGATCTAGCCGTTCTCGACAGTGGCCAGGTGACGACTGAGGTGTTGGACCCGCAATCGTTGGGCTTGCAGCCCGCAACGCTGGCAGATTTGAAAGGAGGAGAAGTCGCTGAAAACTCCGCCATCATGACCGCTGTTTTACAGGGCAACGCCACTACGGCTCAGACCGAGGCTGTTGCCCTCAATGTCGCCCTGGCGCTTTGGGTGGCGGGAGATGTGCCGGATTGGGCTGCTGGGGTGCAAAAAGCCAAAGATATTTTGGCCAGTGGAGCAGCTTGGGAGCGGTTGACCGCGCTGGTCAATTACCTGAATGGCTAGATAGAGTGTCTGGTGGCTGGTTCCCTGAACGACTGATTTCGTAGAGCTGTTAACTATTAACTATTGGTCGATTGTCTCAATCGAACTGTCTTGCCCTGTGTTCGCGATTCCGTCTGTTTGACCTGGAATTGTCTCTGTCTCTCTTCACCGAGCGGCAATTCTGTCGGCAGCACCAGTCGAATACTGCCACGCTGAAGAGTAATGATGGGGTAACGCAACTCATTCACGCACTATTTCAAGGCACTGTCAGTACGGACTCTCCTGCAAGAAAAGTTTCTTAGTATACCCAACGGTTCTGCGTAACTTTCCCCGATTGAAACGCAAAAGACTACCGTGATACTTCGCAAGCATGTAATATAGGTTGCTAATTGAGCGATAGAGCGCGCATGTCTTTCACGCTTCCAGCCAATTTGTACTGCCCAACAGCGTCTGCCCCATCCCTACCTTGGCGATCGCGGATACCGAATTTTTTCTGTGCAGCGGCAATCCCCAGTAACGCGCCATTCAAGCCGATTGCTTGCGACTACCCTGAGCGATCTCCACAACCCGTCGCCGCCCCACTTCCTAGAATTGCGATCGGTGAAACTGACTCTGCTGGTGCTCCCGAGATTTCTGGCATGAGTGTTGTTACCCCAGCCGTTGGTTCTGCCCCATCCAGAACGGATGTCGAGGTGCTGTCCTCAACTGCTGTTGCAGTGGGAGCGATCGCATCTGCAGGTGTAGCGGTCTCAGCAGGGGCGTCTGTTTCGGCGGGGGAGGGAGCGATTGTCGACTCATCGCCACCTGCCAGCATGCCTGTCGCAGATTTTCCAGACATAGAGACCCAGCAAGTCGACACCCAGCAAACCAATACCTCAACTAGCCCAACGGAATCGAGGTCCACACCGATTCCCCCCCACCTTCTCAGCCCTGTTCTCCCCAACCGCCCTTCTGTGCCTGCCTCGGTGATGGGCGGCAGTGATGCTGCGGCAGACTCTGTGGATGAGTCCTCTCTCTCCCTCGAAGAGACCTTTTCTCCCCAATCAACAGGCATTACTGACGATGATGAGTTAATCCGTGAGATTGAAGGGGGATATCTGGATGGGGCCGGAGAACTCGCTAGCGTTACGTCGTTTGGTGATGTTGAATCCCCTCCTCAAGAGCAAGCGACAGAGGATACGCCCGAACCAAATAGCGAGGCGGTATTTCTCGATGCCTTGGAATCTGCGCCAGTGGTATCGATGGGAGAAGTTGTGGACGAAAACGTTCTTGGTTTCTCCTCCGATGCCAGTGCTTCTGCCGGGATTGTGGGAGATGGAGGTGACGCGTCACCGTCTGCAGATGCCATGACTGCAGTTGGGGATGTTGATGGAGACGGTGATATCTATGGGGACGGTACCCCGTCTTATCGAGATGAATTCAGAACGAGTCAGCCGAAGCGATCGGGAGGATCGGTGGGTCGATTCGTTGGGGGATTTATTATTGGTTTCGCCATTGTTGCTGGATCGATCGCTCTGGGTGTTCGCCTGTTTAAGACTGTTGGACCGAGCGATCCGGCCCCAGCCTCCGAATCAACGACGGAGACTGAATAACTCCAGTTGTTGCTAGATTTTTGTCGAAAAGCACTGTAAGCCCAGTCGATCGCTTCGATTGCAACCAATCGCGGATGAAATTTACAGCAATGTAGCGATCGGCAGTCCGTTATGGAGAGTTCCCTAAGCATTTTTCCTTCTAGATCGAGGCTTTGAGCTACCTCGATACGCTAAGCCTTATAGCGAATTGCTACACTTCTCTCCTCCGAATCTTGGCGTTACCCCCCAACTCCGTCACCACTGGTCCAATCAGTAAGGTTAATGCCACGTATACGATCGCCGCGTTGAATAATCGAGCATCCAGCAAGCCTGCGTCCTGGCCAAACAGCACGATGACCAAGATGAGTGCCGCCCGCGATAGGGTCAATCCCGCTATCACCAGTACCTCGGGCCAATCGTATCCAAACCACTGTCCCGCAAGCCAAGCGGCCACGACCTTGCCTCCGCAAGCCCCAGCCACGATCGCCAACCCCAACAGCAAACTGGTCGGTTGAGTCACAAACACCCTGACATTGCACAACACCCCCGCAGACAGGAGAAACGCCGGAATAAATAGGCCGTTGCCGATGGTTTCTAGATGAGATACGACCGGCGAGCCTGCCGCCGGAACCGAGCGATTGAGGGCCAGCCCCGCAATAAAGGCCCCCACAATGGCATCCACCCCTAGTAGTTGAGTTAGGGAGGCGACTGCAAACACAATCGCGAGTACGAGCGCGACACGGGTGGAGATGGAAAGCGGCAGCAATCCTTTGTCAGTGGGTGCAAAGGCAACTCGACCTAGATAGGGCAACCCGATCCAACAGACGATCGCTAGCGCGGGTAGCAGCACCAACAGCCGCACCCACAGCATTAGATCTACTGAGCCCGTTGCCGCCGCCTGCACAATTGCATATCCCGCCAGCGTCACCACCGTTGTCACCGCCGTTCCACCGACCGCCACTGCCACCACTTCCGTTTGGGCCAGTCCCATTTCGGCCACCAACGGAAAGCTAACTAACATGTGCGGCGAATACAGCAGCCCCACCAGCACTGCACCAAATAGTCCTAAGCCGAGGACGCTGCCGGTACCGGCCCCGATCGCAAACGGCACCCCAAACGTCAGCAATCCAAAGACGAGTGCTCGCGGGCCGACTTTCCCCAAATCGCTCAGATCGGTTTGCAGCCCTGCCAGCAGCATAATCATCAGCAATCCAATTTTTTCCATCAGAATCAGTTGGGCGTCTCGCTCCAGCCATCCCAATCCGTACGTGCCAGCGATCGCGCCAATCCCGATGAGCAGGACGAGAGCGGGAATGCGCAACCGCTTACCCAATACCGGGGCGATCGCTGCCGAAGCGAACACGGTAAATAGCAAAACAATCGGGTTATTCATTCGGGTTATTCGTTTGGGGGATTCGTAAAATAATCGGGGTACAGGGGGAAGTTGCATACTGAAGGTGAATTGTAGTGTGTCCGAGGAGAGTTCCCTACGGCAACAGCAGTGACTCGCCCGCCCTACGATTCGATTCCACCGCAGGAGTACAGCCGTGACCGCTCAAATGACCCGTCCCGCCATTCCCGATGTTGTTGCTCGGCAACGGCAGTTCTTCTCCACCGGTCAGACCAAATCGCTGGAGTTTCGGTTAGAGCAGTTGGAGTGTTTGAAGCAGGCCATTATCGATCGCCAAGAGGACATTCTGGCCGCTGCCAAAGCCGATCTGGGCCGCCCTGCGTTCGAAGCTTATTTTGAAATTGCCACCCTGGCCGAGGTGAATAAGGCTCTCAAAGACCTGACGCGCTGGATGAGACCCGAGAAGGTCAAACTGGGTATCGATCAGTTTCCGGGGTCAGCCTGGAGGCAGCCGGAACCGCTAGGTGTCGTGCTGATTATCGGCCCTTGGAATTATCCGTTTCAGCTGATGATGTCGCCGTTGGTGGGGGCGATCGCGGCTGGCAATTGTGCCGTATTGAAGCCCTCCGAGCACGCCCCGCACACCTCGAAGGTGGTGGCCGATATTGTGAATGCCGCCTTCGAGCCCGATTACGTTGCCGTGTTTGAGGGGGAAGTGGATACCAGTCAGCAGTTATTGAAGGAAAAGTTCGACCATATTTTCTTCACGGGTGGGACGGAAGTAGGGCGCATCATTATGCAGGAGGCGGCCAAGACGCTGACCCCTGTGACGCTGGAGTTGGGAGGTAAAAGTCCGTGCATTGTGGATGCAGACGTCAAGCTAGATGTGGCTGCCCGCCGGATTGCTTGGGGAAAATTTATTAATGCCGGACAGACCTGCATTGCCCCCGACTACATCCTGGTCGATCGCCGCATTCAGGATGCATTTATCGGGCAAATGCGAACGACGATTGCCGAGTTCTTTGGAGATAATCCCGAGCAGAGTTCGGATTTCGGGCGGATTATCCACGACCGTCATTTTGACCGATTGGTGCAATTTTTGAGCGATGCGCAGGTAGCGATTGGCGGGGATAACGATCGCGATCGACGCTACATTGCTCCGACCGTTCTGAATAATGTCAGTTGGGATGATGCTGTCATGCAGGAGGAGATCTTCGGCCCCATCCTGCCCGTACTGGTCTACGACTCGCTGGATGAGGCGATCTCTAAAATCAACTCGCGCCCCAAACCGCTGGCGCTGTATGTATTCTCCAGTAGCTCGGATGTGCAAGAGCGGGTTTTGAATTCGACATCATCTGGCGGTGCCTGCATTAACGACACGGTCATGCATGTGGGGGTCGATACCCTACCCTTTGGTGGGGTCGGGGATAGCGGCATTGGTGCGTATCATGGCAAATTCACCTTCGATACGTTTTCCCATTACAAATCAGTGCTCAAAAAGGGGCTGTGGCTCGACCTCAAATGGCGCTACGCTCCTTATACCGAGGCTGGTCTCAAGCAGATTCGCAAGATCGTCACCGGCTCTTAGGGGTGGGCGAGCTAATCAGTGATTATTAGGCTTGAAATAGACATGTCCTCAACAGCTGCAGGCTTCGTATCCTGAAGGCAACAACTAGTCAGGAAGCCTAACAACCAACTCCAATTCAACTTGCAGGTCGGGCGCAGCAAGCACCTCGACACCCACCCCCGTAACGCAGGGTTGCGCCCCCTCAAAAATGGCTAGAAACGGTGGCATAACGGCTTCCAATCGTTCAGGGGTGAGATTGGTCACGTAAATGCGTGCGATCGCAACATCATGGGGTGCAGCCCCAATGGCATCTAGCGCGGCCTTTGTGTTGAGCGAGACAATACTCATTTGTTCGGACAAGTTTTCTGGTACTGGCTCACCGTTTGGCTGCCATGCCACTTGGCCAGATACATAAGCCATACGGCCCGGTTCTACGATCGATATTTGTGAATATCCCATTTCGCCAGCATTCGGCAATGTCGGGGGATTAAGGCGCGTGATTGGATGTGTCATGTTTTTTCTAGCGCTAAGTTCTTCCTACGGGTCTGCTATGGGGATGTTCGGCAAGCCTAGGGGAGAGTAAGAGTTCACCACTGTTACGCTAACTGGCTACATTCGATGGTTGGCTGCCAGCACGCTTGCTTTGCACGCGATACAGTTACTGGTTAACGGTATCTGAACGGATGAGTCAATTTCTGTCGTGCCAACAAAGCCTTACCATTCCATCCCGATCGCCGAATGTGGCGACCCGTTGCAAGATCTACCCGCTGGCTTCCCGAGACTGCAGCCCCATCCCTACGTGGCGGTTGGAGCCGATTACGGTGGGGCGTCTCCGTTTGTGTTGCGACAGGCGGTTGTGGCCAAGCTGGAGGCAGCCCAGCAATTCGTACGGCAGCATCAGCCGAGCTGGACGCTGTTGGTATTCGATGCTTTTCGGCCGATCGCCGTACAGCGGTACATGGTGCAGCACACCTACCGTCAACTGTTGAGCGATCGCCACCTTCAGCCTGAGACTCTGACACCTCAGCAGCGGGAAGCTGTCATGAGCGAAGTGCTGGAATTCTGGGCGATTCCCAGCGAAAATCCGGCGACGCCGCCCCCCCACAGTACCGGGGCGGCGATTGACCTGACGTTGGCCGATGCACAGGGGAAGGCCATCGATATGGGGTCGCCAATTGACGAGATTTCAGAGCGATCGCACCCTTACCATTTCCGCGAGAGTTCTTGTCCAGAAGATCAACAATTTCACCACCATCGAACTCTGTTATTTGATGCAATGGAGGCGGCTGGGTTTATCGGGCACCCCAACGAGTGGTGGCATTTTTCCTATGGCGATCAAATTTGGGCCTGGCAGCGACAAGAGCGGTTTGGGGAGACCCAATGCGCCATTTATGGGGCTATTGATTAGCTAAGGCGAAGACAAGCGTATGACAGTAACAACGGCTAGCGAACACACAGTATGGTCGGGGTCTCCGTCCCAGATCCTGAATCTTGCGCAAGGGTTGCGATCGCTGCTGGTACTAGCAATATTGGTGGCTGTTTTCTTGGCCCGCGCCCCTATCTTGAATGCGGTGAATCAAAGAGGGGTGGATCTCGACTCTCTCCCCGTGCCGGTGGGGACGATCTTGCTGGCCATCATTGGGTTGGTAGCCATCATTCAATTGCTGAAGCTAGCCTGGGCCTGGTTTGCGGTTGGCAGCACGGTGTACACCCTGACAGAAGAGCGGTTTATTGTGCAGCGTGGTGTCATCAATCGTCGCACCGACACGCTAGAGCTGTACCGAGTTACTGATGTCACGGTGGTGGAGCCGTTGTTGACCCGGCTAGTTGGCGCGGGGGATGTGGTGTTGCTGTCCGACGATCGCACCACTCCTGCCGTGCGAGTCAAAGCTATTTATCAACCCCTACAGGTGATGGCTTTGATTCGAAAACATTCAGAAGCCATTCGCCAACAGCGACGCCTGTTGCTGGTCGATAACCAGTAGCGCTCTGAGAAGGCTGCGCGTAATGGAGTCGCAGCGATCCAATACAAATTTGGCCTTGCTCCAAACACGCCGAGGTGGAGTTGAGCTAGGCTAGCTCCTGGCAAATATAGCGTTTTTCATTTCAGTTAGGACACTCACCTCTAAGTGCAGACAGCGATTGCCATAGCTGAAATGTCCGCAGTGATATGGTCACTGCTCTAGAATCTCAATCCTCAACACCAGATTTCCTCTCCATGACTGTTTCCTCCAGCCATTCCACTTCGGCCCCACAACACCTGTTGTCTAAACTTCAGCGGCCCGAACTGCTGGCCCCGGCAGGAGATTGGGATTGTGCCAAAGCCGCCGTCGAGAACGGGGCGGATGCGATTTATTTTGGGCTGGATAAATTCAATGCCCGCATGCGGGCGCACAACTTTACCGAAGGGGATTTAGCCGAGCTGATTCCCTGGCTGCACCAGCGAGGGGTCAAAGCCTACGTCACCTTCAATACCCTCACCTTTGCCGACGAACTAGCTCAAGCAGAGCAATACCTACGAGCCATCATTGCGGCGGGGGTGGATGCCGCGATCGTTCAGGATGTGGGTATCTGTCGGCTGATTCGTCATCTGTCCCCTGACTTCCCCATCCACGCGTCCACACAAATGACCGTCACCAGTTCGGTAGGGGTGGAGTTTGCCAAATCGTTGGGCTGCGACTTGGTGGTGCTGGCCCGCGAATGCTCTCTCAAAGACATCAACAAAATTCAGCAGCAACTCCAAACCCGAGACGCTCAATTACCGCTGGAAGTGTTCGTTCACGGTGCCCTGTGCGTGGCTTACTCCGGTCAATGTTTGACCAGTGAAGCCTTGGGAGGGCGTTCGGCCAACCGAGGGGAATGTGCTCAAGCCTGCCGCATGACCTACGAACTGATTTCGGATGGCCAGACCGTACCGCTGGGCGATCGCCAATACCTACTCAGTCCCCAAGATCTCTCGGGTCTGTCTGTCCTGCCCGAGCTAGTCAAATCGGGGGTGACCAGCCTCAAAATCGAAGGCCGCCTGAAAACGCCGGAGTACGTGGCCAACGTGACGCGGGTCTATCGCGAGGCATTGGATCGGGTAATCGATACTGCCGAGTATGGGGTGAATAAAAGCGATCGCTACAGCCTGGAAATGAGCTTTTCGCGCGGTCTCTACACCGGCTGGATGAACGGCATTGACAACCAGAAACTCGTTCACGCTCGGTTTGGCAAAAAGCGGGGGGTGTATCTGGGACGGGTCAGCAAAATCAAAGGCAAGAAAATTGCCATCCAACTACAAGCACCGCTAAAAGCGGGGGACGGCGTGGTGTTTGACTGTGGCAATCCCCAACAGAGAGAAGAGGGCGGACGGGTTTACACCGTCGATGAGGCCGGGAAACTGGCTTGGATTGGCTTTGGCCGCGATGCCGTCGATTGGCGACGGGTACATGTGGGCGATCGCCTCTGGAAAACCAGCGACCTCGAACTCGAACGCTCCATTCGCCAAAGTTTTGCCGGAGATGCCCCAAAGTTCAGCCGTCCAATTGATTGTGATGTGGCTGGAGCGGTGGGGGAGCCTCTGACGCTGGTGGCCCGCGATCGCATCGGTCACGTCGTCACTATCCAGTCTGAAATGCCGCTGG
Source organism: Cyanobacteria bacterium J06642_12 (assembly GCA_039817825.1). GTDB lineage: Bacteria > Cyanobacteriota > Cyanobacteriia > Thermostichales > PCC-7336 > PCC-7336. The sequence goes on along the minus strand of JBCBVA010000076.1, from coordinate 787 downwards.
TGGAAGCCCATTCCAAGCCGTTGGACGAAGGACGATTGCGCAAGCAACTCGGACGGCTGGGGGGGACGCCGTTTGAATTGGGGACTCTCAACGTCGAACTAGATGGCGCGGTCATGCTACCCGTGAGCGAACTGAACCGCATGCGCCGTAGCTTGGTGGACCAACTGGACGAGCTGAGAGCGCGTCCGCACCGCTGGCAACTGAACGAAACGGCCAGCTATCAAGACTTACTTCCTGCCAGCCCTGCTCTAACAGATTCAGATAGCGAGCTAATTGTGTTGGCGCGATCGCTCGATCAGCTAGAAATGGCCTGGACGGCAGGCCTCAAAACCCTGTACTGCGAATTTGAAGATCCGCGTGTCTATCGCGAGGCCGTGCGCATGGTGAAATCCAACCCCACTACCGCCAACCAAACCATCTGGGTGGCCCCCCCTCGCATCACGAAGCCGCTAGAAAATTGGATTCTGCAGCAAGTCAAAACCAGCAATGCCGATGGCTATTTGGTGCGCAACTACGACCATATGGAATATTTCAAAGGCGATCGTTACATTGGGGACTTCTCCCTCAACGTGGCCAACCCCATTACCGCTCGCCACTACATGGATCGCTTCAACCTGGAACGGTTGACGGCCTCCTACGACCTCAATATCGATCAGCTCGCCGCCCTGCTCACCAACGCTCCTCCCGACTGGTTCGAACTCACCATTCACCAGCACATGCCCATGTTCCACATGGAACACTGTGTCTTTTGCGCGTTTTTGTCGGATGGCACCGACTTCACTAACTG